>NZ_JBVIIT010000003.1:376368-409127 GCF_055569615.1 Streptomyces sp. NPDC031379 | reverse complement strand
TGACCCCCCATCTCCCCCCCTTCCGGTCTGCCACCCATCGCTCTCCCCCCCCCCCTCCCCCCTCCCTCCCCCCCCCTCCCCCCCCCCCCCCCCCCCCCCCTCGGCGGGCGGCTGCCCGGCTCAGACCGACCGGTGGTACTGGTTCGGCACCGGCACCTCGCCGCCCAGATCGCGGGCCGCCTGCCGGGCCCAGGAAGGGTTGCGCAGCAGCTCGCGGCCCAGGAAGACCGCGTCGGCCTCACCGTTGGCGATGATCTTCTCGGCCTGCTCCGCCTCGGTGATCAGGCCGACGGCGCCGACGGGCAGCGGCGTCTCGGCCTTCACCCGGGCGGCGAACGGGACCTGGTAGCCGGGCCGGGTCGGGATGGTCACCCCGGAGGCGTTGCCGCCGGTGGAGACGTCGAGGAGGTCGACGCCGTGGGCGTGCAGGTCGCGGGCGAAGCGGACCGTGTCCTCCGTGCTCCAGCCCTCGTCCTGGAGCCAGTCGGTGGCCGAGATGCGGAAGAACACCGGCTTGTCCTGCGGCCACACCTCCCGCACGGCGTCGACGACCTCGAGGGCGAACCGTGTGCGGTTCTCGTACGAGCCGCCGTAGGCGTCGGTGCGGCGGTTGGAGTGCGGGGAGAGGAACTCGTTGACGAGGTACCCGTGGGCGCCGTGCACCTCGACGATCTCGAAGCCGGCGGCCAGCGCCCGGCGGGCCGCCGCCGCGAACTGCCCGACGATCTCCTCGATCTGATCGACCGTCAACTCCGTAGGTACGGGGTGGCCCTCGGCGAAGGGCACCGGGCTCGGGGCGGCCGGCTGCCAGCCGTGGGCCTCCGGCCCGACCGGCGCGCCGCCCTGCCACGGCCGGTCGGTGGAGGCCTTGCGGCCCGCGTGCGCGAGCTGGACCGCGGGCACCGAGCCGTGGGCGGCGACGAAGCGCGTGATCCGGCGGAAGGCCTCCACCTGTGTGTCGTTCCACAGGCCGAGGTCGTAGGGGGAGATCCGGCCCTCCGCGGAGACCGCGGTGGCCTCGGTCATGATCAGCCCGGTGCCGCCCGTGGCGCGCGCGGCGTAGTGCGCGAAGTGCCAGTCGTGCGGCGCGCCGGTCAGCGGGCCCTCCGGTTCGGCCGAGTACTGGCACATCGGTGACATCCACACCCGGTTCGGGATGGTCACTTCGCGCAGGGTGAAGGGCTCGAAGAGCGCGCTCACGACGGACTCCATTCGTCACGGGACCGGTGGTCGGCTCGTACGATAACCCTCGTACTACGAGAAATGTCAAACTACGAAGCCTCTCGTACAATGGGCGTGGCCGAAGAACTCCGCGACGAAGGGCTGCCGCCGTGACCGACACCGCCACCACCGGCCGGGCGCTGCCGCACCCGGAGCGGGAGGAGA
This sequence comes from Streptomyces sp. NPDC031379, assembly GCF_055569615.1. Lineage (NCBI taxonomy): Bacteria > Bacillati > Actinomycetota > Actinomycetes > Kitasatosporales > Streptomycetaceae > Streptomyces > Streptomyces sp. NPDC031379. Next base: position 407,741 of record NZ_JBVIIT010000003.1, on the reverse strand, counting down.
TCCGGCTGGAGGCCGTGCTGCACGCCCTCTCCGACCCGATGCGCCTGTGCATCGTCCGCGAACTGGCCGCCGATGACGCCGAGTTGTCCTGCTCGGACTTCGAGCTGCCGGTGACCAAGTCGACCACCACGCACCACTTCCGGGTGCTGCGGGAGAGCGGCGTCGTCCGGCAGGTCTACCGCGGTACGGCCAAGATGAACGCCCTGCGACGGGACGACCTGGACGGCCTCTTCCCGGGGCTGCTCGACAGCCTTCTCGCCGCCGCCGACCGCCAGTCCCTCCGGCTCGGCGACGGGCCCCGAACCTGAACCGGGCTTCCCCGGAAGGTGGCCGAAGAGCCGGGACTACGACGACCGCGCGGCCCCGAGCAGCGCGTCCCAGTCGGCCAGCTTGACCACGCTCCGCCCGAGCCGGGCCCCCAGCGCCGCCTCGGCCCGCTCGATGGACAGCCACCCGCTCCAGGGGACGGGTTCGACGCCCGTCTCCCGGAGTGCCGCGACCGGATCCGCCGGCACGTCCTCACGGGCCAGTCCGGGGGCGTCGGCGAGCAGGGAGAGCACCGTCTCCTTCGCGCAGGGCCGGTTGGTGCCGATGACACCCGTCGGGCCGCGCTTGATCCACCCGGAGACGTACTCGCCCGGGGAGGGGACGCCGTCGCGCAGGACCCGCCCCGCCACGTGCGGCACCGTGCCGGTCGACGCGTCGAACGGCAGCCCCTCCAGCGGTACCCCGCGATAGCCGACCGACCGCAGCACCAACTGGGCGGGCACGTCCTCGTACCGGCCCGTGCCCGTCACCCCGCCGAGCCCGTCCGGCACCGTCCGTTCGAAGCGGACGGCGCCCACCCGGCCCTTCTCCGCGAGCAGTTCGACGGGCCGCAGGAAGAAGCGCAGCCGGATCCGCCGCTGTGCGGTCGCCGGGGGCTGTGCCGCCCAGCCGCGCAACACCTCCATGTTGCGGCGCTGCACGGCCGGCAGCGCGGCGGGGTCGACCGGGTCCGCCGTCACGTCCGCCGGATCCACGACCACTTCGGTGCCGGGCAGGACACCCAGCTCGCGCAGCTCCTTCGTGGTGAAACGGGCCTGCGCCGGACCGCGCCGGCCCACCATGTGCACCTCGCCGAGCCCGCTCGCCGCCAGGGTGTCCAGGGCCGCCTGCGGGATGTCCGTCGGACGCAGCTCGGCGGCGCCCCTGACCAGCATCCGCGCGACGTCCACCGCGACATTGCCCACCCCGATGACCACCGCCGACCGCACCCCGCGCAGGAACCCCGCGTCGGCCGCGTCCGGGTGCGCGCTGTACCAGGACACGAACTCGGTCGCCGACCAGCTGCCCGGCAGCTCCTCGCCCGGGACGCCGAGCCGGCGGTCGGTGGCGGCGCCCACGCAGTACACCACCGCGTGGTACAGCTCCCGCAGCCGCTCCACCGGCAGGCCGCCGGGACCGCCCACCCGGACCCCGCCGAGGAACCGCACCCGCTCGTGCTCCAGCACCGTCCGCAGACTGCCCTGGAGGGACTTGATCTTCTCGTGGTCCGGGGCGACGCCGTAACGGACCAGGCCGTACGGACACGGCAGCCGGTCCAGGACGTCGACGTGCACCCCGGAGTCCAGCTGGACGAGACTCTGGGCGGTGTAGCACCCGCTCGGCCCGGAACCGACGACGGCGACTCGCAGCACAGCGGTGCTCCTTGCCCGAAGGAGAGTGGTGTGCGGACGTCTCCAGCATGGCACTGCCGGGCCCGTGACGGCAGGGGCCGGCGGGGTGACCCCCGAGCACGGGCGGTGTGATCATGCGATTGCGTGGCGCGGGTCCTCAGGGCCGGCTCGGGCGTTCCTCCGTCGCGAAGAACCGGGACAGGTCCTGGTCCCGCTCCGGCGCCCCCGCCTCCGCGCCGCTCTTCGGCGGCATGCCCAGCTCCCAGTCGAGCCCGTATCGCCGGAACAGTTCGGCCCGCAGCGTCGGGACGGGCATCGGCGCCCCGGGCACCAGTGCCGCGTACACAGCGCCCATCAGCAGGGCACGCAGCATCGGATAGTCGGCCGGGACGTCCTGCGAGCCGTACCGGGCTACGGTGTCGCTGAGCAGCTCCGACAGCCGCCGCTGCTCCACGCACTGCACGAAGCCCTCGGCCTGGAGCATCCCCGCCATGTGCTGGCGCATGAGCACGGGCCGGTCCCGGGCCAGGCCCAGGATCGCGTCGATGGCCCGGGCGAGCCGCTCCCGGCCGTCCTCGGTGCACGGCTCCCGCTCCAGCGCCTCCTCCAGCGTGCGGTGCATCAACCGGTGCACGGCCGACTGCACGAGCTGGCGCTTGCCGGGGAAGTAGTACGACACCAGCCCGCGCGCCGAACCGGCGCGGTCCGCGATGTCGCCCAGGGTGGTGGCCTCGAACCCGTTCTCGCCGACCAACTCCACGGCGGCGTGCAGCAACCGCTCCCGGGAACGCCGCCGCAACTCTTCATTGACCGAGGCGCTGCGCGGGGACATCCTGTAACTCCTGCGTTGACTGGCTGCCAGCCAACTATACTCACCGCGGGAGGGCACCGCTGTGCGCGGCGCCGGCCGAGAGCTGCCGTCCGTCTGGGGCGACGCGGGGGATCGTCTCAGGCGGACGGCGCGGGGCCGGCGGGCGGTCACCGGCCCCGGCCCCCTACCCGTCCCGCCGCACCTCCCGCTCGCCGTCGGCCACAACGGCTTTCTCCAGCAGTGTGAAGGACTTCGGCGCACCGCCCGGTTGCGGCTTGCCGGCCTTGTGGCCGACGACCCGGTAGCCGGCGTCCCGGTAGTAGGCGTTCAGGCGCGCGTTGCCGGCCAGGCAGTCCAGGCGTACCGCCGTCCGCCCCGCCGCGGCCACGCGCCGCTCGGCGGCTCGCAGCAGCAGCCGCCCCGCCCCGGGCGGAGCGCTGTCGCGGTCGACCATGAGCCGGTGCACGTAGCCGGCCACCGGCGGCTGCGGCCCCCAGGCGTCCTCGTCCGCCCACCACAGCTCCCAGGCCCCGGCCACGCGACCGCCGGCCTCGGCCAGCCAGACCTCTCCGCCCGTCATGACCCGGCGGAAGTGGTCCTCGCCCAGTTCGCCCGGCCGCCACTGCCCGGTGATGCCCCGGGCGACCATCCAGCGAGCGGCCTCGTCGCGCAGGCGGACGAGGGCCGTGAGGTCGGCGGTGTCGGCGAGGCGGAAGTGCAGGCGGTTCATCCGGCGATGATCGCATGGGCGCGCGAACGTCGTACCGATGAGCAAGGGGTGCCGTAGCGGGCCAGGGGAACGGCGATGACCATCGAGAACGCGGCGTCGCATGCCCCGCGTTCGCGCGGTCAGCCCACCAGGTCCAGCACCGGCAGCAGCGCGTCGGGCCGCCGGCTCACCGGCAGGTGGTCCACGAAGTGCACACGGCAGCCGAGCGCGGCGGCGCCGCCGTCCGCCGCCCTGCTGTCACCGACCATCAGCGCCTGCCGCGGATCGACGCCCAGCGCCTCGCAGGCGACCGAGAACAGCCGCGGGTCCGGCTTCTGCACGCCGTGCTCGTACGACAGCACGTACGCGTCCACATAGGAGTCGAGCCCGTGCTCGCGGAACACCGGGCGCAGATCCCAGCCGATGTTGCTGACCACGCCCACCCCGATCCCGCGCTCGCGCAGGGTGCTCAGCACCTCGGCGGCGTCCGGGTACGGGGACCAGGCGGCGGGGGACATGTGCCGCTCGTACAGCGCGTCGTGCAGAGCGGGGTCGGGCAGTCGCACCCGCCGGGACAGGCCCGTGTAGGCGGCCCGGTGCAGTTCCGCGCTCTCGTCCCGCACCTCCCACACACCGGCCAGGTCCGCCGGCACCTCCACCGGCGCCGCACCGCCCGGCAGGGCCCCGGCCTCCTCCAACGCCCGTGCCGTCGCGGCAAGTTCGGGCTCGGGCAGGGCGAGGCCGGTCGCGTCCAGCACCCCACGCAGCCAGGACTCGGCGGACTCGACGCGGAACAGCGTCCCGGAGAAGTCGAACAGCACGGCGGTCATGGGCCGGACTCTACCCGGGCCGCTGCCTGGGCAGTTCCGCCCGGCCGGCACGCGGCCACTCGTACGCCACCACGGCCAGCGCCGCCATCAGCGCCCCGAACAGCCAGCCGCCGACCACGTCCGAGAGCCAGTGCACGCCCAGCCATACCCGGGTCACGCCCACGCCCACCACCGAGACCAGCGCCGCCGCAACGGCCGTACGCCACAGGACGCGGCCCGCTCCGAGGCGGTGCAGGAGCCACAGCAACAGGCCCCAGACCACCGTGGCCGTCATGGCGTGGCCGGAGGGGAAGGCCGCGTAGTGGGCGGAGTCGACGGGGTCCGGCCAGACCGGCCGGGGCCGGTCGACCGCGGCCTTCACCGAGTGCTGCACGATCGTCGCCAGGGCGCAGGTGACCGCCAGCCACACCGCCGTCCACCAGGCCGCCCGCCGCCACACCAGCCACACCGCGGCCGCCGCGCAGACCAGGCGCATGGTCAGCGGGTCCCAGACCCAGTCCGTCAGCACTCTGAAGGTCTGGGTGACCTCCCGGTCGTGCACCGCCCAGCGGTGGGTGGTCCGGGAGACGTCGCCGTCCACGGTGAGCAGCGGATGCCACCGGACGGCGACGAGGACCAGCAGCAGTACGGAACAGGCGCCGAGGGCCGCGGCCAGGAGGGCCGCGGTGCGCAGCGCGCGCGGACGGGACGACGGGGGCGTGGCGGGCCGATGGTGCATGCCGCGATCTTCGCCGACCGGGCGGCCACGGGGCCAGCCGCAGGGCGGCGGAGTCCGCCTCGACACGCCGCGGCCCGTACGACACCGGCCGGCCGGAGGGTGGCCGCCGGTTCCGGCTCGCCGTTCGCGTCGCGGGGGTCAGCCCACCGCCCGCAGCGCAGGGACCAGCGCCACCAGCACCGGAACCACCGGTACGAGCGCGGCGGCCGCCGTCAGGCGCAGCCGGCGCAGTGCGGGCAGCCGGTCCGGCGGGGTCAGCAGTCGGTGCACGCGCTGCGGCACATGCGCGTGCGGAGTCGGGGCGGGCCCGAACACGCCCCGCTCCTCGTTGAGTTCGACCAGGGCGAGCGCGGTCGTCAGCCGTCCGCAGCGCCGCGAGGCCATGTCGTCGGCGGCCAGCTCGACCAGCCGGTGCATCTCGTCACGGAACGCGGCGAACACCGGAACCTGCGGGAACCCGGCCGCGAGCGCGGCCGAGCAGTGCAGCAGCCAGTCGTGCCGTGCCTGCGCGTGCCCCTGCTCATGGGCGAGCAGGGCGTCCAGCCGACGTCCTTTCAGGCGGCGCAACGCGCCGGTGGTGACGACCAGCCGGGGTGCCGCGCCCGGCAGGCACCAGGCGTCGGGGCGCTCGCCCTCCAGCACCACCAGCCGGCCGCCCGTCGGCTCCTCGCCCGGCAACAGCGGGGCACGCACGAGGAGTTCGGCCCTCCGCCCGCGCCGCCGGGCTCGGGCCCGTACGACCTCGCGCACGAGCATCGCAAGGCTCCACAGGCCGCCCGAGGCGAGCAGTACGGCGGTCGTCGCCGCCCATGGACCGGCGGCGCCGAGGGCGTACGCGTCCGCGACCCCGCTCGGCGCCGGGGCGAACACATGCCCGCGCACCGCCTGCCAGGCCGCCGCCGCGCTGAGGGTCATCGACAGCGCGCAGCACAGCAGTACGGCGGCCACCACGCACTGCCACACCCAGAGGGCGACGACCGGTTCGCGCTCCGGCCAGTCGGCCCGGGCGAGCAGCCGCGGGGCGACGACGGCGGTCAGGGCGCCGAGCAGCAGCAGGGCCACGGGGACCATCATGGTCAGCACCCTATGAGCGCGAAGCCGCTCAGGGGTACGGTCCGCGGCACCGAAGTGACGCAAGCAACGCATGCACATCGCGCATCCGGCGCCCCGGCGTCACGGGACGGCGGCCCGCGTCGCCGGATGCCGGTACTCCACATCACCGGCATCCGGTGTTCACATCGTCAGCAGCATCGCCACCATCCCGATCCCCATCGACAGCCGGCACGCCCGCGCCAGCTCGGGGCGGTCGCCCCAGCGGGCGACCGCAGCACCGGCCTCGGTCGCCGTGCCGGTCGCCGCGACGGCGGCGGGCACGAGCCGGGCGCCCGAGAGCAGCACGTAACCCGTGAAGTACACGAGGAGCGCACCGGTCAGCAACGGCACCCCGGAGCCACCGTGCGCATGGTGCGCGGCGGGTGGGGACGCGGCCATCGCCACCGCCATGTAGACCATGGCGGCCGTGCCCACCAGGTGGTGCAGATGGTGCGGGCCGCTGCGCGCGGCCCACAGGGTGCGCAGCGCCGCCGCGCCGAACACGGCCGCGTACACCGGCCACGCCCACCCCGGCGGGGTGAACGCCGCCGCCGGTACGGCCATCGCGGCCATCCCGAAACCCATCAGCGCCTCGCCGCCCGCGGCCCGGCGCTGCTCCTCGACGCCGCTGCGCATGCGCAGCAGGCAGTAGGCCCCCGTCGCCGCGCACAGGGCGACCAGCAGCCAGGCTGCCGACACCGGTCCGTGCATGCGCACCTCCCCGTTCGACGCTCGGTCGAGGGTGCGATGCCCAGGGCAGGCGGAGCGCACACGAGCGCAAGGATGTACACGGGGAGCATTCGGCGGAGCACCCATGGTGAGGAGCACGGTCCCTGTATGCTTTACGGGTAAAACACATGCTAAATTGATGGTATGAGCAGTGCGACCCCCCACCGTCTTCCCCTCGCCGGAGCACTCCGCCTCGGTCGGCCCTCCGACATCTGGTTCAAGCCCGCGCTGAGCGTGGTCGCCTCGGTCGCCCCGCCGAACCTGACCCTGCTGGCACTCGGCCGCCTCGACCTCGCCATGTACACGATGGCCGGTTCGCTGTGCGCCCTCTACGGCCACAACCGGCCCTACGCCGCCCGCGCCCGGACCCTGGCCTGGGTGGTGCTCGGCATGGTCGGCGGCCTCGCGCTGTCCCTGCTCGCGGCGTCGCTCACCTCCGACGCCGTCGTCCTCGTCACGGTCGGCGCGCTCATGGCGGCCGCCCAGAAGACCGTCTGCGACGCCACCCGCCTCGGACCGCCCGGGAACGTGGTGCTGACCTTCATCAGCTCCGCCTCGCTGTTCGCGCCGCAGACCCTCGGCCAGGTACCCGGACACGTCGGGCTGGCCCTGGCGGCCGGCGCCTGGGCCTGGCTGGTCGGCATGGCGCCCGGGCTGCTCCGCCCGCACGGCCCCGAGCGCCGCGCCACCGCGACCGCCCTGAACGCCGCCGCCGCGTACGCCGGAACCCGCGGCACCGCCGACGGCCACGCCCGGGCCCGCGCCGCGACCGCCGCCGCCATCCACGCCGCCTGGCAGTCGCTGCTCGCCGCGGGCGCCCGCCCCGACCGCACCCGGCGCGCCCTCGAGCACCTCCTCGTCCGCGCCGAGGTCACCCTCGCCGCCCCCGCCGACGCCGACCCCGCACGGCTGCGCGCCTGGGCCCGCGAACTGCGCGGCACCGGCCGGGTCCCGCGCGTGGCGTCCCCGCCTGAGTCCGCCGACGAACTGCTCGGGGTGGACGCCGAACTCGCCCAGCCGCGACGGCCGCTGCGGCACCGTCTCGCCCCCTTCGCACCGCTCGCCGCACGCACCGCGATCGGCTGCGCCCTGGCCGGATACGCCTCCCTCGCCCTCGGAGTCGGCCGCCCCTACTGGGCGCTGGTCACCGCGGCCTCCCTCTACCAGGCCAACGTCACCCTCACCTGGAGCCGGGGCATCCAGCGCGTCGTCGGCAACCTCGTCGGGGTCCTCGCCTTCGCCGCGCTCGCCCCGCTGGCCCATCTCCACCCGGCCGCCCTGGTGCTGTGCTGCCTCGCCCTCAATTTCGGCGCCGAGGCGCTGATCGGCCGCAACTACTGGCTCGGCAGCGTCTGTGTCACCCCGATGGCCCTGCTCATCACCGAGTTCGCCCGCACCCAGGACCCGGGACGGCTGATGACCGAGCGCGTCGCGGACACCCTCATCGGCGCGCTGGCCGGCTTCGTCGCGGCCGTCGCCGTCACCAACCGACGCGCCGGTGACCGCCTGGAACAGGCGCTCACCGCGGCGGAACGCGCCCGCGAGGACGCCGCCCGCCTGCTCGCCGAGCCGCACCCCGCGCCGCGTGCCCTGGAGTCCGCCCGCCGCGCGCTCGCCGGCGCCCTGGTCGACCTGCGCGCCACGGCCGACGCCGCATCCGGCGAGTGGTGGCAGCGCGCCCTGCCCGAGGAGCGGGTCGTGCTCACCGAGCAGTCCGGACACCGTACGCTCGCCGCGACGGTACGACGCCAGGGCCTCGTGCCGCAGGACCACGACCCCGGCAGGACGACGGAGGACATACGGCCATGACGGCGAGGAACGGCGAACCGGCGCCGGGGAGCGACGCGCCCGGCGCGGGACCCGAGCACGAGGTCGCGGCCGGTGCACGAACGCCGTACACACCCGCCACGGCCGGCGCCGCCCGCAGCGACACGGTCGCCGGCGTCGTCCGGCAGTGGCGGGCCGTGCACCCTGAGCTGGACACCGGGCCCATGGAGGTGATCGGCCGGATCAACCGCTGCGCCGCGCTCCTCCAGCAGGCCGAGGACGCACCGCTGCGCCGGGCCGGTCTCAGCCGCCCCGAGTTCGACCTGCTCGGCGCGCTGCGCCGCACCGGCCATGAACTGACCCCGGGGGAACTGGCCCGGGAGACGTTCTCCTCGGGGGCCGCCGTCACCAAGCGGCTCAAGCAGCTGACCGCGCGCGGGCTGGTCGAGCGGCGCGGTGACACCCGCGACCGCCGCGTGGCCCATCTCCGCCTCACCGACGCCGGCCGTGAACTGGTCGACGGCATCCTGCCCGAGCAACTCGGCTACGAGACGGCCGTCCTGTCCGTGCTGGCGCCCGAGGGACAGGGCGAACTCGCGGGCCTGCTGGCCGAGCTGCTGAGCCGCCTGGAGGGCAGGATGGGCGCGCTGCGCTCCTAGGGCCCGTCAGAGGACCTCGTGCGCCGTCCGGCGGTACGCCGAGCGGCGGTCGTCGATGTCCTGCCAGCGGTCGCCGTAGACGTTGCGGGTGATGGGCGGCTCGCGCAGGAAGTCGTGCGGGAATCCCAGCGGCACCGCGCTCACCTCGTCCAGGCGGGCCACCGCGTCGGCGTCCAGCCGTAGACCGCTGCTCGCCAGGTTGTCGGCCAGCTGCTCCGGCCCGGTCGCCGAGACGAGGGGCACGACGTTGCCGGGACGGCCCAGCAGCCAGGCCAGGGCCACCTGCGCGGGACTGCGGCCGTACTGCTCGGCGATGTCCAGGACGACACCGATGACGTCCTCCTCCCATGCCTCCGGCTCGATTCCGAGCGTGTCCAGCCGGCCGCGCTCCCCGCGCCGGTACTTCCCGGTGAGCTTGCCCGACGCCAGCGGTGCCCAGGCGAACACCGCGAGGTCGAACGCGCGTGCCTGCGGCAGGAGTTCACGCTCCGGGGTCCGCTCCAGCAGGCTGTAGCGCAGCTGCGAACCCGCGAAGGACGTCCAGCCCCGCAGCTCGGCCAGGGTGTTGGCCTGGGCGATCTCCCAGGCCGGCCAGTCCGACACGCCCACGGACAGCGTCTTGCCGGAGCGCACCAGGTCGTCCAGCGCGCGCATGACCTCCTCGACGGGGGTGAAGTTGTCCCGGGCGTGCACCCACAGCACGTCGAGCCGGTCCGTGCGCAGCCGCTCCAGGCTCTCCTCCACCGACTGCACGAGGTTCTTGCGGTGGTTGCCCGCGGAGTTGGGGTCCCCGTCGCGTGTGCCGCACGTGTACTTGCTCGCGAGGACGAACCGGTCACGGCGCCCGGCCAGCAGCCGGCCGAGGATCCGCTCCGAGCTGCCCGAGGTGTAGTTGTTCGCGGTGTCGAGGAAGTTGCCGCCCGCGTCGGCGTAGGTGTCCAGGATCCGGGCGCTGGTGGCCTCGTCGGCACCCCAGCCCCAGTCCTCGCCGAAGGTCATCGTGCCGAGCGCGAGTTCACTGACGCGCATCCCGGTCCTGCCGAACAGCGTGTACCGCACGTGTGCTCCGTTCCAGATCGGAAACGAACAGGTCGTGCGCTCGACGCTAGGGATTGGAGTGCGCTCCAGGGCAAGCCGGTACCTTCGGCGGAGCGGGCGCTCCGCGGGGCCGGACCGAGCCGCCGGGGGGCCTCAGCCCTCCTCGCCCGCCCGGTGCACCCCGAAGGCCGCGCCCTGCGGATCCCGGAGCACCGCGATGCGCGGCCCGTCCGGCACCGAGACGGGAGCGACGACCACGGCACCGCCCGCCTCCGCCGCCACCTCGGCCGTCGCGTCCACGTCGGCCACCGCGAAGTACGGCAGCCAGTGCGCCGGCACCTCGGGCGGGAACCGGTCCGCCATGTCGGCCATGCCGCCGAAGTCGCCCCCGTCCACACCCCACTGCGTGTACCACTGCGAGGCGTTGACGCTCCAGCCGAACACCGAGGTGTAGAAGTCCCGGGCCCGGTCGGTGTCCCGGGTCGCCAGCTCCACCCAGCCGAGCGCGCCGGGCGCGTTGAACAGTCCGGCGCCCGGGAAGGACCGTGCCTGCCACAGTTGGAAGACCGCCCCCGTCGGGTCGGCGGCCACCGCGAACCGGCCCATGTCGAACACGTCCATCGGGCCGAGGAACACCGTCCCGCCGGCCTCCTCCACGCGCCGGACCGCAGCGTCCGCCTCGGCCACCGCGAAGGAGACGTTCCACGCCACCGGCTGGGACTCCTGGTACAGCGGGCTCAGGGCGGCCACGGCCGCGTCCCCCAGATGTGCCACCGTGTACCCGCCCGCCTCCTGCCGCGGGTCAGTCTCCGGCCGCCACCCGAACAACTCGGTGTAGAAGCGCTTGGCCCCCTCCAGGTCGCTGGTCCCCAGCTCGGTCCAGCAGGGACCGCCGGTCACCGGCCTGTCGAACTTCATGGCGGCTCCTTCCGGCCGGGGCGGTCCGCCCGCAGAACCGGAACAGTCTGCTCCGTGGGGCCGGAGTGATCCGCCGAGCGGGGAACCGGAGCGGCCTGCTGCGTGGAGGACAACCTTCTCCCGCGCGAGAGGGCTCCTTTCCGCACGCTAGCCCGCGTCCCCGGCCCCGGCCATCCGAACCCCCCCGCACGGCACCGGCCCCCTAGATCCCCGGCCGGTAGCGCAGCGGATGGTCCGCCGGGACCTCCACCAGCGCGATGCGGGTGCCGTCCGGGTCGGCGATCCACATCTCGATCAGGCCCCACGGCTCCTTCACCGGCGGACGGACGATCTCGACGCCCTTCGCCCGCAGCTCCTCGTGCGCGGCCGTCGCGTTCTCGACCTGCAGCCAGAGCGCGACGGCGGGGGAGGGCGGGGTCTCGGAGCGCCCGGAGACCTCCAGGAATCCGCCGCCGAGGAAGTAGACCGTCCCACGCTCGGGGCCGGTACCGAACTCGCGGTAGACGGCGAGCCCCAGTTGCTCGCCGTAGAAGACGCGGGAACGTTCGGGGTCGGTGGGCCGCAGAAGTGTCCGGCCGCTGAGTACGTGCACCATGCAGGCGGAGCCTAGTGGCAGGGTTACCCTCATCCCTGGCTCAGCCACGCCCGAGATCGGAGACCGCCCCATGGACACCGCCGCCACCGGACTCACCTTCCGTGACGCCACCGACGCCGACGTCGACGCGCTCGTCGCCCTGGTCGAGTCGGCGTACCGCGGGGACGCCAGCCGGGGCGGGTGGACCACCGAGGCGGACATCCTGGACGGTCAGCGCACCGACCCCGAGGGCGTCCTGGAGGTGATCAAGTCGCCCGACAGCCGGCTGCTCACCGTCGAGCAGGGCGGCCGGATCGTCGCCTGCTGCCAGCTGGAACACCGTGGCGACCACGCCTACTTCGGCATGTTCGCGGTCAGCCCCACCCTGCAGGGCGCGGGCCTCGGCAAGACCGTCATAGCGGAGGCCGAGCGCCTGGCCCGCGCGACCTGGGGCGTCACCGAGATGCACATGACGGTGATCTCCGTACGCGAGGACCTGATCGCCTGGTACGAGCGCCGCGGCTACCGCCGTACGGGACGGATGTCGCCGTTCCCGTACGGCGATGAGCGCTTCGGCATCCCGCAGCGCGCCGACCTGCAGTTCGAGCTGCTGCTCAAGCCGCTGGTGTGACGTGCGCGCCGGGGACCGGGCGCCGGGTCACGCGGTGAAGCGGCCCGTGCGCTTGATCTCCGGATAGTCGGTCGTCGCCCCGTCCAGCTCCAGCGCGCGGACCAGCCGCAGATGGTCCTGCGTGTTGACCACCCAGCCGATGATCCGCAGCCCGGCCGCACGCGCGCGCTCGACGACCTCCAGGGTGAGCCGGCGGATGTCGAGACAGACGGTCGCGGCGCCCACGGCGACGGCCCGGTCCACGACGTCGGTGCCGTAGCGGCTCGCGACCAGCGCGGTCCGCACGCCCGGCACCAGCCGGGCGATCTCGGCGACCGCCTCGTCGTGGAACGAGGACACCTCCACGCGCCCGACCAGGTCCCGCCGGTGCATCACGTCGGCCAGCGCCCGGGCCGCCGCCACGTCCTTGATCTCGGCCTGCAGCGGCGTGCTCACCGCGTCCAGCACCTCCTCGAAGACCGGGATGCGCTCCCCGCGGCCCGCGTCCAGGGTGCGCAGCTCCCCCAGGGTCTTCTCGGCGATCGGCCCGGAGCCGTCGGTCGTCCGGTCCACCTCCGCGTCGTGCATGACGACGAGGGCGCCGTCCTTGCTCAGATGCAGATCCAGTTCGATCAGGTCGAGGCCGGCGTGGTGCGCGGCGACGAAGGAACGAAGGGTGTTCTCGGGCTCGACACCCATGACCCCGCGGTGACCGATGGTAAGGAAGTTCAAGGTTCGACTCGCTTCCGTCGACGGCGGCTCGGCACGCGCGGGACGGGCGGACGCCGTCGTCCGCGCGGGCAGGGTCGCAGCCTAATGGCCTGGACCCACGATGAACCCGCATGTGCGCGGGTGATCGGAGCGCGTGGCGGGCGCCCACTGGCCGGTATCCGCTCCCGCCGTCACCCGGGCGTGGGCGATTCCCCACACCCTTGACCGTCCGGTTTGACCCGATCACGGCCACTCCGTTCCCATGCAGGATGCAGTGGAAGTGAGCGTGGTCACGGTTTACGGCAGGAAAAACATCGGTGACCAAGGGGCTGGGCAGAATAATTTCCCGGGCTGCCTCTTGCTGGGAGAAACGGGGTATGCATACGGTGTCCATACGCGAGGTTCTCCCGTGGAGGATGGGACATGACGGAAATTCTTGTGCAGGCCGGTGCGGAGGAGCAGGTTCCTTCGCTGACCAGGGTGGTTGAGCACCCGGCTTGGCCCGTGCTCAAGGATGCCGTGGAGCAGATCCGGCCATGGCAGTCGAAGGATGGATCGATCGACTTCGACGCTGACGGTGCGCCGCAGCGGGCCGACGCCTTGGCGGCCGTCGACCGTGTCGTCGACACGGTCGAGCAGCTCTCCCCGCTGCTCCCGCACGACGCCGCGTACCACCAGGCCCTCGTGAAGGACCTGCGCCGCTGGGCCGAGGGCGGCTTCGAGGTCCCGGACTTCCTGGACTCCCTGCTGGCCTTCCAGCCCGCCGCCGACCGCACGGACGGTCTGCAGCACCTGGTCGTCTTCCCGATGTACACGCAGAACGGCAACCTGGACCGCAACCTCGAGGCGGTCGTCCTGCGCATGGTCTGGCCGGACTGGCTGGCCGAGCTGGAGCGGACCCGCTACGACAACCCGCTCTTCTGCGGCATCACGTTCGAGGACTTCACCTCGGGCTACGACACCAACTCCGCCGTGCTCTTCCCCGAGACCATCGCCGTGCGCGAGGCGCCGGAACGTTTCTCCTGGGGTGGCATCTTCTGTGACCGCGAGGCTGCCCGCTTCCGCCGCGTCACCGACGCCGCCGTCGGCCTGCTCGGCCTGGAGCTGCCCGAGGACATCGCCGCGATGGTCCACGACCAGAAGCGCTGCGAGGAGGCCTTCGTCCTGTGGGACATGGTCCACGACCGCACCCACAGCCACGGCGACCTGCCGTTCGACCCGTTCATGATCAAGCAGCGCCAGCCGTTCTGGATGTACGGCCTGGAGGAGCTGCGCTGCGACCTCACCGCCTTCAAGGAGGCCGTGAAGCTCCAGGCGGACGGCGTCCCGCAGGCCCGTGACGTGCAGTACGCGGTGCTCTTCGACCGCATGTTCCGCTTCCCGGTCACCGGCGACCGCGTCCGCAACTACGACGGCCTCGGCGGCCAGCTGCTCTTCGCCTACCTGCACAAGCACGACGTCGTCCGCTGGACCGACAACAAGCTCGCCATCGACTGGGAGCGCGCCCCGCAGGTCACCAACCAGCTGTGCGCCGAGATCGAGAAGCTCTACCGGGACGGCATCGACCGCCCGAAGCTGGTGCACTGGTTCGCCGGCTACGAGCTGGTCGCGACCTACCTCGCCCCGCACCCCGGCTCGAAGTGGGCCAAGGGCCCGGACGCCCTGGACCTGACCCAGCCGCCGCGCAAGCTCGTGGACGACGTGCTTCCGGACGAGTTTCCGCTGAGCATGTTCTATGAGGCCCTGTCCAAGAAGCTGAAGAATGTGATCGCCTCCACCAAGGGCATCACGGCGGACGGCGCCGAGCGGATCGCCGCGTGAGCGACCGCGTCCGGAACACTGCTTCAAAGGGGAAGATCATGGTGGGGAACGGCGCTCTCAGCGGTGCGGTGATCGCGGTGGCCGGCGCGGGCGGACCCGCGGGGCGCGCGACGCTGCTGCGACTGGCCGAGGCCGGCGCGACGGTCGTCGGGGCGGACAACGACCCGCAGCGGCTGTCGGAGGCCGTGGACGCGGCCCGGTACGCCTCCGGTGGCGCCACCGTCACCGGCGACACGGTGGACCTGCTCGACCTGCAGTCGACCCGGGACTGGGCGGCCCACATCGAGAAGGACTTCGGCCGGGTCGACGGGCTGGTGCACCTGGTCGGCGGCTGGCGCGGCAGTGAGACCTTCACGAAGACCAGCCTCGACGACTGGGACCTGCTGGAGCTGCTGCTCGTCAAGACCGTGCAGCACACCTCCCTCGCCTTCCACGAGGCGCTGCAGCGC
This sequence comes from Streptomyces sp. NPDC031379, assembly GCF_055569615.1. Taxonomy (NCBI): domain Bacteria; kingdom Bacillati; phylum Actinomycetota; class Actinomycetes; order Kitasatosporales; family Streptomycetaceae; genus Streptomyces; species Streptomyces sp. NPDC031379. The sequence goes on along the minus strand of NZ_JBVIIT010000003.1, from coordinate 392,647 downwards.
AGCGAGCGCGGACGGTACGTCCTGATCAGCGCGGCCGGCGCGAGCAAACCGACCGCGGGCAACGCCGCCTACTCCGCGGCCAAGGCCGCGGCCGAGGCGTGGACGCTGGCCATGGCCGACTACTTCCGCAAGGCGGGGGGCGAGGAGGGTCCCACCTCCGCGGCTACGATCCTGGTGGTGAAGGCGCTGGTGCACGACGCGATGCGCGCCGAACGCCCCAACGCGAAGTTCGCGGGCTTCACGGACGTCACGGACCTGGCCGAGGCCATCGAGGGCGTCTGGAGCAAGGCCCCCGCCGAAGTGAACGGAACCCGTCTGTGGCTGACCGAGAAGCCGTGAACCCTCCCAAGACCGACGCGCGTCGCCACCACGACCCGCTGGTCCGCGGTTTCGCGAGTGACAACTACGCCGGAGCCCACCCCGAGGTGCTGGCCGCCCTGGCACTGGCCAACGGCGGCCATCAGGTGGCGTACGGAGAGGACGACTACACCGAGAACCTCCAGCGGATCGTCCGCAGCCACTTCGGGCCCACCGCCGAGGCCTTCCCGGTCTTCAACGGCACCGGCGCGAACGTGGTCGCGCTCCAGGCGGTCACCGACCGCTGGGGCGCGGTGATCTGCGCCGAGAGCGCGCACATCAACGTCGACGAGGGCGGCGCCCCCGAGCGCATGGCCGGCCTGAAGCTGCTGACGGTGCCCACGCCCGACGGCAAGCTCACGCCCGAGCTGATCGACCGGCAGGCCTGGGGCTGGGAGGACGAGCACCGTGCGATGCCGCAGGTCGTCTCGATCACCCAGAGCACGGAGCTGGGCACGCTCTACACCCCGGAGGAGATCCGCGCGATCTGCGAGCACGCCCATGCCCGCGGCATGAAGGTGCACCTGGACGGTTCCCGGATAGCCAACGCGGCCGCCTCCCTGAACGTGCCGATGCGCACGTTCACCAACGCGGTCGGCGTCGACATCCTCTCGCTCGGCGGGACGAAGAACGGCGCGGTGTTCGGCGAGGCGGTCGTGGTGATCAACCAGGACGCCGTCAGGCAGATGAAGCACATCCGCAAGATGAGCATGCAGCTCGCCTCCAAGATGCGCTTCGTCTCGGTGCAGCTGGAGGCGCTGCTCGCCAAGGACCTGTGGCTGCGCAACGCCCGGCACGCCAACGAGATGGCCCAGCGGCTGGCCGAGGGCGTCCGCGCGGTGCACGGCGTGGAGATCCTCTACCCCGTGCAGGTCAACGGTGTCTTCGCCAGGCTGCCGCACGACGTGAGCGAGCGGCTGCAGAAGCGGTTCCGGTTCTACTTCTGGGACGAGGCGGCCGGAGTGGTGCGCTGGATGTGCTCCTTCGACACCACGGAGGAGGACGTCGACCTGTTCGTCGCGGCGCTCAAGGAGGAGATGGCGCGCTGACGCCACATCCTGCATAGATATGCGGTCACCTGAAAAGTCATTGACGCTCGGGTGATCGCATTCCTATGCTCTGCGGGCATGGAGCTGATCCAGAACACCGCCGATCTTTCCGCCTACTTGGCTGCCGACGAGGTCATCGACCATCACCATCCCGTGGTCCGGGAGGCGGCCGCCCGGCTCGCCGAGAACGCATCCGACTCGTATGAGTATGCGCGTGCCGCGTTCGAATTCGTCCGGGACGCCATCCCGCACTCCCAGGACTCCGGTGACCTCCGCGTCACCTGGCGCGCCTCCGACGTTCTGAGCCTGGGTACCGGCATCTGCTACGCCAAGTCCCACGCGCTGGCCGCCCTGCTGCGGGCCGAGGACATCCCTACCGCGCTCTGCTATCAGCGCCTCGGTGACGACCGGGGCGGCCATGCGGTGCACGGTCTGGTCGCCGTCCGCTTCCATGGTGCGTGGCATCGCCAGGATCCCCGCGGCAACAGACCGGGCGTGGACGCGCGGTTCTCCCTGGACGGTGAGCGGCTGGCCTGGATCCCCGACCCGGCATCCAAAGAGTTGGACTACCCGGTCCTGTACGCTGAACCGCACCCGGTCGTCCTGCGCGCCCTGAAGGCGGCCCCGGACCGGCCCTACCTGTGGAAGACGCTCCCCGACGCGCTCTGAGGCTGGGGCAGATGACCTTCACGCTCGCCGTGTCCAACGAGGTCCGTGCCCTCGCACCCGGCTTCACCCATGTCGCGATCGAGGCGTACGACCTGGTCGACGGTCCCACCGCGGCGAGTTCGGCCCTGCCCGCGGGCCGGGAAGAGGCGATCGAACACCCCGAGCCCGGCGAGGTGGTGCGGTGCGACGACGCCGGGGTGACCTGCCGCCGCTGGAACTGGCGTCAGGGGCCCCGCACCCGGCTCACCGAGGGGACGGTCTCCGGCACCTCCCTGCTGGAGACCCTCGCACCGGTGCCGGTCGCCGAATCGGCGGCCGCGGGTGCCGAACTCGCCTGACTTCCCTAGAAGTTCAGCCCTGGGGTGCGCATCGAGGTGCACGCTCCGGTGACGGCCAGAACCCCCGCCCGACCGACGGCGCCGCACGCGCCGGGTCCCGTCGGCCGTCGTACGGCGCCCTGCGCGCGGGCCTCAGTGGGCCTCGGCCGCGCGCAGCTGCTCCGTCGTCGGCGCCGAACCGCCGAGGTGCGCGGGCAGCCACCAGGAGTCCTCCGGGCCCTTGGGACGGCCCGGGTAGGCGCGCTGCGCGGCGTCCAGCAACTCCTGGACGCGCTCGCGCAGCCGGCGGGTGATGGCACCGGCGTACTGGTCGCGAGGTGCCTCGACCGCCTCGCCGACGCGGATGGTGACGGGCAGGTGGTTGCGCTTGAAGTTGCGGGGCTGGCCCTTCGTCCACAGCCGCTGCGTGCCCCACACCGCCATCGGGACCAGCGGGACACCCGCCTCCTGGGCGAGTCGGGCCGCACCGGACTTGAAGCTCTTCAGGGTGAAGGACTGCGAGATCGTGGCCTCCGGGAACACGCCGATGACCTCGCCGGAGCGCAGCGAGTCCAGCGCGTGGGCGTAGGCCGCCTCGCCCTGCTTGCGGTCCACCGGGATGTGCTTCATGCCGCGCATCAGCGGCCCCGAGACCTTGTGCCGGAAGACGGCCTCCTTGGCCATGAAGCGCACGAGGCGCTTCTGCGGCAGGGCCGCGAGGCCGTTGAAGATGAAGTCCAGATAGCTGATGTGATTGCTCACCAGCACGGCGCCGCCCGAACGCGGGATGTTCTCCGACCCCTGGCAGTCGATCTTCAGGTCCCAGACCTTGAACATCGTCTTGGCGAATCCGACGACGGGACGGTAGACCAACTCTGCCATGGGCGTGACGGACCCTTTCTGCTCTGCTCGGGAAAGGGGCTCCCGGCGGGAAGCTACGCAGCCGTAGGTTTACGGCGTCTCGCAGATCGTGCCCGAAGAACGGACGGGTAGCCAGTCCTGGTGCCCCGCGGCGGCGAGATCCTCGTCACGTCGGAGTACATCCCGCCTCGGATCGTCAAGCCCTTTTCACTCCGCCCGTACCGTGGCCCTCTTCACGAGCAGGAACATCTCGCAGCCCAGGCAGTACCCGAAGACCGTGTTGAGGAAGGCGGCGGCGAGCGCGGCCGCGGTCGCGACGAGTCCGAGCCAGGCCGGCCCCACGGTGAACCCGACCAGACCGAGCCCCGCGAACAGCAGCCCCACCGCCTGCGCGAACCGTGGCGGCTCCGGTGCCTCGAACTCCGTCGGCGGGCCGAGGCGGGGACGCACCGCCGTCCGGAACGCCCAGCCGTACGGGGAGCGCTGCGCGCCCCCGGCCGCGCCGAGCGCGAAGACCAGCGTCTGCCAGCCCAGCACCCAGGCGTTGCCGGTGACGAGCGCCGCCGCCAGCACGACCGTCGTCACGGCCGCCCCGAAGCGCGGCCCCCTCACATCGATGTCCATGAATCAAGCATTCCGCAGCGGAAACCCTTCGGGGAGGCGGGAATCTTTGCAGTCTCGTGAATGCTTGTGCAGATGATGACCGGACTGGTGGTGTGTGCGGCGGTGCTCGCCGTGGCGAGCGCCTACGGAGTGCTGCACAAGCGGAGGAGCGGGAGAGTGCGGGTGCGCGGGCGGGACGACGGCAAGCGGCTCGGGGCGGCCGAGCTGGGCGGCGAGCTCGGCGAGCGGGCCACCCTCGTGCAGTTCTCCAGCGCCTTCTGCGCGCCCTGCCGGGCCACCCGACGGGTCCTCGGCGAGGTCGCCGCAATGGTCCCCGGCGTGACCCACGTCGAGATCGACGCCGAGGCCCGCCTGGACCTCGTACGCGAACTGGAGATCCTGAAGACGCCCACCGTGCTGGTGCTCGACGCCGGCGGCCGGGTGGTGCGGCGGGCGGCCGGACAGCCCCGCAGGGCCGATGTCATCGCGGCCCTGGGGGAGGCGGTATGAGGGGCCCTCAGGAGGCGGTGCGGCACTTCCCGGATACCGGACCGTACTTGACTGTGCGTGCCACCTATCGTCAGCCTGACCGTATGCCGACCGAACTCCTTCTCCATGAGCGGGTCCATGTGGACCTCGCGCGCACCGCGAGCGCCACCTGTCCGGGCCGTTGAGCACCGACGGCCCAGCTCGTGACCTCCAGCAGAAGGACAGCTCCATGACGGCCACGCCCGCACTCGGCACCCCTCGCCTCGCTTCCCCCGACCTGTTGCGCTCCGCCTTCCGCCGGCATGCCGCCGGTGTGGCGGTGATCACCGCGCGCGGTGACGCCGGCCCGGTCGGGTTCACCGCCACCTCCCTCACCTCGGTCTCCGTGGAACCGCCGATGGTCTCCTTCGGCATCGGTACGGGCGCCTCCAGTTGGCCCGCGATAGCCGAGGCCGGCCACGTCGGCGTGCACGTCCTCGGCGAGCACCAGAGCGAGCTGGCCGCCACCTTCGCCCGCAGCGGCGCCGACCGCTTCGGCGCGCCGACCGCCTGGCGCGAGGGCCCGGAAGGCGTACCGGTGCTCGACGGCGTGCTCGCCTGGCTGGTCTGCCGGATCGTCGGGCGCGTCCCGGCCGGTGATCACCGCATCGTGCTCGCCGAGGTCGTCCTCGGCGATCCCTCGGGCTCCGGCCGCCCCCTCCTCTATCACCAGGGCCGCTTCAACGGCCTGCGGGATTGATCACGCCTCCTCGTCCTGCGCGGCCGTCGGATTCCGGTTACGCTGCGTTGCGAAGGTCACAGTTCAAAGCGCTTGCTTAGCGGGCATGAACTGGGTGTACTGACGAGTAATGTTTCGGTCGGAGCGCGCGGACGCCCCGACCGGGATCGGCCGCTTCAGGCGCCTATGCTGCCTGCAAGAGGCAGCCCGGAAATGACGATGCAGTAGGAGAGCCGGCGTGAGCTTGAGGATCGTTGTCACTGTGAAGTACGTGCCCGACGCCACTGGCGACCGGCACTTCGCCGATGACCTGACCGTCGACCGCGACGACGTGGACGGTCTGCTCTCCGAACTGGACGAGTACGCGGTCGAGCAGGCGCTGCAGATCGCGGAGGACGCGGACGACGCCGAGGTCACCGTTCTGACCATCGGCCCCGAGGACGCCAAGGACGCGCTCCGCAAGGCCCTGTCGATGGGCGCCGACAAGGCCGTCCACGTCGAGGACGACGACCTGCACGGCACCGACGCCATCGGCACCTCCCTGGTCCTGGCCAAGGCGATCGAGAAGGCCGGCTACGACCTGGTCATCTCCGGCATGGCCTCCACCGACGGCACCATGGGCGTCGTGCCGGCGCTGGTCGCCGAGCGCCTGGGCGTCCCGCAGGTCACCCTGCTCTCCGAGGTCTCGGTCGAGGACGGCACGGTCAAGGGCCGCCGCGACGGCGACGCCGCCTCCGAGCAGCTCGAGGCGCAGCTCCCGGCCGTCGTCTCCGTCACCGACCAGTCGGGCGAGGCACGCTACCCGTCCTTCAAGGGCATCATGGCGGCCAAGAAGAAGCCGGTGGAGTCCTGGGACCTGTCCGACCTGGACATCGAGGCCGAGGAGGTCGGTCTCGACGGCGCGTTCACCAAGGTCGAGACCGCGACCGAGCGTCCGGCCCGCACGGCCGGCACCATCGTCAAGGACGAGGGCGAGGGCGGAAAGCAGCTCGCTGAGTTCCTCGCGGGCCAGAAGTTCATCTAAGGGCTCGCCCCCGCTGACCGCCCCTCAACTTCGTTACGCAGGAGAGCAATCCCATGGCTGAAGTCCTCGTCTACGTCGACCACGTGGACGGCGCCGTCCGCAAGCCCACCCTGGAGCTGCTGACCCTGGCCCGCCGCCTCGGCGAGCCCGTCGCCGTCGCGCTCGGCAACGGCGCCGCCGACACCGCCGCCACGCTCGCCGAGCACGGCGCGGTGAAGGTCCTCACCCACGACGCGCCCGAGTACGCCGAGTACCTGGTCGTGCCGAAGGTGGACGCCCTGCAGGCCGCCCACGAGGCCGTCTCCCCGGCCGCCGTGCTGGTCCCGTCCTCCGCCGAGGGCAAGGAGATCGCCGCCCGCCTGGCGCTGCGCATCGGCTCCGGCATCATCACCGACGCCGTCGACCTCGAGGCCGGCGACGAGGGCCCGGTGGCCACCCAGTCGGTGTTCGCCGCGTCCTTCACCACCAAGTCCCGTGTCATCAAGGGCACCCCGGTCATCACGGTCAAGCCGAACTCGGCCGCCGTCGAGGCCGCCCCGGCCGCCGGTGCGGTCGAGGCCCTGTCCGTGACCTTCTCCGACAAGGCCACCGGCACGAAGGTCACCGGCCGTACGCCGCGTGAGTCGACGGGCCGTCCGGAGCTGACCGAGGCCGCGATCGTGGTCTCCGGTGGCCGCGGTGTGAACGGCGCGGAGAACTTCTCGATCATCGAGGCGCTCGCCGACTCCCTCGGCGCGGCCGTCGGCGCCTCGCGTGCCGCGGTGGACGCCGGCTGGTACCCGCACACCAACCAGGTCGGCCAGACCGGCAAGTCGGTCTCGCCGCAGCTGTACATCGCCAACGGCATCTCCGGCGCCATCCAGCACCGTGCCGGTATGCAGACCTCCAAGACGATCGTGGCCGTCAACAAGGACGCCGAGGCCCCGATCTTCGAGCTGGTCGACTTCGGTGTGGTCGGCGACCTCTTCGACGTCGTCCCGCAGCTGACCGAGGAGATCAAGACCCGCAAGGGCTGAGCCCCTCCACGGCGTACGAGGCCCCTGTGACCGGCGCGGTCACAGGGGCCTCGGTGCATTCTGGAAGCGTCCCGGAAGGTGTTGACCAGCGGGAACCACCCCGGATAACTTCATTCTACGGATTGTTGATTCCGTACAGCGGAAAATTGGAGGGTGTGGGATGGGTCAGCAGGAGAAGGTGGCGACGAGCCTCGCGGGCGCCGTCAGCGAGGAGATCAGCGCCTCCCTCGCGCCGGTGGACGCGGAACTGGAGCGCCGCTATCCCGGAGACCCCGGCACCCGGCAGCCCGTCCACACCGTCTACGTCCCCGGTGACGCCTTCGCCGCCGACACCCTCCGCTCCTGGGGCGACCGGGCCCTCGCCGCGCTCGACGAGCATGCCCCGGACGCGGCCTCCTTCGCGGCCGTCCTCGGCCTCTCCGACGACCTCGCCGAGCCTGTCTACTCCCGCGTCCGCGCCAAACTGGAACGCGAGCCCGTCGAGGACCTGCGCGTCGACTTCGAGGACGGCTACGGCCCCCGCCCGGACGCCGAGGAGGACGAGACGGCCGCCCGCGCGGCCCGCCTGATCGCCGAGGCGTACACGAACGGCACGGCGGCCCCGTACATGGGCATCCGCATGAAGTGCATGGAGGCCGCGGTACGCGACCGGGGCATCCGCACCCTCGATGTCTTCCTCACCGGTCTGATGGAAGCCGGCGGACTGCCCGAGGGCCTCGTCCTCACCCTGCCCAAGGTGACGTACCCCGAGCAGGTGAGCGCCTTCGTCCGCCTCCTGGAGGCCTTCGAGAAGGCCCACGGCCTGGACGCCGGACGCCTCGGCTTCGAGATCCAGATCGAGACCAGCCAGTCCATCCTCGCCACCGACGGCACCGCCGCCGTCGCCCGCATGATCCAGGCCGCCGAAGGCCGCGCCACCGGACTGCACTACGGCACCTTCGACTACAGCGCCTGCCTCGGCATCTCCGCCGCCTACCAGGCCAGCGACCACCCGGCCGCCGACCACGCCAAGGCGATCATGCAGGTCGCCGCGGCCGGTACCGGGGTCCGCGTGTCCGACGGCTCCACGAACGTCCTCCCCGTCGGCCCGACCGCCAAGGTCCACGACGCCTGGCGCCTGCACTACGGCCTCACCCGCCGCGCGCTGGCCCGCGCCTACTACCAGGGCTGGGACATGCACCCCGGCCACATCCCCACCCGCTACGCGGCCGTCTTCGCCTTCTACCGCGAAGGCTTCGAACAGGCAGCCGGCCGCCTCGCCCGCTACGCCAACCGCGCCGGCGGCGACGTCATGGACGAGCCCGCCACCGCCAAGGCCCTCAGCGGCTACCTGCTGCGCGGCCTGGACTGCGGCGCCCTCGACATCGCCGAGGTCGCCCGCCTCACCGGCCTGACCCGCGCCGACCTGGAGGGCTTCGCGGCCCCCCGCCGCGGCGACCTGACCGCCTCCGCGCAGTAGCGCGCACCGCGACACGGCACCGACGGCACGAGCCGCCCCCGCCGACCCTCGAGGAGGGCGACAGGGGGCGGAGGCGTGTCCGGAACCGTCCGACGCTCGTCCTCCGGCTCCGCGAACAGTGATCATGTGTCAGGCAGGACCTAGGGCGGGGGAGCCGACGGCCAGTCACCGGTGCCGGGAACCCCGGGCGGCCGGGCGTGGGCGTACGACTCGAGTCCCGCTGCCGTCACCCACCTCTGCTCGGCGAACAGCCGGGTGCCCCGCGCGCACAGCCGTGCGTCACCACGCGCCCGGGCGCTGAACTCCTCCGGTGTCACCCCGAAGAGCTGCCGCAACGGAGCGGACGCGGCGAGGAGCTGGGTGAGGATCGCACGCTGGCCGGGATGGCGGCGCGGCGTGCCGTCGCCGTTGCGCAGCACCCCGTGCCGGTTGACGTACGAGTACACCCCGGGCAGGACGCGGCCGTCGGCAAGCTCGACGCGCACCTCCGGTGCGGGCAGCCACACCCGCCAGAAGTTCCCGTCGGGCAGCGGCACGCCCTCGCTGGCGTCGATCACGTCGAGCTGCCGGCGGTCGAGCCAGATGACGAACAACTCCCGTGCGGCACGCGAGGACCTGACCGGTGAGGCGGAGACATAGCCCATGCGGCTGACGTGGGCGGAGACGCCCACGTCGACTCCGGTGACCCGCGTCCGCACCATCGGGATGACGCCGTCGATCCCGAACTCGGCCATCTTGTGGCGCAGTTGGGCGGGCGAGGCGTTGGAGCCGACGGCGAGCACCGGCGCCCGGTCGTCGTGCACCAGGCGGTCCAGCGGCAGCATCCGGTCGCCGTGCAGCAGCCCGGAGTCGGCGGGCCAGGTGCCGGGATAGGTCAGCGGATGGTCGCGTGGTGCCAGTGCGAGGCCCAGCTCCTCCAGTGTCGCCATGCTCAGTCCGCCGGCGGCAGCTCGCCGGAGCCTCGGGTGATGAGCCGGGTCGGCAGCTCGATCCGCTCGGGGGCGATCAGGCCGCCGTCCAGCTGGCGGAAGAGGCGCTCGGCGGCGGTACGGCCCAGGGCCGCCGCGTCCTGTGCGACGACCGTGACCCCCGGCTGCAGCAGATCGGCCAGTTCGATGTCGTCGAAGCCGACGAGGGCGACCGGGCGGGACCGCTCGGCGAGGACCCGGATCACCGTGACCGTGACCCGGTTGTTTCCGGCGAAGATCGCGGTGACGGGGTCGGTCCCGGCGAGCATCTCCTCCGCCGCCCGGCGCACCCGCTCCGGATTCGTCGCCCCGAGGGACATCCAGCGGTCCTCGACGGGTATCCCCGCGTCCTCCATGGCCGTCCGGTAGCCCCGCAGTCGCTCCGCCGCGGTGTGGATCCGCGGCATGTCGCCGATGAAGCCGATCCGCCGGTGCCCGTGCGCGATCAGATGCGCGACGCCGCCGCGGGCACCGCCGTGGTTGTCGGACAGGACGACGTCGGCGTCGATCTTCCCGGCCGGGCGGTCCACGAAGACGGTGGCCACGCCCGCTCTGATCTCCGGCTCGAGATAGCGGTGGTCGTCCCCGGCCGGGATCACGACCAGGCCGTCCACGCGCCGTGCGCACAAGGCCAGCGCCAGCTCCTGCTCACGCTCCGGGTCCTCCGCGCTGGATCCGTTGATCAGCAGGGCGCCGTGGGCGCGGGCCACCTCCTCCACCGCGCGGCTGAGGGGGCCGTAGAAGGGGTCCGCGAGGTCCTCGAGGACCAGGCCGATGCTCGCGGTGCGGCCCTTGCGCAGCACCCGGGCGCTGTCGTTGCGGCGGAAGCCGAGGGCGTCGATCGCCTCCTGGACGCGGCGCTCGGTGTCCGGGGTGACGCCGGGCTCGCCGTTGACCACGCGGGATACCGTCTTGAGGCCGACCCCGGCCCGAGCCGCCACGTCCTTCATCGTGGGACGGTTGCCGTAGCGGGTCCCGGAGTGGTGGTCTGCGCGGCGGGTGGTCTCGGGCACGATGCGCTGTCCTGTCCTGTCGTCCGTGTTCTTCCCATGGGGTGGTGCGGCGGTCCATGGGCTTGTATGAGGATGTGGCGTCGAGCATAGAGCCTGGACAACGTTGTCAGATGCGAGAGAGACTGTCCACCGCTGTCTCCGGCCTGCGCCCCCACCGCCTGACCGGCCTGCCTTTCTCTGGTTCTCGAGCTTTCAACGGGGAGATCTGACTCTGATGCACACCGACCTCGTGGCGGCCCTGGACATCGGCGGCACCAAGATCGCCGGCGCGCTGGTGGACGGCGACGGACGGATCCTGGCCCGGGCCCAGCGCGCCACGCCCGCTCAGCAGGACGGCGAAACGGTCATGCGGGCCGTCGCGGAGGTGTTCGGCGACCTCGGCGGGTCGCCCCTGTGGGGACGTGCCGGCTCGATCGGCATCGGCAGCGCGGGCCCGGTGGACGCCTCGGCGGGCACCGTCAGCCCGGTGAACGTGCCGGGCTGGCGCGACTTCCCGCTGGTCGAGCGGGTGCGCGCGGCCACCGGAGGCCTCCCGGTGGAGCTGATCGGCGACGGCGTCGCGATCACGGCGGCCGAGCACTGGCAGGGCGCCGCCCGCGGCCACGACAACGCGCTGTGCATGGTGGTCTCGACGGGGGTCGGCGGCGGCCTCGTGCTGAACGGGCAGTTGCACCCCGGCCCGACCGGCAACGCCGGGCACATCGGCCACATCAGCGTCGACCTCGACGGCGACCCCTGCCCGTGCGGCGCGCGCGGCTGCGTGGAGCGCATCGCCAGCGGGCCCAACATCGCCCGCCGGGCCCTGGAGCAGGGCTGGCGCCCGGGCCCCGACGGCGACACCTCGGCCGCCGCCGTGGCGGCCGCCGCACGCGCGGGTGATCCGGTCGCCGTGGCGTCCTTCGAACGGGCCGCCCAGGCGCTGGCCGCAGGTATCGCGGCCACCGCGACCCTGGTCGAGATCGACATCGCGGTGATCGGCGGAGGCGTCGGCAAGGCCGGTGACATCCTGTTCACGCCCCTGCGCAAGGCGCTCACCGACTACGCGACCCTGTCCTTCGTGCGGCGGCTGACGGTCGTGCCCGCGCAGATGGGCACCGACGCGGGTCTGGTCGGCGCCGCCGCGGCCGCGCTGGCCCGCAGGCCGGACGCGGCCGCGGCGAGTGTCTGACCGCGCGGTTCAGCAGCTCAGCCGGGCGTCCGCCCAGTCCGCGTGGTCCGAGTCGACGCCGTCCCCGCCGTCGCCGACGACGAGCCGGACCGTCCGGGCGCCGCTGACGTCGGCGCTGACCGGCCGGGCCGGCTGCGCGTTGGTCAGCACACCGGTCGAGGCGACCTTCGTGCCGTCCGCCCAGATCTCGAAGGCCACGGTGCCCTTCGCGCCCTTCTCGTCATCCACCCCGACGTCCGCGGTGACCTTCTCGCAGGCCCCGCCGGTGTAGAAGGACAGGTCGCTCAGTGCGTGCACGCCGAGCCCCTTGGCGTACACCGCCCCGCCGATGGTGAGCGGATGTCCGTCACCCGCGGCGCTCTCCCCGTTGCTGGTGTCGCGCTCCACCGGCCCCCAGCCGCTGGTCGCCGACAGCCACGGCAGGTCGCTGAGGTACGACGTGCCGGAGGGCGGTGGCAGGACGACGGACGCGGTCAGCGGGAGGGTGCCGGTCACGCGCTGTCCCGAGGGGGAGCGGTAACGCGCCTGGAGCGTGAGGCCGTAGGAACCCGTCGGTGTCCCGGCCGGGGCGGTCACGCGCCAGCCGGTCCGCAGTGACCTGCCCGTGGCGAGGGCGGTGGCCGTGGTCGCCGACGTGGGCCGCACGCTCCATCCCTCCGGGCCGGTCAGGGAGACGGAGACCTGGCGCGCGGGCGTCCGCCCGAGGTCGGTGACGGTGCTCGTCAGCGTGGCCGGGGCGCCCGCCTCCAGCAACGGGCTGCCGTCCAGGCCGAGTTCCGCGGCGGGAGGGTTGGCGGCCCAGTCCGGGTCGGCCGAGACGCGCAGCAGGACCGTGCCGTGGGCCGGGACGGTGGCGGCGATGGTGCCGGCCGTGTTGTAGGCGCGGTGCTGCCACAGGTCGCGCAGGGTGTAGGCGTCGGCGGCGGGCAGACCCACGGCGCTCGCGCTGGTGGCGATCCGCTGGGCGGCGCCCGACTCGTTGAAGAGGGCCACCGCGCGGCTGCCGTCCTTCATCTCCTTGGCGACGACCCAGCGTCCGGCCGTGGAGGAGAGGACCGTGCCCTGCTTGCCGAGCGGGTCCTGGTCGACGGCGATGACCTCCTTGTTGCCCAGGATGTCGAAGGTCGCCTGGGAGGCCTTGCGCAGATCGGTGCCGATGAGCAGCGGCGCGGCCATGACCGACCAGAGGGAGAAGTGCGAGCGGTACTCGGTGTCCGTCATGCCGCCGTTGCCGACCTCCAGCATGTCGGGGTCGTTCCAGTGGCCGGGGCCGGCGTACGGCGCGAGCGGGAGGTTCTGTTTGAGGATGGACAGCATCGAACTCCAGCTGTCGCTGATGTCGCCGGTGGTCCGCCACAGATGACCGACGTCCGAGGCCCATTCCCAGGGCTTGTTCTCGCCCCATTCGCAGATGCTGTAGACGATGGGACGCCCTGTCCTCGCGGAGGCGGCCTTCAGCGCGTCGCGCATGGTCCGGTAGCGCGTCCGGGCATCGACGCCGAGGTTGTTGCAGTTGTCGTACTTGAGGTAGTCCACGCCCCAGTCGGCGAACTGCCGGGCGTCGCTCTCCTCGTGGCCCAGGGCGCCGGGGAAACCGGCGCTGTTGCAGGTCTTGGTTCCGGCGCTGGTGTAGATGCCGAGCTTGAGGCCCTTGGTGTGGACGTAGTCGGCGACGGCCTTGATGCCGTTCGGGAAGCGGGCCGGATCGGGCACCAGCTTGCCGTTCGCGTCGCGGTCGGGCAGCGCCCAGCAGTCGTCCAGGTTGACGTACTGGTAGCCCGCGTCCTTCAGGCCCTTCGCGAGGAAGAGGTCGGCGATCCCCTTGACCATGGCCTCGTCGAAGTCGGCACGGCAGTGTGTGGAGTTCCAGTTGTTGAAGCCCATCGGCGGGGTGAGGGCGAGGCCGTCGGCCAGGGCGGGCGCGGCGGGCTCCTGTGCGGGAGCCGCCAGGGCGGGGGCCGCGAGACCGCCCGCGCACAGCAGTCCTGCGGTGAGTGCTCCGACCACTCTTCGGCGGGTTGTGCGGGTGTGAGGGTGACGCATCGTTGACGTTCCTCCGACTCGCGAAAGGTGGATGACGGCATGCCGCCGAGCCGGGCCGGCATGCGACCGGGCGAGCGGCATGTACGCGTCATCGGTGCGCGTTCACGGTAGAACCTGTCGGACTGTGTTGGAAGAGGCGCGTTCGGGTTGTCCGATATCCCGTCAAAACCCTTGACGACCGGGCCAATACGCCGTTCCGTCATGGTCGGAAGTTCGGATGTGTTGGCTTCGGGCGGTTCAGGCCTGGTGGTCGCCCCGCCCGACCCGGTAGCGGTAGCCGATCCGGCCACCGCTGGTCTCAGCGGAACTCGTGGACGACCTCGATCCGGCCGACGATGTGGGCGTTGAACTCCTCCAGCTCCTCGGCCGGCACCCACAGCTCCAGGATCGTCTCGCCGCCCGCCTGCCGGACCGGATAGCGGCCGAGGAACTCCGCGTCGACCTCGAAGCGGGTCACGAAGCCCGCGCCCTCGTGCTTGACGTTCCAGTCCCGGGCGATCCGGATCGCGTAGTCCTCGTTGAGGACCGGGTAGAAAATCGGCTGCTCCGGCAGCCGGGGCGGCCACGCCCGCCACGCCAGCTCGCGCACCAGCTCCAGCTCGTCGGGGCCCGTCGGGCGCCAGAGGGTCGTGGTGGAGCGAGGGCCGGTCATGGCTGTGCCTTCCTGGGCGAGTGCGTCGGACACAGAGGTGCGACGACGGTGGTGTGAACGGTTGCGGCGGTGCCGGTACGGCGATCCAGGCCCCGGAAGATACCCGCGGCATACTCGCCGGAGCCACGGGATTTCCCCGCGCTCGCCCGTCGTCGACGCAACCGCGGTGACCTGCGTGACCCCCGGCCGATTCGGCAGTTGATCAGCGCATGAAGAAGCGCAGCATGCTCGCCATCGCCACCCTCGCCGCCGGATTCGTCGTGGCGGCCGTCACCCCGTCCCACGCGGCGGAGGCCGGGCACCTCGGTGACCTCAACGTCGCGGACACCCTCGACGACGCCGGTCAGCTCGTCAGCCACGAGAGTTTGGCCGTCGACGACGACGCCCTCGGCCTGAGGTAGGGGGCGACGGCCTACGGTGTGTGCCGGTGTCCCCGTCGCGGGGGCCCCGGTACTCCCGTACGGGCGCCCTCACCGGGACGGGGTTTCCGTGGCAGGGTGGAGCGGGCAAGCCACAGGGGGCCAACAGAAGAGGGGGAGTCCGTGACCGTCGTCTGGATCAACGGCGCGTTCGGTGCGGGGAAGACCACCACCGCACGGGAACTGATCGACCTGATCCCGAACAGCACGCTCTTCGACCCCGAGGTCGTCGGCGCGGCGCTCACCCACCTGCTGCCGGCCAAACGCCTGGCCGAGACCGGCGACTTCCAGGACCTGCCGATCTGGCGCCGGCTCGTCGTCGACACGGCGGCCGGAATGCTCGCCGAGCTGGGCGGGACCCTCGTGGTGCCCATGACCCTGCTCCGCCAGGAGTACCGCGACGAGATCTTCGGCGGTCTCGCCGCCCGCAGAATCCCCGTGCACCATCTGCTCCTCGCCCCGGCCGAAACGATCCTGCGCGCGCGGATAGCCGGCCGGGAGGTCCCGCCGGACCTCCCCGACGGCGAGTTGCGGCTACGGCAGTGGTCGTACGACCACATCGAGCCCTACCGCGCCGCCCTCGCCGCCTGGCTCACCGCCGACGCCCACCTCGTGGACACCAGCGCCCTCACCCCCTACGAGACCGCCGTGCACATCGCCGAGGCCGTCGGCAGCGGTGCGGTACCCGCCTGTGACATCGTGCAGACCCCCGAGCCGACCGCCGAGACGCTCGCCGCCGGGGTCCTGCTCTTCGACGAGCAGGACCGGGTGCTGCTCGTGGACCCCACCTACAAGCCCGGGTGGGAGTTCCCCGGCGGTGTGGTGGAGCGCGGCGAGGCCCCGGCCCGGGCCGGCATGCGCGAGGTCGCCGAGGAGACCGGGATCGAGCTGCGGGAGGTGCCCCGGCTGCTCGTCGTGGACTGGGAGCGGCCCGCGCCGCCCGGCTTCGGCGGCCTGCGGCTGCTCTTCGACGGCGGCCGGCTGGAGCCCGGCGAGGCGTCCCGGGTGCTGCTGCCGGGTCCGGAGCTGCGGGCCTGGCGCTTCGCCACCGAGCAGGAGGCCGCCGAGATGCTCCCGCCGGTCCGCTACGAGCGGCTCCGCTGGGCCCTGCGCGCCCGCGAGCGGGGGACCGCGCTCTATCTGGAGGCCGGGGTGCCGCTCGGCTGAGCTGGGCCGGGTGGCGGTGGGGTGTCGGTCGGTCGACCCCTGCCGGGCGGTGCTGGGGTGCTTGTCGGCTGTCCCGTGCCGGGTGGCGGTGGGGTGTCCGGTCGGCTGTCCCGTGCCGGGTGGTGGGGTGCCCCTCGGTCGACCCCTGCCATGCGGCGGTGGGGTGTCGGTCGGCCGACCCGCGCTGGGTGGCGGTGGGGTGTAGGTCAGCCGACCCCTGACGGGAGGCGGTGGGGTGTAGGTCAGCCGATCCGCGCCGAAAGGTGGCGGGGTGCCTGTCGGCGGAC
>NZ_JBVIIT010000003.1:368977-376270 GCF_055569615.1 Streptomyces sp. NPDC031379 | reverse complement strand
ACCTGTGCCGGAAGGTGGTGGGGTGTCGGCCGGCTGGTCCGTGCCGGGTGGCGGTGGGTGCTTGTCGGCTGGCCCGTCCCGGAAGGCGGCGGGGTGCCCGTCGGTCGACCCCTGCCGGAGGGCGGTGGGGTGTCGGTTGGCCGACCCGCGCTGGGTGGCGGTGGGGTGTAGGTCAGCCGATCCGCGCCGAAAGGTGGCGGGGTGCCTGTCGGCGGACCTGTGCCGGAAGGTGGTGGGGTGTCGGCCGGCTGGTCCGTGCCGGGTGGCGGTGGGTGCTTGTCGGCTGGCCCGTCCCGGAAGGCGGCGGGGTGTCGGTCGGCCGGCCCCTGACGGGAGGCGGCGCGCTCAGGGTGTGGCCGTCGCGTCGCGCAGAGCGGCCCCGGCGCCGCCCACCACCGGGTCACCGTGCCCGAAGCAGGCCACCTCCGCGTCGAGGTCCGCCAGCCGGCCGAGCGAGGCAAGGAGCCGGGGGCGGTCGAGGTTGAACACGCCCGGTATCACCGACCCGTCGACCGGTGAGGCCGCCACCGTGTCCCCGGTGAACAGCACGCCCTCGTCGGGCAGGAACAGCGCGATGCTGCCGTCCGTGTGCCCGGGGACGTGGAGCACCCGGGCGCCGCCGCCGAAGTCCAGCACGTCGCCGTCCGACAGGCCGGTGACCGCGGCCGGGGGCTCCGGCGTGCCCTCGGGCAGGTGCCGGGCCGCCGCCGCGTGGATCGGCAGCTCCCACTCCTCGAACCGCGGTGGCGGGCCGGGGAGTTCACCGCGCACGAACGGGGCGTCGAGCCGGTGCGCCAGCACCTCCGCTCCGCTCAGCGCGGCGAACTCGCCCGCCCCGCCCGCGTGGTCCTCGTGGAAATGGGTCAGCACGATCCGCCGGACGTCCTCGGGGGCGCGCCCCAGCGCCGTGACCGCCTCCGCGATCGTCCGGCCGGCGCCGAGCGCTCCCGCGTCGATCAGCGTCAACTCGTCGTCGTCGCGCCAGAGATAGGCCTGGCCGACCGGGAAGCGCAGGAGGTGGAGACGGGGGAGCAGTTCGATGACGTCCATGTGCCGACCGTACGCAGAGCCCCCGCCCGCGGCGAGGGCCCTCTGCCGTCGGCAGAACGGGTCAGCCTGCCGCGTAGTTGCGCAGGAAGAGCGCCTCGGCGACCGACAGCCGCTCCAGTTCCTCGGGCGACACGCTCTCGTTGACCGCGTGGATCTGCGCCTCCGGCTCGCTCAGGCCGATGAGCAGGATCTCGGCCTGCGGGTACAGGCCGGCGAGCGTGTTGCACAGCGGGATCGAGCCGCCCTGGCCGGCGTACTGCATCGTCTCGCCCGGGTAGGCCACGGCCATCGCGTCGGCCATCGCCTGGTAGGCCGGGCTGGAGGTGTCGGCGCGGAACGCCTGTCCCTGGCCGATCTGCTCGGTGGTGACCCGGGCGCCCCACGGCGTGTGCGTCTCGACGTGCGCCTGGAGCAGCTTGGTGGCCTCCGCGGCGTCCACACCCGGCGGCACCCGCAGGCTGATCAGCGCGCGGGCGGCGGACTGCACGGACGGGGTCGCGCCGACGACCGGCGGGCAGTCGATGCCGATGACGGTGACCGCCGGACGGGCCCAGATGCGGTCGGCGACCGAGCCGTCACCGACCAGCCCCACACCGTCCAGCACCTTGGCGTCCTTGCGGAACTGCTCCTCGGTGTACTCCAGACCGTCCCACCGCGCCACGGCGTCCAGCCCGTCGACCGTGGTCGAGCCGTCCTCGGCACGCAGCGAGTCCAGGACGCGGATCAGTGCGGCGAGCGCGTCCGGGGCGGCGCCGCCGAACTGGCCCGAGTGCAGGTTGCCGGCCAGGGTGTCGATCCGCACCCGGACCAGGGTCATGCCGCGCAGGGTGGTGGTGACCGTCGGCAGGCCGACACGGAAGTTGCCCGCGTCGCCGATGACGATCGTGTCGGCCTCCAGCAACTCGGGGTGCTCCTCGGCGTACCGCTCCAGGCCGCCCGTGCCCTGTTCCTCGGAGCCCTCCACGATCACCTTCACGTGCACCGGGACGCCGCCGTTGGCCTTCAGGGCGCGCAGCGCGAGCAGGTGCATGATCAGGCCGCCCTTGCAGTCGGCGGTCCCGCGGCCGTACCAGCGGCCGTCGCGCTCGGTCAGCTCGAACGGCGGGGTGGTCCAGCCGGCCTCGTCCAGCGGCGGCTGCACATCGTAGTGCGCGTAGAGGAGAACCGTTTTCGCGCCCTCGGGGCCCGGCAGGAAGCCGTACACCGACTGGGTGCCGTCCGGTGTGTCGAGCAGGGCCACGTCGACGAAGCCCTCGGCGCGCAGCGCGTCGGCGATCCAGCTCGCGGCGCCCTCGCTCTCGCTCTTCGGGAACTGCGCGAAGTCCGCCACCGACTTGAAGGCGACCAGCTCGGTCAGCTCCGCCTTCGCCCGGGGCATCAGCGAGGCGACGGTCTCGGCGACCGGATTCGACGACATGGGCACGCTCCTCGTGGGTGCGACGTTGAACGGGGTGAGTACCCCCGATACTCCCACAGTGGCCTGCGACGACGGCCGCCGTAGGATGCGAGGGACACTACGGCAGCGGCTTGATCGGAGCAGTAGACCATCGTGAGCGGCGAGAACTCTTCGGCGGACGACGTGCAGCGGGTGTGGGACGTCGTCGTGGTGGGCGCGGGACCCGCGGGGGCCTCCGCCGCCTACGCGGCGGCGGTCGCGGGGCGGAGCGTGCTGTTGCTGGAGAAAGCCGAGTTGCCCCGGTACAAGACATGCGGCGGCGGCATCATCGGCCCCTCGCGCGACGCGCTGCCGCCGGGCTTCGAGCTGCCCTTCCGGGACCGGGTGCACGCGATCACCTTCTCGAACAACGGCCGCTTCACCCGCACCCGCCGGTCCAGGCAGACGCTGTTCGGGCTGATCAACCGGCCCGAGTTCGACCAGCAGCTGGTCGAGCACGCCCAGAAGGCGGGCGCCGAGCTGCGTACGGGCGTCACGGTGCAGCGCGTCGAGCAGCACGGCTCGGCGGTGCCGGACCGGCGCACGGTCGCCGTGGTCCTGCAGGGCGGGGAGACGGTGCTGGCGCGTGCGGTGGTCGGCGCCGACGGCAGCGCCAGCCGCATAGGGGCCCACGTCGGTGTGAAGCTGGACCAGGTGGACCTCGGTCTGGAGGCGGAGATCCCGGTGCCGGAGTCGGTCGCCGCGGACTGGAAGGGGCGGGTACTCATCGACTGGGGCCCGATGCCCGGCAGTTACGGCTGGGTGTTCCCGAAGGGCGACACGCTGACGGTCGGCGTGATCTCCGCGCGCGGCGAAGGCGCGGCCACCAAGCGCTACTTGGAGGACTTCATCGCCCGCCTCGGCCTGTCCGGCTTCGAACCGGCCGTCTCCTCCGGCCACCTGACCCGCTGCCGCGCCGACGACTCACCGCTCTCCCGTGGCCGGGTGCTGGTCTGCGGTGACGCGGCCGGCCTGCTGGAGCCGTGGACGCGGGAGGGCATCTCCTTCGCGCTGCGCTCGGGCCGGCTGGCGGGGGAGTGGGCGGTGCGGATCGCCGAGGCCCACGACGCCGTGGACACCCGGCGCCAGGCCCTGAACTACGCGTTCGCCATCAAGGCGGGGCTCGGCGTCGAGATGAGCGTCGGCAAGCGGATGCTGACCATGTTCGAGAAGCGTCCCGGGCTCTTCCACGCGGCCCTCACCGGCTTCCGTCCGGCGTGGAGGGCGTTCAAGGACATCACGCAGGGCTCGACTTCGCTGGGTGAGCTGGTCCGTGCCCACCCGCTCGCCCAGCGCGCCCTGGCCGCGCTGGACCGGGGGCAGGCCGCCCCGGCGGAGGAGCCCGTCAGTTCGTGACGGTGATCCGGAAGACGGGGTGGTCGCCGGCGCAGGCGATGATCTCCTCGTCGGAGGACTGGGCGGTCACCCCGGCGAAGTACTGGTTGACCTCCCAGCCCCACTTCTCCAGGTAGGTCCGCAGGACGGGGAGCTTCTCCGCGTCGGGAAGCTCCACCGCGGTGAAGACGCGCACCTTGCGGCCGACGCGCAGTTCGCCGCCGCCGGCGGCGCGCATGTTCTTCACCCACTGGGAGTGGCCGCGCGCCGAGACCAGGTACTGCCCGCCGTCGTAGGTGTGCGGGTTGACCGGAATGCGCTGCATCTTGCCGCTCTTACGGCCGGGCACGGACATCTCGGCGGTGCCCGCGAGGCTGAGCCCGTGCCGGGCGAGCCAGCCGATCACGCTGTTCAGGCGGACGTTCAGCGGGCTGCCCTTGAGGTAGTACGGCGCTGACGGCGACATGGTGACCCCCACGATTCTGGAGAGCGGTGCTCTCGTTCGTCTCCAGTGTGGAGCAGACGGGTGCTCCCTATCAAGAGCAGTGCTCTCTTTTTTGGGCACTGCTCCATTTCCAGTGCGCCGCTCTCTTCTGTGTGCACCGCTCTTGCTCCATGGCACACTGCTGGCATGAGCACCGCACAGGGCGCCCGTGCACGGGCCAGGGTCGAAGTCACCGCGGCCATCAAGGAGGCCGCCCGCAGACAGCTGGCGGCCGAGGGCGCGGCCAAGCTCTCGCTGCGGGCCGTCGCCCGCGAACTGGGCATGGTCTCGTCGGCCGTGTACCGCTACTTCCCGAGCCGTGACGAGCTGCTGACCGCGCTGATCATCGACGCCTACGACTCCCTCGGGGAGGCGGCGGAGCAGGCGCGGGACACCACGCCCGGCGCCACGCCCGTCGAACGCTGGACCACCGTGTGCGAGGCGGCGCGCGGCTGGGCGCTCGCCCACCCGCACGAGTACGCGCTGATCTACGGCTCGCCCGTGCCCGGCTACTCCGCCCCTCAGACCACCGTCCGGGCCGCGTCCCGCGTCGGCCTGGTCCTCATCGGCATCGTGAGCGACGCCCACCAGGGCCCCGGCCTGGCCGCCCCGCCGCTCCCGGCCGACCTGCGCCCCGAGGCCGAGCGGATGGCCGCCGACATCGCGCCCGAGCTGCCGCCCGAGGTGGCCGCGCCGATGGTGGCGGCCTGGGCGCAGCTGTTCGGGCTGATCGGGTTCGAGGTGTTCGGGCAGTTCAACCGGGTGGTGGAGGACCGCGGGACGTTCTTCCGGCACGCGGTCGCCCAGCTGGCGCGCGGGGTGGGCCTGAAGCCGTCCTGAGCCGTGTACTCCCCGGGGAGTACCGGTGATCACGCCGCCCGGCTGACGTCCTCGCGGCCCGGCGCCGTCTAGCGTGGCGTGCATGGAAGAGGAGCACGGGAGAGGTCCCTCGCACTGGTGGCGGTACGGGCCCCCGTGGTGGAACCGCCCGGACAGGCCCGGGACACACCCCTGGGGGAACCGCCCGGACGACCCCGAGGCGCACCGTGCCCGGACGCCGTGGCGCTCGACCGCGTTCCTCACCGCGTTCGTGCTGATCGGTACCCACTTAGCCGCGCAGGAGCAGCAGCATCGCGTGCAGCTCGACGGTTACGGACGCGCGCTGCTGCTGCTCGCCTCGGTCCTGCTGCTGTGGCGGCACCGCCGTCCGGTGGCCGTGGCCTTCGGCACGGCGGTGGCGGCCCTCGCCTATCTGGCCCTGGGCTACCCCTACGGCCCCGTCTTCCTCACGGTCGCGGTCGCCTGCTTCAGCGCGGTCGTCACCGGGCACCGGCGGGCCGCCTGGGCGGCCATCGGGCTGCTGTGGGCCGGCCACGCCCTCGTCGCGCTCTGGCTCTGCCGGTGGCTCCCGCCCGCGGGCGACGAGGGCGCGGGCCTCACCCAGGAGATCGTCCTCGCCACCTGGGTGCTGGCCATCGTCGCCCTGGCCGAGCTGGCCCGGGTGCGGCGCGAACAGTGGGCGCGGGAACGCGCGGACCGCGCCCAGGCGGCCAGGCGGCGCGCCGACGAGGAGCGGCTGCGGATCGCCCGCGAGCTGCACGACGTCCTCGCGCACAGCATCTCCGTCATCAACGTTCAGGCGGGCATGGGCCTCGCGCTCCTCGACAGCGACCCCGAGCAGGCGCGGGCCGCGCTCACCACCATCAAGGCCGCCAGCAAGGAGGCGCTCGGGGAGGTGCGGCAGGTCCTCGACACCCTGCGCGCCCCCGGTGCCGCGCCGCGCACCCCCGCCCCCGGCCTCGACCGGCTCCCGGAGCTGGTGGAACAGGCGGCTGCCGCGGGCCTCACCGTGGAGATCGAGGGCGGGCCGCCGCGGCTGTCACCGGGCGCCGACCTGGCCGCCTTCCGTATCGTGCAGGAGGCGTTGACCAACGTCGTACGGCACTCCGGATCGCGGCACGCGCGCGTGCACTTCGCCCACGACGGCGGCGCGCTGCGGCTGCGGATCGACGACGACGGCCCCGCGACCGGCGCGGACGCCGGGGGCAGCGGGAACGGGCTGGCCGGCATGCGGGAGCGGGCGGCCGCGCTGGGTGGCACCATCGAGGCGGGCCCGCGCCCCGACGGCGGCTTCCGGGTGCGCGCCGTACTGCCGACGCGCTTCGGGGAGGACGAGTGATCCGGGTACTGCTCGCCGACGACCAGTCGCTGGTGCGGGCCGGTTTCAGGGCGCTGCTCGACGCCCAGCCTGACATCGAGGTGGCCGGGGAGGCGGCGGACGGGGAGGAGGCGCTGCGGCTGGTCCGTGAACTGAGGCCGGACGTCGTCCTGATGGACATCCGCATGCCCGTGCTGGACGGTCTGGCCGCGACCCGGCGCATCACCGGGGACACGGAACCGGCCGACGTGAAGGTGATCATGCTCACCACCTTCGAACTCGACGAGTACGTCTTCGAGGCGATCCGTGCGGGCGCCTCCGGCTTCCTGGTGAAGGACACCGAGCCGGACGAACTCGTGCGCGCCGTACGGGCGGTGGTCGAGGGCGACGCGCTGCTGTCGCCGGGCGTCACCCGCCGCCTGATCGCCGAGTTCGCGGCCCGCTCCAAGGAGCCGGCGGCCGCCGACGCGCTCTCCCGGCTCACCGAGCGGGAGCGGGAGGTGATGGCGCTGGTCGGCATCGGCCTGTCGAACGAGGAGATCGCCCGCCGTCTGGTGGTCAGCCCCCTCACGGCCAAGACCCATGTGAGCCGCACGATGGTGAAACTGGGTGCCCGTGACCGTGCCCAACTCGTCGTGCTGGCCTACGAGTCGGGCCTGGTGCGGCCGGGCTGGCTGGGCTGAGCCGCTCTCCGGGGGCGGCGGGGCGGGGCACGGGCGCGGGCATTCCCCCGGTCGTCGCGCAGACGTGGGGGGGGGGGGGGGGGGGGGGGAGGGAGAGGGGAGGGGGGGGGGGGGGGGGGGGGGCCCTTCCCCCAGAGCCTGCTCCCGT
>NZ_JBVIIT010000003.1:0-368967 GCF_055569615.1 Streptomyces sp. NPDC031379 | reverse complement strand
GGGTGATTTGGCTGACTCCGCTCTCCGGGGGGGGAGGGCGGGGCCCATAGCCCGGTCCTCCCCTCGGTCTTCAACAAGCGTCCCCCCTCAAGGAGGACCCACCCCCCCCCGCCCCCACGTTCGGAGACGGTCCCCCTCAGTCGCGGACCGCCACGCGTTCCGCTTCCGTCTCCGTCACGGTGGACCTGGCGACCACGACCGTCGGCTGGGTGCGACGGCCGCGCAGACCCGTGAGGCTGATGAGCAGACCGGCGACCGCGACGCCGGTGACCACGATGAAGCCCGGCCGGTAGCTGTCGAGGACGGCCTGCGGGGTGGCGTGCGCGGGAGCGCCCGCGGTGACCACGGCGGTGACCACCGCCAGGAAGATCGCCCCGCCCACCTGGATCGAGGTGTTGAGCAGCCCGGAGACCATGCCCTGCTCGTGGTCCTCGACCCCGTTGGTGGCCTGGATGTTGAGCGCGGGGAAGACCAGCGCGCAGGCCGCGCCGATCAGCAGCATGGACGGCAGGACGACGGCGGCGTACACCGGGTCGAGGTCGACGCGCAGGAACAGCGCGTACCCGAGGACCATCAGCGTGAAGCCGGTCGTGATGAGGCGGGGGGTGCCGAACCGGTCGACGATCGCGCCGACCTTCGTGGCGGACACCGCCACCAGCGCGCCCGCCGGCAGGAAGGCGAGCGCCGTGTGCAGCGCCGACCAGCCGAGCAGCGACTGCATGTACAGGGTGGTCAGGAACTGGAACCCGACGTACGAGCCGAAGAAGGCGATCGCGCCGAGCTGGGCCCGGACCTGGCTGCCCGCGCGCAGCACGCCCAGCCGGACCAGCGGGCTCGGTGAACGCCGCTCGACCAGGACGAAGGCGGTCAGCATCACGGCGACGGCCAGGAAGGACAGCAGGGTGCGGGCGGAGGCCCAGCCGGACTCGGGCGCCTGGACGACGGTGAAGACCAGCAGCAGCATCGACGAGGTGCCGAGAACGGCGCCGGGGATGTCGTAGCCGTCGTGGTCCTTCTCGCGGGCGCTGCGCGGCAGCAGCTTCAGGCCGGCGGCGAGGGCGATCAGGGCGATCGGCGCGGGCAGCAGCATGGTGAAGCGCCAGCTGGCCTCGGTGAGCAGACCGGACAGCACCAGGCCCATGGAGAAGCCGGTGGCGGCGCAGGTGGTGTAGATGGAGAGGGCGCGGTTGCGCAGCGGGCCCTCCGGGAACGTCGTGGTGATGATCGACAGGCCGGCCGGTGCCGTGAACGCCGCGCTCAGGCCCTTGATGAAGCGGCTGGCGATCAGCAGCGGTCCGGAGTCCACGAGCCCGCCGAGCAGGGAGGCCAGCGCGAAGACGCCGAGCGCCACCAGGAACACCTGGCGCCGGCCGAGCAGGTCGGCGGTGCGGCCGCCGAGGAGGAGCAGGCCGCCGTAACCAAGGATGTAGCCGCTGACGATCCACTGCAGCGTCGACGTGGACAGGCCGAGATCGGAGCCGATGGACGGCAGCGCGACGCCGACCATCGACACGTCCAGCGCGTCCAGGAACATCGCGGCGCACAGCACCAGCAGGGTGCCCCACAGCCGGGGAGTCCAGCGAACCGCCGATGACGGGGCCGCGGAGGTGGTGAGCGGAGAGGTCATACCGAGGACACTACATGCGCATGCATTCAATGCAAAAGCATTTAATTACGATGCAACAATCTCGTTTCTCTGCTACGGTGCGCTCATGGCGGCGAAGAAGGCCGAGCAGGCGCTCGTGGAGCAGTGGCGGGACATCCTGGGCCTGCACGCCCGCACCCAATGCGAGCTGGACCGGGCCCTGCACGGGCACGGCCTGTGCGCCAGCGACTTCGAGGTTCTCGACCTGCTGGCCGAGGGCACGGCGGCGGACGGTGGCTGCGCCTACCGCGTGCAGGAAATCTCCGATCGGGTCCATCTGAGCCAGAGTGCGCTGTCCCGGCTCATCGGCCGCCTCGAGAAGGACGGCCTCGTCGAGCGGGCCATGTGCGCCGAGGACCGGCGCGGGGTACGCGTGGTGCTCACGGCGAAGGGGCGCACGCTGCACGGCGAGGTGCGGCCGGTGCAGCGCGCGGTGCTGGCCCGGATGCTCGACGAGGTCGACTGACCGGCGTCAGATCCCGGACTCCTCCCGCCACAGGTCGGCGAGAGAGCGGTCCCCGGTCACGGCCGGCACCGGCGCCCGGTTCCACAGCGCCAGGTACAACTGGTCGGCGGGGCCGGACAGTTCGGCCTCGGCCTCGCCGGCCTCCTCCCGGACGGTCACCGGCGGCTCGCTCGTGAGCCGTACGGTCCACACCGCCTCCGCCCCCGCGTCCACCGCCCGCACCCGCAGTACCCGTGGCTCCGGGGTGCGGACCCGGCTCCTGGGTCGGGCGTGGAAGCCGCGCAGCAGCTCGTCGATGCCGTCCGCCGCGAACCCCCGCGCGATCGGGGCGGGCGTACCGCCGCGCGCCGCCTCCGCGTCGTAGCGGTGCACGGTCGTCTCGTGCGCCTGCCGCCGGGTCCAGAACGCGAGCGGTGAGGGGCTGTGCGCCGGCAGGAAGGTCCAGCACTCCACGTCGGCCGGCGCGCCGGCCAGGGTGTCGACCAGCAGCCGGTGGCTGTCGCGGTACCAGGCCACCAGCTCGGCACCGTCCAGGTCCGGCGGGTCGCCGAGGGGTCGGGGTGCGGTGTGCGTGTCGGCGACGAACGCGGCGGCCCACCGGTGCACCGCCCCGGTGTGCCGCAGCAGATCACGCACCTGCCACTCCGGACAGGTCGGCACCTTGGCGTCGGGCCCCGCCTCCGCGGCGGCCGCGGCCAGCAACCGGCCCTCCCGGTCCAGGGTCTGAAGGAACTCCGCAGTCTCCATAGGGGCGAGTGTGCCGGATGGAGCGCACTCCAAGAATGCCTGTTTCTTCCGGTACCGCGTGGTTGTGGCGACCGTCCATCGGCGCCGGCAACCGCCCATCGGCGGTGGCGACCGTCCATCGGCGGTGGCGGCGGAGGGCGGCTGCACCGGGACGTCCCCCGTGGGGACGTGGCCGCGGGACCGTAAGCGGTTCACGCACCGATTGCCGCGGCGCACCCCGCTCCGGCCCCGCGGGAAGACTCACCTCAACCGCCCAGCAAGCCCTGCGGGCCTCGCCGCGCGGGTATCCACGTCAGCCGCCCAGCACCCGCCGGGTCGACATCCCGATGACCGCGGCTACGGCAGCCAGTGCGGCGACGCTGGTGAGTGCGGTGGACAGGGAGAACCAGTCGGCCATGAAACCGATCGCGGGCGGCCCGAGAAGCATGCCGCCGTAGCCCAGCGTGGAGGCGGTCGCGACGCCGGACGGGCCGGCGAGGGCGCCGGCCCGCTCCACGGCGACCGGGAAGAGGTTGGCGAGCCCGAGTCCGGTGACGGCGAAGCCGATCAACGCCGCCCAGACGGACGGGGCGAGCGAGCCGAGCAGCATGCCGGCCGTCGCGACGGCGCCGCCGGCGATCACGGTCCGTGCCCGGCCGAGGCGCGCCAGCAGCGTCGACCCGGTCAGCCGGCCGATGGTCATGGCCAGCGCGAAAGACGCGTACCCGGCGGCCGCGGTGCCCGAGGACGCCGCCAGATCCTGCTGGAGGTGGAGCGCGCCCCAGTCCGCCATGGCGCCTTCGCCGTAGGCGGTGCACAGCGCGACCAGCCCGAAGACGACGACGAGCCCACGACCGCCGCCCCGCCGTGTCCCCCCGCGGGTCACGTTTCCGGTCTCCCTCTCCGCGTCCGTCCCCGCCTGCGACGACGGCATGCGGCCCGCCGGTGCGGGAGGCTCGTGCCGCAGCAGGATGCGGCCGGCGAACGCCGTGACGAGCAGTCCGATCAGCGTGAGAGCGAGCAGATGGCGGGTGGCGGAGAGGGCGCCGGCGACCAGCCCCCCGAGACCCGCGCCGATCATGCCGCCCAGACTGAAAGCGGCGTGGAAGCTGGGCATGATCGGTCTGCGCAGGGCGGCCACCAGGTCGACGGCGGCGCTGTTGAACGCGACGTTCACGCCGCCGTACGCGGCGCCGAAGATCAGCAGGACGGCGCCCAGCGCGAGCGCGGAGTGGGTGAGCGGGGGCAGTGCGACGCTGAGCGCGAGCACCACCATGCACACGACGGTCACCAGATGGCTGCCGTAGCGACGGCACAGCCGGCCCGTGAGCGTCATCGTGAGGACGGCACCGGCGGACACCCCGAGCAGGGCGAGTCCCAGGGCGCCGGCGGAGGCGTGCGTCTGGTGCTTGATGTCGGGGATGCGCACGACCCACCCGGCGAAGATGAACCCGTCCAGCGCGAAGAAAGCGGTGATCGCCGCGCGCAGCCCGGCAAGACCCTGGCCCGGCACGACGCTGTGCATCGGGGTTTTGTTTATTAGCGGCACAAAGTCACCCTAGGGTGAGTCGCGGAGGGGGGCAAGGGGGGTCCGTGCCGGAGGGCCTGAGCGCCTGCGTGCCGGTTTCCCGCAGGGCGGGGTCCGTCGCCGGCTGCTGCGCGGCGACCTGCGGTGCTCGCTGTTCGGGGCGGCTGCCTGGGAAGGTCTGCGGGCCGAGGGCGTACGACCACCTCAGGGACGGTTGCGGTCAGAGGTGCGGTCTCGGCGACCGGGGCCCGTGGGTTGCCTGTTCGGAGGGCGTACGTCTGCGTGGGCCGGGGTGGCTGTGGCGGATACAGGTCGGTTAATGCTTGCTCACGAGCTGGTTGCGGGCGGGTGAGCGCGCCATGATGGCCCCATGACGTTGGCCTCGCGCGCGCTCGCGCAATTGGCGACCTGGCCGGACCTGAGACAGGCCGTCCCGAGCTGCGGCCTTGGACAGGCGGTGACTTCGGCCCAGGGTGAGATCGTTCACTTCCACTCGGACCGCGATGTCGACCTGCGGCTGACCGACCGCGCCATCCGGCGGTTCGCCAAGGACCTCAAGGGCTCGGGGGCGATCCGGATCGTGCCCGGCTCGCAGTGGGTGACCCTGCGTCTGGACGCCACGAGCGACGTCGACCTGCTGCTGACCCTGGTGAGCGTGGCGCTCCAGGCCCAGCAGAGCTGGCCCGACCCCGCCGACCGGCCCCTGGTCGGCTGCAACGACCAGCGGGGCACGGGGTTCGTGAAGGCCGACCTCGGCGCGTTCTGAGCGCACCGGCAGGGCGTGGCGCGTCCTGAGGACGCCGGGCGTCACACCGTCAGAGCCTGTCGGGTGGCCGGTCGATTACGCCACGATGAGGTCTTCGGTGGTCCTGGTCCGCGCGGTGTTGCGTCCGGCCCCGATCCGGAGCCGGCGGCGTAGCTCATCGTGGATGCGGTCCCAGCTGCCGTCCGGCGCCACTTGGTGGACCAGCGGTGCGCCGCGTCCCAGGGCATCAGGTCGCGCGGGAGCATCCGCCACCGGCAGCCCGAGCGCGGTACGTAGAAGATCGAGTCGAGCGCCAATCGGTCTCCGTACTTACGCACCCCGCCGCCTTTCCGCAGGTGACGCACGGGAAGAGGCGGCCGGATGACCTCCCGCATGGAGGGATGGCATGGGCCGCTGACGGCCTCGGAGTTGTCGCACTGGCACACTCCGGCGACATCGGAGTCTGCCCGCACACTTCGTCTCCGCCGTCGGTCAGGAAGGGGTGGCACCATGGCGCACATGTTGAACTACAACCTCGCCGTCCCCGACGTAGATGACGCCGGTGTCCTGTCCGCGCTGGTGGCTGAGGGCGACGAACTCGACGTCCTGGTCAGGGCAGTGGACGACTGGTCCATACCGACACCGGCACCGGGCTGGACGGTCGCCCACCAGATAGCCCACCTCGCGTGGGCGGACGCGAACGCACTGAGCGCCTTACGCACTCCGGACGCGTTCGGCGCCGAACTCGGGCGGGCGGAAGCCGAAGGCAGCGGGTACGCAGACAAGGCCGCCGCCGCGGGAGCGGCCAAACCGCGGTCGGCACTCCTGGACGAGTGGCGGGCCGGTCGAGCGGAACTGGCGGCGGCACTGCGCGACACGCCATGGGACCACGCATTCCCCTGGTACATGTCGGAGGTGACCCCGGCCCTGATGGCGCCCCTTCGTCTGATGGAAACCTGGGCACACGGGCAGGACGTCTTCGATGCCGTGGGCGTGGCGCACCGCCCGACGGATCGACTGCAGCATGTGGCGTCGCTGGGGGTGTCGGGACGGGCGCTGTCCTTCGCCGCCGTCGGACTGCCTGAGCCGGCGGACCCCTTCCGCGTCGAGCTGACAGCACCTGACGGACGGACCTGGGCGTGGGGCCCCGAGGCTGCCGCGCAACGGGTACAGGGCGGCGCTATCGACTTCTGCCTGTGTGTCACCCGGCGTCGCCCCTGGTCCGAGACCAACATGACGGCGACCGGCGAGGACGCTCAGAAGTGGCTGGAGGTGGCGCGCGTCTTCCTCTGAAAGCGTGTCGGGGTGCCTGGTCAGCGAGACGCGTGACGGTTGCGATCTGCCCTCCAGGCATGGCGACGGCCCCGGAATGATCACGCGGTGTGTGACAGTACGACAACTCCGAACCGTCAGCGGCCCATGCTCGGCGTAGTCAATGGGCCACCCGACAGGCTCTCAGGGGCGCGGCGGGTGCGGAGGGCGTAGGCCGTGGGCCGTCACACCGTCAGGGCGTGGCGCGTTCGGACGGCGTCGGCTGTCACGCCGTCAGGACCCGGACCCCCGCGTCCTCGAAGCGCCGCACCGTCTCCTGTCCCACCGCCGAGTCCGTCACGAGCGTATTCACCAGCTCCGCCCCGCAGATCCGGGCGAACGCCCGCTGGCCCAGCTTGCTGGAGTCGGCGGCGACCACCACCCGCTCGGCGCGCTCGCACAGCAGCCGGTTGATCGCGGCCTCCGCCTCGTCGTGCGCCGCCGCGCCGTGCGTGACGTCGAAGGCGACCACCCCCAGCACCGCCACATCCAGCGTGATCTGGCCGAGCACCCCGTCCGCGAGCGGGCCGATGAGTTCGTACGACTGCGGGCGCGCCACCCCGCCCGTCACCACGATCTTGAACTGGGGCCGTACGGCCAGCTCGTTGGCGATGTTGAGCGCGTTGGTGACGACGGTCAGCGCCGGCGATCCGGTGGACAGGTCTCCGCGTACGGCGAGCGCGCGGGCCACCTCCGTCGTGGTCGTACCGCCGGTCAGTCCCACCGCCTCGCCCGGTGCGACGAGGTCGGCCACCGCCTTGGCGATGCGCTGCTTCTCGGAGGCGCGGCGGGCCGTCTTGTAGCGCAGCGGGAGTTCGTACGACACGCCGTGCACCACCGCTCCGCCCCGGGTGCGCACCAGCATCTGCTGTTCGGCGAGCTGGTCGAAGTCCCGGCGGATCGTGGCCGCCGACACCTGCAGTTCGGTGGCCGCCTCCTCGACCTCCAGCCGGCCGCGCTCGACGAGCAGTTCCAGCAGCGCCTTCCAGCGGGCGTCCCGGGACATCCGCGGCCTCCGTTCCCGATCGGTCTCCGGTGCAGCTCTGGTCCGGCTCCGGCCCGGCTCCGATCGCTCGCCGATCAGTGCCCGACCGTTCCCCGCCGATTCCCCGACCGTTTGCCGATCCTTCTCTGCGTCTCACGGTGACCCTAGCGCACCCGCCCTTGGGTCCAGATGCTTGATTGTGCTCGAAAGCTCGCTATATCTTGCAGGAACGATCAGCAAGGGAGAGTGTGGGCATGACCCATGTCGAGGACGAGCTGAACAGCCAGCCGGAGTGCTGGATCCGGGCGGCCGAGGAGGCGCGGCGCCACCGCGAGGCCCTTCCGGAGCCGGGGGAGCGGGTCGCCGTCGTCGGGTGCGGGACCTCGTACTTCATGGCACAGGCGGTGGCCGCCCTGCGCGAGGGCGCCGGGCAGGGCGAGACCGACGCGTTCGCCGCCTCCGAGTTCCCGCCCGGCCGGTCGTACGACCGGGTGCTCGCCCTCACCCGCTCCGGCACCACCACCGAAGTGCTGGGGCTGCTCGGCGCGCTGAAGGGGCGCACGCGCACCACGGCCGTCACCGCCGACCCCGAGACCCCCGTCATGACGGCCGCCGACGACCTCGTCGTCCTGGACTTCGCCGACGAGCGCTCTGTCGTCCAGACCCGGTTCGCGACCACCGCCCTCACCCTTCTGCGCGCCCACCTCGGCCTGCACGCCGACACCGTCGTCGCCGACGCGCGCACCGCCCTCTCCTCTTCTCTGCCCCACGGGCTCGTCGACTGCACCCAGTTCACCTTTCTGGGGCGCGGCTGGACCGTCGGACTCGCGAACGAGGCCGGGCTGAAGATGCGCGAGGCATCCCTGTCCTGGACCGAGGCCTACCCGGCGATGGAGTACCGGCACGGCCCGATCAGCGTCACCACCGAGGGCACGGCCACCTGGATGCTCGGCGAGGCGCCCGACGGACTCGCCGAACAGGTCCGCGCCACCGACGCGCTGTGGATCGAGGGCAGTCTCGACCCGCTCGCCGAACTCGTCCGCGTCCAGCGGCTCGCCGTCGCCGTCGCCGCCGCCCGCGGCCTCGACCCCGACCAGCCGCGCCACCTCACCCGCTCGGTGATCCTCACCCCCTGAGCACGCCGCCCCGCGTCCCGGAAGGACACCTCACGTGCCTCTCGCGTCAACCGGCGAGCTGGTCACCCGCGCCGCCGAAGCCGGCTCGGCCGTGGCCGCGTTCAACGTCATCACCCTGGAACACATCGAAGCCGTCATCGCCGGCGCCGAGTCGGCGGGCGCGCCCGCCGTCCTCCAGGTCAGCGAGAACGCGGTCAAGTTCCGCTACGGACGGCTGCTGCCGCTGGCCCGCGCGGCCGTCGCCGCCGCCGAACGGGCCGCCGTGCCCATCGCGTTGCACCTGGACCACGTACAGAGCGACGACCTGCTGCGCCAGGCGGCCGGTGCGGGCTTCAGCTCGGTGATGTACGACGCCTCCCGCCTCCCCTACGCCGACAACCTCGCCGCGACCCGGGCCGCCGCCGACTGGGCGCACGCCCAGGGGCTCTGGCTCGAGGCCGAGCTGGGGCAGGTCGGCGGAAAGGACGGACGGCCCGCACTGGACGCGCACGCGCCGGGCGCCCGCACCGACCCCGACCAGGCCAGGGACTTCGTCACCGGGAGCGGGGCCGACGCCCTGGCCGTCGCCGTCGGCAGCGTGCACGCCATGACCACCCGCACCGCCACCCTCGACCACGGCCTGCTCAAGCGGCTGTCCGCCGCGCTGGCCGTCCCGCTCGTCCTGCACGGCTCCTCCGGGGTGCCGGACGACGGGCTGGTCGCGGCGGTCGTCGGCGGCATTGCCAAGGTCAACGTCGGCACCGCCCTCAACGTCGCCATGACCAAGGCGATCCGCGAGTTCCTCGCCGCGCACCCGGAGGCCGTCGACTCCCGGAAGTACCTCAGCGTGGGCCGGGAGGCGATGGCCCGTGAGGTGGCCCGGATCATCCGCGTCCTCTCCCGCACCCCCGGCTGATCATGCGCCGGACGACCCTCCACCTCGGGGAGCCGCCGGACGTGGTCGCCGCCGGCGTCGGTGTGCACGGCGTCGCGAGCCGCACGGACGTCTTCCGGCTCCCGGAGCTGTGGCAGCT
Organism: Streptomyces sp. NPDC031379; assembly: GCF_055569615.1. NCBI lineage: Bacteria > Bacillati > Actinomycetota > Actinomycetes > Kitasatosporales > Streptomycetaceae > Streptomyces > Streptomyces sp. NPDC031379. The sequence continues at coordinate 359,412 of NZ_JBVIIT010000003.1, read as the reverse complement.
GCACCTGTACGGCTACCACGCCGAGCTGGTCGTCGACGGCACCCCACACGTCCTGCGGCCGGGCCGGGTGAGTCTCGTGCCGCCCGGCACGACCGTCCGCTACCACTACCGGGGCCGCTCCGAGCACCTGTACGCGCACCTGCGCATCCCGGCCGCCGGGCCGCCCCGCACGATCCCCGTCGTGCAGGACACGGGACCCGAATTCCCCATCGTCACCGCTCTGCTGCGGCAGGCGGTGGCCGCCGTGCCCGGCTCACCCGAACGGACCCGCGCCGAGGTCTGGACCGCGCTGTGGCACATCGCCCACCTGACCCCCGCCGCCGGCGCACGGCCGGGACCGCACCCCGCGTTCAGCGCGGCCGTCGCCCACGTCGAGGCGCACCTGGCCGAGCCGCTCACCGTGCCGGAGATCGCCCGGGCGGCGGGCGTCTCGCACAACCACCTGATCCGCCTCTTCCGCGCCGCGACCGGAGAGACGGTGGTCGCCTATGTCCGCCGCCGCAGACTCGACCGCGCCCACCACCTGCTGCGCGCCACCACCCTGTCCATTCCGGCGATCGCGGCCGCCGTCGGCATCCCCGATCTGCAGACCTTCAACAAGGCCTGCCGCCGTGAACTCGGCGCCTCTCCGCGGGCCGTGCGCGCTAACTCTTCCTGACGGCCCTCAGCACCACGAACTTCGGGTCGCCCGCGACCAGTTCACAGTTCCCGAACAGCCGCTTGAGCTTGACGTGGTAGCCGAGGTGCCGATTGCCGATCACCCACAGCTCACCGCCGGGCCGCAGCGCGCGCTTCGCCCCGGTGAACATCCGCCAGGCGGTCGCGTCGGTCGTCGCCTGGTGGGAGTGGAACGGCGGATTGTTCAGGACGAGGTCCACACTGCCGGGCGCCACCCCGGCCAGCCCGTCCCCGACCCGGAACTCGGCGTGCCCGGGCACCCCGTTCGCCTTGTACGTCGCCTCCGCCGAGGCCACCGCCTGGAACGACTCGTCCACGAACAGCACCTCGGCCGCCGGGTCCGCCAGCGCCACCGCCGTACCGACCACACCGTTGCCGCACCCGAGGTCGACCACACGGCCCGCGCCCGGACCCGGCAGATGCTGGAGGAAGAAGCGGGTGCCGATGTCGAGCCGGTCGGCGCAGAAGACACCCGCGTGATTGACGACCGTCTGCCCCGACACCGCGCCGACGCCGTCCGGGACGGCGTAGCTGTACGGCCATGGACTGGCGGGCCGCTCCAGCGCCGGGTCCGGGGCGCAGAAGATCAGCCGTGCCTTCTGCTGGGCCAGCGAGGTCCGGGTCGGGCCGAGGATCCGCTCGAACAGCCGGAGCGTGGAGGTGTGGATCTCCTTCACCATCCCGGTGCCCACGACGACCGTGCCGGCATGCACGGCGGGCGCCAGCCGCAACAGCTGGTCCTCCAGCAGGGCCAGGCTCTTGGGCACCCGCACGAGCAGTACGTCCACCCGCTCCGGCGGCGGATCCTGCGTGGTGAGGAGCCGTACCGCACCGGGCTCGACGCCGGCCCGCGCCAGGTTGGCCCGGGTCGCCTCCTGACTCAGGAAGGAGTCGGTGATCTGCGTCGGCCCGTGCGGTGCCAGCGCCGTGACCAGTGCTCCCCAGCGGTCCCCGATCACCACGACCGCGCCCGTGAGCGGCACCCGCTGCTCGGCCAGGTGGCGCAGCAGATACGCGTCGGAGGCGTCCCAGGCACGCAGCCGGTCGCGCGGATCCTCGGGGAAGCGGGTCAGCTCGACCTCGCCCCACGGTGTCGTCATACGGTCGCTCATCGTGCGTCCAGGCTAGCGGAGCCGCAGATCAGAGGCGGTGGGGCGGGCATACGGCAGGATGGAGCGCGTGGACGTGGAGCTGTTTCCCAGGGAGCGCGCGCAGGTCGCGCCGGGCGCCGTGCACGTCCCGGACTGGCTGGAGCCCGCACGGCAGCGCGAGCTGCTCGCCGCCTGCCGGCAGTGGGCGCGGCCCCCGGCCGGCCTGCGTACGGTCCGCACCCCGGGCGGCGGCACGATGACCGCGCGCCAGGTCTGTCTGGGCCGGCACTGGTACCCGTACGCCTACGCCCGCACGGCCGTCGACGGCGACGGAGCGCCCGTGAAGCCGTTTCCGGCCTGGCTCGACGAGCTGGCCCGCCGCGCGGTGACCGACGCGCTCGGCCCGCGGGCCGTCCCGGCAGGGCCCTACGACGTCGCGCTGATCAACTTCTATGACGGCGACGCCCGCATGGGCATGCACCGCGACGGAGACGAGCGTGCGGACGCGCCCGTGGTCTCGCTGAGCCTCGGCGACCGTTGCGTCTTCCGCTTCGGCAACACCGAGACGCGCGCGAAGCCGTACACCGACGTGGAGCTGCGCAGCGGGGACCTGTTCGTCTTCGGCGGCCCCTCCCGGCTCGCGTACCACGGGGTGCCACGCGTCCACCCGGGCACGGCCCCGCCCTGGCTGGACCTCACCGGCCGGCTGAACATCACCCTGCGGGTGAGCGGCCTGTAGTCGGCGGTGTCGGCCACCGCGGGTGCGGATCATGGGAGACTCGCCCTCATGAACGGCAAGGCGGATCCCCGGACGGCGGGGGAGAGGACCACCTCGAGGGCGCGGCTGGACCGGGGACGCGGTGCGCTGGGCCCCGCGCTGGAGCTGGTGCACACCGGGCGGGCGCCGACCCGGGCCGTGCTCACCGCCGAACTCGGCGTCACCCGTGCCACCGCCGGCGCGGTGGCCGCCGAGCTGGAGGCGCTGGGCCTGATCCGGGTGGACGCCCGGCCGGGTGCGGCGGCAGGTTCCCAGGGCCGCCCCTCGCACCGGCTGGAGATCGCCGAGGACGGGCCGGTCGCCCTGGCGGCGCAGGTCCACGCCGACGGCTTCCGGGCCGCGCTGGTCGGCCTCGGCGGGCGGATCGTCGCGACGGCGCCGGGCTGCGAGACCGTCGACGCCGACCCGGCGAAGGTGCTGGGGTCGGTCGTCGAGGCGGGCGCCGAACTCCTGCGCACGACCGGCCGCCGCTGCGTCGGCGCCGGACTCGCCGTACCGTCCGCCGTCGCCGAACCCGACGGCCTGGCCCTGAACCCCCTGCACCTGGCCTGGCGCGTCGGCGCCCCCGTCCGGCGGATCTTCGCGGAGTGCGTGCGCTCCGCCGGCATCACCGGCCCCGCGTTCGCGGCCAACGACGTCAACCTCGCCGCGCTCGCCGAACACCGGCACGGCGCCGGCCGGGGCGCCCGGGACCTGCTGTGCGTGGCCACCGGACACCGGGGCGTCGGCGGCGCGCTGGTCCTGGACGGCCGTCTGCACACCGGCAGTTCGGGTCTGGCCCTGGAGGTCGGCCACCTCACCGTGAATCCGGAGGGCCGCCCCTGCCACTGCGGCGGCCGGGGCTGCCTGGACGTCGAGGCGGACCCGCTGGCCCTGCTCGTCGAGGCGGGCCGCGAGCCGGGCCCGGAGGTGTCCCTGCTCCAGCAGGCCAACGACCTGCTGCGCACCCAGTACGCCGACCCGGCCGTCCGTACGGCCGCCGAGGCCCTGATCGACCGCCTCGGACTCGGGCTCGCCGGGCTGGTCAACATCCTCAACCCCGACCGCATCATCCTCGGCGGCCTGCACCGCACCCTCCTGGACGCCGACCCCGGCCGCCTGCGGGCGGTCGTCGCCGACCGCAGCCTGTGGGGGCAGAGCGGCGGTGTACCGATTCTGCCGTGCACCCTGGACCACAACAGCCTCGTCGGTGCGGCGGAGTTGGCATGGCAGCCGGTACTGGACGACCCGCTGGGGGCACTGCGATGACGCCGTCCGGGGAGGCCCCGGCGGCTGCGGTCCCCGACCCGTCCGGGGTGCAACTCCTGCCCGCCACGCGTATCCGGCTCGTGGAGACACCCGCACCGGAACTGTCGCCGCGGCACCGCTCGGCGATGAACCGCCTGTGGGACGAGGCGGTACGGGCCAACCCGGCGCTGTTCGACGGCCCGGTGGCCGCCCTGACCGGGCTGGAGCGGGACGGGCCGGACGGTCTGGTCCTGTCCTGGGCGCGGGCCACCTACCGCTACCGGGGGCTGCGCCGGGTGCCCGGCGCGCCCGCCCTGTCCTCGCTGTTCGTCTCCGTCCTTCAGCCCACCGACGACGGGGGCCTCCTGATCGGCCGGATGTCACCCGCCACCGTTTCCCCCGGCCGTTGGCAACTGCCCGGCGGGTCGGTGGAACCGCCCTGCGACGAGAGCGAGTTGGACCTGGCCGGCCTGCGCGGGCACGCGGCCCGCGAGCTTGCCGAGGAGACCGGCTCCGACACGCCGGCAACCGCCCTCACCCTCTGGCTGACCATCCGCGGCGCGCGAGGCGCCGTCGGTGTCCTCTTCAGCGCTCCGCCACTGCCCGCGCAGGAACTGCGAGACCGGTACGCGGCGCTGGCCGGCGCGGAGAGGGCACGGGGCGTCGATCCGGAGTTCGACGGCATCGAGGTGATCCGTTCATCCGACGGACTGGCGGCTCTCGCGGGACCGCACGTCGACTATCTGCTGCCGGTCGTACGCCGTTACGCCGGCGGCTGAGCCGCCGCGGTCCCCGCACCGCCACCAGCGGCACCCTGTACGGGATCGAGAGGTCCGGGCCCGGAAGGTCGCGCGCGGACGTCAGGACCGTGCGGACAGGGCGCCCTGCCCGGACTCCTCGTCCGCCGACACGACGGTCACGCGGCGCGGCCGGGCGACCAGTTCGCCGCCGCAGTTGGGGCAGGTCCGGCCCATGGACTCGGCACACGGCTCGCAGAACGTGCACTCGTACGAGCAGATGCGGGCCGGTCCGTCCGCCGGCAGGGCGGTGGTCGTACAGCGCTCGCAGCGGTCGCGCATCTCCAGGGGCATGCGGTCTCGACTCCTCGGGTCGGGGCCGGCGGTGTTCGCCTCGGGCCGGTGGTCCGGTGGTTCTTCCTTCACCATCCTCCGTACGGGCCCGGCGCCGAAACCGTCCGGAGGGACAGAGATCCGCACGATCGGGCCACAGCGCCCGCGCTCCGACTCACCCGCCGGTGTTCACCTCCAGTCGGCGGCGAACGCCCGCCCGGGGTGCTCCGTGAGGATGCGGTCCACCAGCTCCGCACCCACCGCCTCGGCCAGCCGCGGCCGCACGCGGCGCAGCAGGTACGGCATCCCGGGGCCGCCGTCGACCGAGCGTGCCCCGGCGACCACCGTGTCACCGCCGAGCAGCAGCCGGTCCCCGAAACCGGCCTCGACCAGGGCCCGTACCGCGTCCGGCATCCGCCAGTCGGTGGCGTGATGGGCACGTGACGGGCCGTCGAACGCCAGCCAGCAGCCCGACTCGGCCGCCTGCCGCTGCAGCACCGGATCGGGAAGGCGGTTCAGGTGCCCCAGGATCACCCGGTCACCGGACACCCCCAACTCGCCGCACAGCAGATCGAGCACGTCGAGCGCGCCTGTGCCCAGCTCCAGGTGGACGGCGATCGCGGCGCCGGTGGCGTGGTGCGCCTCGGCCGCCGCCGTCATGGTCCAGCGGGCGTGTGCGTCGAGGCCGTGGAAGCCGCCCGCCACCTTGATCAGACCGGCGCGCACCCCCGAGCCGCCGATGCCCTCGGTCAGTTCGGAGACGAACACCTCGGCCAGCCGGGCCCGCAGTCCGTCGAGCAACTCCCGCTCGTAGTGTGCGGCTTGGTGGAGCCCTGTGGCGCAGACCAGCCGCACCCCGGTGGACCGGGACAGCTCCGGCAGGTCCGCCGCCCGCCGTCCCATGCCGTACGGCGTCCACTGGACGACGGCCGCCCCGCCCGCCGCGCGGAACGCGGTCAGTTCCGCACGTGCTGCGAAGACGTCGGCCAGCTCCTGTCCCGGCACCTGCGGGCTGCGCAGGAAGAGATGATCGTGCGCGTCGCACACACCCAGTCCGCCGGGGGCGAGGTCGCCGAGGACCGTACGGACGCGGCTCACCACTGCCGGCCGCGGGGGAGCCGGTCGAGGCCCGGCGCGGACAGGTGCAGCACCTGGTAGACGTCCCCGTCGGCCTTGGGGTTCTCCTGCTCCCAGAGGGAGAAGTGCACCAGCTCCCAGCGGTGCGGGTCCACGGCGGCCGCCGCGAGCACGGCACCGTCCTCGCCGGCCAGCCGCTCCGTGTCCCCGGCCGCCTCCTCCATCAGCGCGGACAGCTCGACCCCGTCCGGTACCGGCACCCGCCGCCGTACCGCGAACGCGGCGCGCGATCCCGCGCCCTCGGCGCAGGCGAGCCCGGTCCACTGACGTACGGCGGGCCGTCCGAAGTCGTCGACCGGGCCCTGGAAGGGGCCGCCCCACAGGAAGCGGTTCATGCCCTCCACGGTGTTCCACAGGTAGAACGGCGCGTACTGGTGGACCGGGGAGCCGTGGTGCCCGCGTTCGCGCAGCAGGTAGGCCTTGAGGCCGAGGCCGTCCCAGTCGTCGAGCAGGTGCCCGAGGCGGGCGACCCGCGCGCGGATGATGCCGGTGTCGTAGTCGGCGGGGAGGGTGAACTCGTACTGCATGGCGTGCATGGCGGTCCTTTCGCGGTGACTCGCTCGCTCAGGCGGGGTACTGGGTCGTCGACACGTGGACGTCCCACTCGGTGGTGGTGCCGTCCTCGGCGGCCTCCACGACCGCGAGGTGGGTCATGAAGGTGCGCGGGCCGGCCCCGTGCCAGTGCCATTCGCCCGGCTCGATCCACACGGTGTCGCCCGCGCGGATCTCCTCGGGGTCACCGCCCTTGCGCTGCACCAGCCCCTCGCCCTCGAGGACGTGCAGCACCTGCCCGTGTGGGTGCCGGTGCCAGGCCGTGTGGGCACCCGGCGCGAAGTGGACGTTGAACATGCGCAGCCGGGACGGGGCCGCGGGGGCGGCTATCTCGTCCAGCCAGACCGTGCCGGTGAAGTTCTCCGCCGGGCCCTGCCAGGTGTCGGGACGCCGTCTGGTGATGTGCACGTGACTCAGTTCTCCTGTCCGGGAGTTCGGGGTGCGAGCAGGGAGAGCAGGCCGCGGACGCCGGCGTCGAAGGCGGCGGGGGAACCGGACGCGCGGGCGAGGACGTAGCCGCCCTGCACGGTGGCGAGGACGGCCGCGCCGATCTCCCCGCCGTCCAGCTCCGGCGCGAACTGTCCCTGCCGCTTGCCCTCTTCGACGATCTCGGCGATCAGCTCCCGGATCCGCGCGATGGTCTCGTCCACGGGCGCCCGTAGCTCGTCGCTCGCGATCACGTCCGGGTCCATGGTCAGGCGGCCGACCGGGCAGCCGCGCAGTACGTCACGCTCGCGCAGCAGATACGCCTCGATCCGCTCGTACGGCGTGCCCGGTCCGCGCAGGAGGCCCTCGGCGGTGGCCCGCAGCTCCTCGGCGGTCCGCCGGATCGCCGTCAGGGCGAGGTCTGGCTTGCCCTTGAAGTGGTGGTACATGCTGCCCTGGCCGGCGCCCGCGCGCTCCAGGATCGCCTTGGGGCTGGTGCCCACGTACCCGCGCTCCCACAGCAGCTCACGGGTGGACTCGATCAGTCGTTCCGAGGTGCTCATGCGCCCACTGTACATACTAGTAGTTACAGAAAGCCAGTCCGCCGTTCCGCCCCTGGGGAAGCAGGCCCGCGTGCCCCGCGTACTCCCTCGGAGGTAGGCACACTGCAGCCGGCCGCACGACGACCCGGACCCCCTTCCGGAGGGAGCCTCGGGACATCACCCCGACCCCGAACCACGAGGGAGATGACCCGAGATGCAGACCCTGGCCAACGGGGACGGCGGCCCCGGTCCCTGGATCCTGTTCTTCCCGCTGATCTGGGCGGCCGTCGTGATCGGCGCCGTCACCCTCCTGCGCCGCACCGCCTGGCGCGGCCGCGGCGACCCCTGGCGGCCCATGGACGGCCGCCGCCCGGCGGGCGACTCCCCGCTCGCGGTCCTCGGCCGCCGCTTCGCCTCCGGCGAGATCGACGAGGACGAGTACTGGCGCCGCCTGTCCGTGCTGGAGGAGCAGTTCGGCCGCCTCGGCAAGGGCGGTGCGGCATGACCGCGACGACCGCAGTGCGGGCAGCGGCCCGCGTCGTGGACGCCGTGAAGGTGTACGGCGGTGGCGACACCGCCGTACGTGCCCTGGACGGTGTCGACGTGGCCTTCCCGGCCGGACGCTTCACGGCGATCACGGGCCCCTCGGGACGCGCTGCTCGCCCTGGCGGCCTTCGTGGTCCTGGGCCCGGTCGCCGCCACCACGGCCGTACGGCTGCTCGGCGGCCCCTGGACCGGCTCCGCGGAGTCACCGGTGGCCTCGCCCGCCGCAACGCCCTGCGCAGCCCCGGGCGGACGGCCGCCACCGCGAGCGCGCTGATGATCGGCGTGGCCGTCGTGTCCCTGTTCACCGTCTTCGGTGCCTCGCTCAAGGCCACGATGGACCAGACGGTGTCGCGGTCCTTCGCGGGTGACGTGGCCGTCAGCACCCCGTCCTTCGGCGCCGGCGGCAGCGGACTGAGCCCCCGGCTCGCCCCGGCCCTGCAGCGGCTGCCGGAGGTCGACACCGCCGTCGGACTCGGCCGTGGAGTCGCCGAAGTCGACGGCAGGGGAAGGGCGTTGACCGTCACCGACCCCGTCGCTCTGGCCCGCGCCTTCGACCTCGGCACGGTCACCGGCTCACTGCGCGCCCTCGGCGGCGACGGCATCGCGCTCACCCGGACGGAGGCCGACCGGCGGCACCTGCGCCCCGGCGACACCGCCCGGCTCACCTTTTCGCCGACGGCAAGAGCCAGAGCTTCACCGTCCGGGCCCTCTACGGCCGGTCCGAACTCGCCGGGGACTACGTCGTCACCCGGTCCGCCTGGGCCCCGCACCGCACCCAGGACTCCGACAGCCTGATCGCCGTCACCTTCAAGGACGGCGTGAGCGCGGACGCGGGCAAGGCGGCCGTGCGGAAGGCCGCCGCGCGGTACGGCAATCCGCAGGTGCAGACCCGCGACGAGTACGCGCGGTCCTCGGCGGGCGGCATCGACATGATGCTCACGCTCGTCTACGCGCTGCTCGCCCTCGCGGTCGTCATCGCCCTGCTCGGCATAGCCAACACACTGACCCTCGCCCTGCACGAGCGCACCCGGGAGCTGGGGCTGCTCCGGGCCGTCGGCCAGACCCGCGCCCAGCTGCGGTCCATGGTCCGCTGGGAGTCGGTCCTGGTCGCCGCCTTCGGCACCATGGGCGGACTCGGCCTCGGAGCCTTCCTCGGCTGGGTGCTGGTGAAGGCCTCCGACGGCACGAGCGACACGGCGTTCGCCTTCGCGCTCCCGTCCGCACGGCTCGCGGTGGTCGCACTGGTCGGCGTCATGGCCGGTGCCCTCGCCGGTCTGCGCCCGGCCCGGCGCGCGGCCCGCCTGGACGTCCTGCGGGCGATCGCGACGGAGTGACGACCATCGGGCAGCGAGCACGCTCCGCACCCCCGCGAGGGGGGCGGGGCGTCCGGCCGTCATTCCAGGACACGGGCCACGGCGGACACGGCGGCCCCGCCCGCCGATCCGGCGCGGGCCGGGGGCCCGGTGCGGGCCGGGGATGCGGCACCGACCGGGGAGACGGCGGCGACCGGAGCGGCTGCGCCCACCGGGGTTCCCGCGCCGACCAGAGATCCGGCGCCGACCGGAGCGCCCACCCCCACGGTGGCCGGGGCCGGGGCCGGGTATGTCTCGGTCGGGTGGGGCGCCACCGGCTGCCGTTCCTTCGTACGGCGCGGCGCGCGGGCCGCGTGGGTACGTGCCGCCGTCGAGGCGGGCAGCGTGAACCACACGACCTTGCCGTTCTCGCCGTCCGGCCGCGCACCCCAGCTCTCGCTCACCGCGGCGACCATCGCCAGTCCCCGCCCGCAGGTGGCCAACGGGCCGTTGTCCGGCGCGTCCGCGCCCTCGGCCAGTACCGGAAGGCGCGGATCGTGATCGCGTACCGAGACCGTGAGCCGGTCCGGCAGCAACTCCAGCTCGACGGTGCACGACTTGTCGGGCCTGGCGTGCCGGTGGACGTTGCTCAGCAGCTCCGTCACACCGAGCGCGGCCCGGTCTATCAGCGGGTCCAGATGCCAGTAGCGCAACTGCGCAGATACGATTCTGCGGACCTGGCCGATCCGCGACGGCAGGGCTTGGAGCTCCACCGTGCAGTGCCTGCTTGGGTGACTGATCACGGCTGCGACTCCCCGATGTAGAGGTCCGGAGGAACCGGAGGAACACGGAGAACAACGGATCCAGCAGGGTGGCTTGCGTCCAAACGTCCGCCTGCTGTCGTGGCCGGCGGCTGGTTCGCAGCGTTATCGCCGGTAAACCCAGAGTGACGTGAGACCAGCGTGACGCAGCGGATGCGCTCACGCAACTCGCCGCGACGGGCCGTTGCGCAGAGTTCAGCGACCGTACGCTGTTCAGCCGTCGCGTCCCGCCGCCCGGCGCACCGCCTCGATGAACCGTCGTGCCGCGGGCGGCCCCGGCTCGCCCGGCGCGGGGTCGTGCTCGCCCAGTGTCAGCAGGTACCGCTTGCCATTGAGGTCGGCCAGCGCCCGGTCGTCCGCCGCGAACCACGGCTTGGACGCCCGTACCGCCTGTACCGGCGCGCTGTCGATCTCGCTGCCGTAGCTGGTGAGCAACTCGAGCCTGCCGTCGCTTATCCGGACCTGTCCGGCGCGGGTGAGTGAACGCAGCCGCTTGCCGATCCGCACGCCTGTGGCCGTGAACTCCGGCTCCGCCATCCTTCGCCGCCCCCTTGCGCGTGTTCCCGTGGTCCCGTGGTCCCGTGTGCGCCCCCGTTCGGGACGATCGTCCCGACGCGTGCAGTCTGCCCCGATGCGGCGTGGAGCACCAGTACGCACGGGGCGCCCGCGACGGGCGAGCCGGAGCACTCCCGCCAATGCGCCCCCCGGATGCCTCGCACGCCCGTTCCCCAGGGCGTCTTTGAGCCACTCAAAGAAGCGTTTATGCAGGTGGGAAGAGGTCTGAAAGATGCCTATGCTCGAGGTGTCGGGCGCGCGCAGCGCCGTCGGCGCCCAGCGTAAGGAGCACCGCCGTGAGCACCGTCCCCCAGACCCGTACCGGCGCCACCCTCGACGTCGACCGCAGCGACGCCGCCTACCGTGACTGGCTGAAAGAGGCCGTCCGCAAGGTCCAGGCCGATGCCAACCGCTCGGCGGACACGCACCTGCTGCGCTTCCCGCTGCCCGAGCGGTGGGGCATCGACCTTTACCTGAAGGACGAGTCGACGCACCCCACCGGCAGCCTGAAGCACCGGCTCGCCCGTTCCCTGTTCCTCTACGGCCTCTGCAATGGCTGGATCCGCCCGGACCGCCCCGTGATCGAGGCGTCCAGCGGCTCGACCGCCGTCTCCGAGGCCTACTTCGCGAAGCTGATCGGCGTGCCCTTCATCGCGGTCGTGCCGCGCACGACGAGCGCCGAGAAGTGCCGCCTCATCGAGTTCCACGGCGGCCGATGTCACTTCGTGGACGACTCCCGGAAGATGTACGAGGAGTCCGCCCGTCTCGCGGTGGAGACCGGCGGCCACTACATGGACCAGTTCACCTACGCCGAGCGGGCCACCGACTGGCGCGGCAACAACAACATCGCCGAGTCGATCTTCCGTCAGCTGGAGCTGGAACGGTTCCCGGAGCCGACGTGGATCGTCGCCACGGCCGGCACCGGCGGCACGTCTGCGACGCTCGCGCGCTACGTCCACTACATGCAGTACGACACCCGGATCTGCGTGGCCGACCCGGAGAACTCCTGCTTCTTCGAGGGCTGGACCAGCGGCGATCCGGACGTCACCTGCGACTGCGGCTCCCGGATCGAGGGCATCGGCCGCCCGCGCATGGAGCCGAGCTTCGTGCCCGGCGCGATCGACCGGATGATGAAGGTCCCGGACGCGGCCAGCGTGGCCGGCGTTCGCGCTCTGGAGCGGGCTATCGGCCGCAAGGCGGGCGGCTCGACCGGCACCGGGCTGTGGAGCGCACTGAAGATCGTCTCCGAGATGGTGGCGGAGGGGCGCCGGGGCAGCGTGGTCACCCTGCTGTGCGACCCTGGCGACCGGTACCTCGACAAGTACTACTCGGACGCGTGGCTCGCTGAGCAGGGCCTCGACATCGGGCCCTACACGGCGGCGATCGAAAGCCTGCTGACGACGGGCGTCTGGGCCGACTGAGGCCCGAGGCCGGGCTGAAGTCCGAGGGCTGAAGTCCGAGGCCCGACTGAAGTCCGGAGGCGTGGCTGAAGTCCGGGGCCCGACCGGAGTCCGAGGCGTGGCGGAAGCCCGGGCCTGGCTCGAGCCGGGGGCCCGACTGGAGTCCGAGGCCCGACGGAGTCCGAGGCCCGAGTGGAGTCCGAGGCGTGACGAAAGCCCAGCGCCTGAGGGAGCCCAGCGCCTGAGGGAAGCCCAGCGCGTGACGAAAGTCCGAGGCCCGACGGAAGTCCGGGCCTGGATCCAGTCCGGGGCCGAGACGAACCCGTCGACCGACTCGAGTCCGTCGCGCGACTGGACCCCGTCTGGACTCGAGTCCGGAGCCCGACTCAAGTCCAGGCGGCATCGAACATCCGGCAGTCGGCTACCCCAGCCGCCGGTCCAGTGCCGCGACCGCGTCCCGGAAGGCGCGGCCGACGCCCGGCCGGGCCAGACGGCACACCAGGCGGAACGCGGCCGTACCGTCGAGCGCGAAGGTCATCCGCACCCGGGTCCCGGAGCCGGCCGGGGCCAGGCGCCACTCCTCCACCCAGGCGCGGGCCCCCGGCGTCTTGGTCACGTCGACCCGGTAGGCGTACACCTCGGGCCCCGCGGCCGCCAGCACCGTCTCCTCGAAGCGGATGCCGCCCCGCAGCCGGACCTCTCGCCCGTTCTCCGTGGGCCGGGCGGAGGACACCGCCGAGAACCACTCCGGCCAGCCCGCCACGTCCTCGGCCAGGGCCCGGAAGACCATTTCCGGCGCGGCGGCCATGTCCCGGGTGAACACCAGCCGTACGGGCGCGGTCCCGACGAACTCCGGACCGACCGGGCGTAGACGCTGAGCCATGGCGACGAACCCCTCGTGAAGTCCCGTGCGGAGGCGGGGCGTTGGCCCTCAGCGTAGTTGACGGTCCGTCAGATGTCCTCGTCCGCTACCGGTTCCGGCTCGCCCGCCACGATCAGCTGCGGCAGGTGCTCCGAGATCTCCGTGCGCGCGTCGGCGGGCAGGCCCGCGTCCGTGACGAGCATGTCCACCTGCTCCAGCGTGGCGAACGAACTCAGGCCCACGGTGCCCCACTTGGTGTGGTCGGCGACCACGACGACCTGGCGCGCGGAGTGCACCAGCCGCCGGTTGGTCTCCGCCTCCGCGAGGTTCGGCGTGGACAGTCCGGCTTCCACCGATATGCCGTGCACCCCCAGGAAGAGCAGGTCGAAGTGGAGCGCGGCGATCGCCTGGTCGGCCACCGGACCCACCAGCGAGTCGGACGGGGTGCGCACCCCTCCGGTCAGCACGACCGTGGCCGCGCCCTGCCGCTGCCCCGAGGTCCGCTGCGCCGCGTGGAAGACGTCCGCGACCCGCACCGAGTTCGTCACCACGGTCAGGTCGGGTACCTCCAGCAGATGCTGTGCGAGCGCGTACGTCGTCGTACCGCCGGACAGGGCGATCGCCGTACCCGGGGTGACCAGCCGCGCGGCGGCGCGCGCGATGTCCTCCTTGGCGGTCAGCTCCAGCCCCGACTTTGCCTCGAACCCCGGCTCATGAGTGCTGGGCTCGATCACCGGCACCGCGCCGCCGTGCACCTTCTCCAGCACGCCTTGGCGGGCGAGCGCGTCAAGATCGCGGCGCACGGTCATGTCGGACACCCCGAGCTTGCGGGTCAGTTCGTTGACCCGCACACCGCCCCGGCGCCGGACCTCGTCCAGGATCAGGGCGCGGCGCTGCTCCGCGAGGAGGTTCTGATTCTCGCTCACGTACGCTCCGGTCCTTTCGCCGCCAACCGTCCGACACGCCCGGCGCCCCTGCTCCGACCTGGACGTACCAGTCGGAGCTGCGCGGGCGTCCCATCTTTTCACGGGTCGGTACCGGTTGCGCCACCACCTGACACGACGCGCACATGTCACTGACGCCCCGGCCGCACCGCCCGGCGCCACACGGATCGGGGAGATTCCGTGACGACGGGTGTGCACCGGCGCGGAACCCGAGATCCTGGAGCGCGCACCGACACAGGCCTACAGGGCGTCACGGGGGAAGTGCGAGAACAGTGGAACGCGCGCAGGAACGCCCCGACGGGCAGGAACCGACCGAACCGCGACACGAGCCGGACACCGACCTGGAACTTCTCGTGCACGGGGTCGGCGGCACCACACCCGAGAAGATGCTCGGTGATCCGCGCACGGTCCGGATCACCGGCGACGACACGGCCGCCGTGTTCCGGCGCACCACGGAGGCCGAGGCCGGGAGCCGCCGGAAACACGGGCCCGTCCAGGAGGCCTACGTCTGGTGCAACCTGACCTCCGGCGACGGCAGCCGCGCCCTGTGGCTGTTACTGCTGCCCTTCATGGTCGTGAACCTCGCCCACTGGATGCGCCCCGCCGCGCCGGGCCGGCAGCGCACCGTCCGCTTCTACGGCCTCCTCGTGCGCCTGGCCGCCCTCACCCTGACCGTGCTGCTGGTGGCCGCCGCCTGCGAGGTGGCCCTGGACCTGGTGGCCTGGCAGTGCGCCGGGTCCCGGGCCTGCGCCGGCCGCCACTCCTGGCTGGGCTTCCTGGCACCCGGCCCGTCCTCCGGCGGCTGGTGGAGCGCGCCCGGTCGCCGGCTCGCTCTCGCCGCCGTGGTCCCGGCCGCGCTCACCGGCCTGCTCTGGTACCTCTCCCACCGCACCTGGAACGCCTACGAGTCCCACCAGCCGATCTCCCGCGACCCCGAACCGGCCGCCGACGGCAGCGCCCTCGCCCGGCCCGGCTTCTGGTACGGGCGCCGCCTCGTGGCCCGGCTGCGCGCCGCGCACACCGCGGCCGGCCTGCTGACCGTGGCCGCCGCCGTCGCCACTCCCGCCGTCCGCTTCGACCACCGCCCCGGCGGGCCCGCCGCCCTGGACGCCCTGGGCTGGCTGCTGACCGCGGCCCTGCCGGCCGGGGCGGGAGCGGCGGTGGGCGTGGTCTGCCGCCGTGGCCGCAGCGAGAACCGCCTCGACCAGCGACTCGACCGCCACCTCGTACGACGCCTGCCGCTCGGTGCGCTCGCCCTGCTGCTCCTCACCCTGGTGTACGCCGGCTGGACCCGGCCCGGCTGGCAGTCCGAAGGGCGGCTGCCCGGTGACCCGGCCTTCGGCGCCCTGATGCTGGCCCAGGGGCTGCTCGTGGTCGTCCTCGCCGCCGTGGCCCGGCACCTGTACCGACGCCGCCCCGACCCGCGCGCCGGAATGCGCGGGCTCGGCGGTCCGGCCGTCGCGCTGCTCGCCTGCGCGCTCGGCGGGGTGATCTCCGGCGGGGTCGCCCAGCGCGTCGCCGACTGGCTGGACGGCACCCGCGCCCTGCTGCCCGGACCACCCGTCCTGCTCACCTGGCAGGCGTCCGCGATCCCTCCCCTCCTTGCCGTCCTGCTGCTCCTGGCCGCCCGGCTCGCCCTCGGCACCGCCCGGCTCGCCCGCGCCGAACGCGACCGGGTCCGCCGCGAGCACCCCGGCGAACCCGAGGACCCGGCCCGCACCCGCGCCATCGCCCACGCCCGCGCCATGGCCACCCTGACCGACCGGGCCCCGCTCGTCCTCGCCGTGCTCACCGCCACCACGCTGCTGCTGGGCGCCGCGGCGCTGTCCGGGGCCCTGGCCACCGGAAAGACCCCCGGCGGCGCGGCTCACCGCACCCCCGACGCCGTACAAGCCCTGGCCGAGACCTCACAGGCCGTGGGCTCCTGGCTGATCGGGCTCGGCTTCCTGCTGTTCGTCACCTGGGGCAGGCGCGCCTACAAGGACGCCTCGGCCCGCCGCACCATCGGCATCCTCTGGGACGTCGGCACCTTCTGGCCGCGCGCCGCCCACCCCTTCGCGCCGCCCTGCTACGCCGAGCGCGCGGTGCCGGACCTGACCTGGCGGATGGCGGCCTGGACCCGGCGCACCGGAGGCCGGCTGGTACTCTCCGGGCACTCCCAGGGCAGCGTCCTGGCCGCCGCCGCGGCCTGGCAGCTGACGCCGTCGGTCCGCGGACGTGTCGCCCTGCTGACCTACGGCTCCCCGCTGGAGCGCCTGTACGGCCGCTGGTTCCCGGCCCACTTCGGCCCGTCGGCGCTCGCGGCACTGCACCGCGACGTCGCCTGCTGGCGCAACCTCCACCGCCCGACCGACCCCATCGGCGGACCCGTGCGCGTCCCCGGCGACAGCATCCCACCGGTGGACCACGAGCCCCTCGCGGACCCGCTCGCCTACGGCCGCACCCCCGACCACCCGCTGCCGGCCCCGATCCACGGCCACTCCGACTACCAGGCGGACCCGGCCTTCACCCGCGAACGGGCACGGCTGCTGACCCGCCTGCGCCCGGAACTGCCGGGGCAGCGCCCGGACCCGGGAGCCCCGCGGGGAGGCCGCGGCTAGGGCCTGTCGTCACGTTCCCGTCGTCGCCCGAGGGGCGGCCCCTCGGCGTCCGGTGCGTGCGCTCGGCGTGCCGGGGGGGAAGCCCTCGTACCGGACGTACCGCCGCTCACGGCAGCTCGGGCAGATCCTCCGCGAACAGCAGGGTCAGGTCGTCGGTGGTCGGGTCGGGGAGCTGGGCGACGCGGCTCGCGTGCCGCTCCACCATCGCCTCGAACGTCTGGCGGGCGGTGCGGCCGTTGCCGAACGCCGGCCCCTTCGGGATCTGCGTGAAGTACTTCAGCAGCGCCTCGGACGCGCCCGGCGTCAGCCGGTACTCGTGCTCGTCGGCCTGCTGCTCCACGATCCGCAGCAACTCCTCGGGGCCGTAGTCGCCGAAGGTGATGGTGCGTGAGAAGCGGGACGCGACACCCGGGTTGACGGAGAGGAAGCGCTCCATCTCCGCGGTGTAACCGGCGACGATCACCACCACCGCGTCCCGGTGGTCCTCCATCAGCTTCACCAGCGTGTCGATGGCCTCCTTGCCGAAGTCCCGCCCGGCGTCCTCCGGCGACAGCGCGTACGCCTCGTCGATGAACAGCACACCGCCACGAGCCCGTTCGAAGGCCTCCTGGGTGCGGATCGCCGTGGAACCGATGTGCTCACCGACCAGGTCGACCCGGGAGACCTCCACCAGGTGGCCCTTCTCCAGCACATCGAGAGAGGCGAGGATCTCGCCGTAGAGCCGGGCGACCGTCGTCTTCCCGGTGCCGGGGGAGCCGGTGAAGACCAGATGCCGCTTGACGGAGGCCGCCTTCAGACCCGCCTGCTGCCGCCGCCGGCCCACCTCGATCATGTCGGTCAGCGCTCGCACCTCGCGCTTGACGCTGTCCAGGCCCACCAGCGCGTCGAGTTCCCCCAGCACGTCCGTCGACGTCCGCACCGGCTGCGCCGGTTCCGCGGCGGCGGCCGACGGTTCGTGCTCGCGGGCGCGCTGTCCGGGCAGCGCGCCGAGCAAGCCGGGGGACTGTGCCGCCGTCGCCACGGCCGTCTCACGGACCGCCGGCGGCCGCAGGCTGCCGCTCTCGTCGCTGGTGCAGTCCTCCACGACCGGACCCGTCCCCGAACCGGTGTCCGGCCCCGCCTCGGCGAACTCGTATCCGCCGCGCGCGCACCGCTCCGTACGGCACTTCCGCAGCGTCGCACGGCAGCCGTCGATCACATGGAAGCCGTAGCCGCCGCTTCCGCTGACCCGGCAGTTCAGGAAGCTGCCGCGACCGCCCGCCGAGACGTAGAAGCCGGCCTCGGCAGGGGAGTCGACCGTGCAGCGCTCGATGGTCGGGTCGGCGCCCTTGGTGACGATCACTCCGGTCTGGGTGCCGTCCACAGCGCAGTTGTTGAGCGTGCCGCCGCTGCCGTGGTCGCGGAACCACGCGCCGGTGGCCGCGTCCCTGATGCGGCAGTCGTCCAGCTGCGCGGTCGCCCCGTCGCTCACCGACACGGCCGTGTTGCGCACCTGGGACAGGTCGCTGTCCACGACGTCGGCTCGGGAGCCCCGGTCCAATACGAACAGCGCGTCCGGCACGTCATGCACCCGGCAGGACTCGAGGACCGCCGTGGCGCCGTCGCTCACCCACACCGCCGGGTAGTCACCGGTGCTGTCGAAGATCTCGCACTGGTTGGCGTCCACCCGGGTGCCCGGGTCCCACACCGACAGGCCGTTGCGGCCGAACTGACGGACCGTCGTCCGGGTCAGCGTGAGCACCGAACGGGAACGCAGATCGACCGCGTTCTCCGGGATGTCATGGATGTGGCAGTCGGCGAGCGTGAGCACCGCGTCCGTGTCCAGCGTGACACCGTCGGCGGTGGTGCGGTGGACATCGCAGTCGGTCAGGTGCGCCGTGGCCCGCTGGGTGACCTGCACCCCGGAGCCGCGCACCTCGTAGATCTCGCAACCGATCGCCTCCAGCGCGGAGTTCTCGCCGGTCGCGGTCAGCCCGGTGCCGGAGGCGTGGTGCACGCGGCAGCGTTCCAGACGGGGATGGGCGCCGCCACGGACCGCCACTCCGGCCTGCCCGGCCGCGACGACCTCGCACTCCTCGAACACCCCGCCCGCGCCGTCGAGGACGGCGATGCCGATGCCGGCCGGGTTGTCCACGGTGCAGCGACGCACGGTGGGCCGGGCACCGCCGCGCACCTCGATGCCGACGGCGGACCGCGTCACGATCCGTACGTCCAGCAGCTCGGGCGTGCCCTCCTCGACCAACAGCGCCGGCGCGGCCGCGTCCTGGCCCTCCACGTGCAGGTCCTGCACCACGGCCGAGGCCCGCACGGTCAGTGGCACCCCGTCCACGGGCGCGATCCGCACCGAGCCGGGGGAGCCCTCGGGCCCACGGAGCGTCACCGCCCGCTGGAGGACGAGGTTCTCCCGGTAGGTGCCGGGGGCGATGGTGAGGACGTCGCCGTCCGCGGCGGCCTCCAGGGCGGCGGCGAGCGATGCGTACTCACCCGTGCGGCGCCGCCACCGCGAAGTACCGGTGTGCGTCACCTGGACCGTGCCCTGTGCCATGGCGTTGCTGTGCCCCCACCTCGTCGTACTGATGGCTCGCTCCCGTCGGGGCGTCGCCGCCGGTGCCGGGACCGCGAGCGTGCCCAGCCCCGGGGGACCCGAGCGCGTTCGCGCCCTCGGGAACCCGCACGCTCCGGGGATGCGCTCACCCGCGGGGCGTCGCCGAAAGCGCTTCGGCCGGTCCACCGTAGCGTGTGCGTGCACGGTGGGTTGACCAGAGCCGGAAGGCCGTCAGCTGCCGGTGCCCGCCTTGCCCCAGTCCGGACCCGCCCGGTCCCAGGCCTGGTCCCAGCGCGCGTACCGGCGGCGGACCATGCGCCAGACGGCCAGGCGCCGCCCGGCCTCGACCAGGGCCGCGGCCACGAGGGTCACGCCGACCCCGGCGAGCACCGCGTGCGTCGTCGCCGTCGGGGAGTCCAGCGGGCGGGTCGTTATTCGGCCGTGCGGGTCGGTCCAGACCCTGAAGTGGTCCCCGGGATGCGCGGTTTTGAGATCCGCGAGGACCGTGCCGTGCCGCAGGGTGCCGTCCGGCGCGGTCCAGTCGGCGACGACGCGGCTGCGGGGCTCGTGCGCGGAGCTGATGTCGGGATCGGTCTCCAGGGGGGCCCGGCCCAGATCACGGATCACGGTGGCGATGACCAGGTGGCGGGTGTGCCGCTGCTCCCGCACGGACCGCTGCAGCGAGTCCTGGGCGGCGGCACCTACCAGGCAACCGGCCACGGGTGCGGCCACGGCGATCAGCACCAGCGCCACGAGGGCCACCCATGCCTCGGCCAGATCGGTCGCACGGCACAGCGGGTTGTGCCGCCAGCGCCACAGCCCCCTCAGTGCCCGCATCTCCCCACCCCCTTACGCACCGTCATAGCGCCCCGCGCAGGCGCTCACCCCCGGTCCCACCCAAGAGAGACCGACATCACGTCCGCCGCCACCCGTGACGGACGCGGACTCCCACGGATCCCTCCTGCCCTCCCAACGACCGGGACCCGTCCCCGTGTTCCCGGCCGCCGGACCGGTCCGCGATCCGGCGTCGCGAGCTACTCCAGCACCCGGACCGGGTCCCCGATCCTGATCGTGCCGGACGAGAGGGGCACGAGGTTCTGGCCGAAGAGCAGCTTGCCGCCGATCCTGCGATGGCGTCCCAACGTGCGCAGCGGCTCCCGGCCCCGTACGGCGGTCTCCTGGTCGGTGGTGGTCACCACGCACCGTCCGCTGGGCTTCGGGCCCCGGAAGACCACCTCGCCGATGGAGATCCGCGACCAGTGGTCCTCGGCCCAGGCCTCGGTGCCCGCCACGACGACGTTGGGGCGGAACCGGTTCATGGGCAGCGGGCCCTCGTGGGCGTGGTCGCCCTCGGCTATCAGGGAGTTCAGGGCGTCGAGGGAGGCCGCGGTGGTGACCAGCAGGGGATAGCCGTCGGCGAAGCTCACGGTCTCGCCGGGCAGGGCGTAGTCGGGGTCGACCGGGCGGCGGGTGGCCGGATCGTCCATGTGGACCAGGCGGACCTCCGCCTCCAGGTAGGCGCTGCACCAGGCATGCGCGGCCGCCGCCGCCGGGACCGCCTCGACCTTCGTACCGAAGACGTTCACCGGCACCGTGGTCGCGGGCTCCGGCACCGCGACCGTCAGCGGCGCCCGACCGGGCGCCGACAGACGAACGCCGCCGCCGGCCAGAGGCTCGGCGGCGGCCAGCGCGAGTCGCGGCTGCTCTCGCTGTGTGACGACCTTTCCCCCGTCGTCGATCAGTGTCCAGCGCCGGTCCCCGGCCAGGCCCCAGGGCTCCACCACGGCCTCCCGGGGCGACAGGCCCCGGAACGCCTTGACCGGATGGACGTGGATCGACTGCACTTCGGCGATTCGCATGACGCCATCGTGCCAGTCGGCACCGACAGCGCGGGGTGCGCCGGTCAGTACCCCCGGTACTGCTGGTTGTTGTACGGGTCCTGATACGAAGCCTGCGCGGGCCGCGGCGCGGCCGGACGCATGGCCTCGTAGCCCGTGCCCGTCGCCATCGGGCGCTGCTGCTGCTGCGGGGCCTGCGGCCCGGGGTAACCCCGCGGGGCGCTCGCCTGCTGCGGGATGTACGCCGTGGGCGCATGCTGCAGCGGCGCGGGCTGCGGCGTCTGCGGGTAGCCGTAGGCGGGGGCCTGCGGGGACGGGGCCGCCGGGAGGGCGGGCAGTGCCGACGGCAGGGCGGGCAGGCTGCTGCCCGTGTCGTAGGCGGCGGGGACCCGGATCGGGGCGATCTGCGGGGTGCCCCGCTCGGCGACGAGGGAGTCGTAGATCGGGGTGTCCGGGAAGGAGGCGGAGTAGTAGCCGCCGCCATAAGTGGAGCGGGGGGAGGTCATGGCACATAAGTTAAGCCCACGATGTGCTGGTTGGGGAGACCGATAAGACGGTTGATTTCCGTGTCGCCAGTGGCCAGGGAGTCCCAATCCGAGCGAACTCGGCAAAAATGGACGTCGCTCGACGTTTGGATCGTGCAAAGACCGAGTTCCTGCGGGGTTACCGGCGGTTGACCGGCGATCTTCCTGCGCCGCTCATCGGAGTTCGCCGTGCCCGGGAATAGGTTGTGCGGGTAGGGATGAACCGGACCGCCGGGGACTCCCGGAAACCGACACGCGATGGGGGCGGACATGTCAATGCCGAAGGGATCGAACACGCCGGTGCCGGCCACGGCCCTGCGCGTCGAACTGGGCTGGCGCCCCGGGCCCGGCGTGCCCGACGCCGACGCCTCGGCGCTGCTGCTCGCCGCCGGGAAGGTCCGATCCGACGGGGACTTCGTCTTCTACAACCAGCCCGCCCACCCCTCCGGCGCGGTCCGCCACGAGGGCAAGCGGACGGCCGGCGGACGTGTCACCGACACCCTCTTCGTCGACCTCGCGCGCGTGGAGGCCACGATCGAGCGGATCGTCCTCGCCGCCTCCGCGGACGGCGGCACGTTCGGACAGGTCCCGGACCTCTACGTCGAGGTGACCGACCCGGCGACCGGCCAGGTGGCCGCCCGCTTCGACAACCCCGGCGCGACCGTGGAGACGGCGTTCGTGCTGGGCGAGTTCTACCGCCGCCAGGGCGGCTGGAAGTTCCGCGCCGTCGGCCAGGGCTACAGCAGCGGACTCGAAGGTCTGGCGACGGACTTCGGAATCACCGTGGACGAACCGCAGCACGCCGCGCCACCCACGGCGAGCACCTCGGTGACCGCGCCACCGCCTCCGGCCCCGATGTCACCGCCTCCGGTGGCGGCGCCGCGGCCCGTGACGGTGCCGCCCCCGCCCGCGGCCCCGCCGGCACCCGTGACCCAGCCGGTTCGCCTGTCCAAGGTCACCCTGACCAAGGCGGCACCCTCCGTCTCGCTGGCCAAGCAGGGCGGGACCTCCGGAACCATGCGGGTCAACCTCAACTGGCAGGTGCGCAAACAGCTGCGGGGCTGGGGCGCCCGGTGGGGCGGCGGACAGGGAGACCTCGACCTCGACCTGTGCGCCCTGTACGAACTCGCCGACGGCCGCAAGGGAGTCGTACAGGCCCTCGGCAACGCCTTCGGGTCGCTGAACCGGCCGCCGTACATCCACCTCGACGGCGACGACCGCACCGGCGCGACGGCCGACGGCGAGAACCTCACCATCAACCTCGACCACAAGCAGGACTTCCGGCGCATCCTCGTCTTCGTCACCGTCTACGAAGGCGCCAGCTCCTTCGCCGACCTGCACGCCACCGTCACCCTCCAGCCGCAGCACGGCGCCCCCATCGACTTCTCCCTCGACGAGTGCACCGTGCCCTCCACGGTGTGTGCGCTCGCCCTGATCACCAACACGGGCGGCGATCTCGTCGTCCAGCGTGAGGCGCGGTATCTGGTGCCGGAGCGCGGCGTGAGCCCGCAGCGGACCATGGACCGCGCCTACGGCTGGGGCATGAACTGGACGCCCGGCCGTAAGTGACCGGGCTCAGCCCTCGTCGGGCACCGCGTCGGGACGGGCGTAGGTGCGGCCCTTCCACGCCGCGCCGCGCCCCCGGTAGTGCTGCACGGCGGAGTCGACCGTCATCAGGAGGTACAGGAACGCGGTGAACGGCAGCAGCGGTGCGAGCCACAGCGGCTGCCGGTAGTAGCGGAGCATCGGCACGTACGTCCCCGCCATCACCGCCCAGGCCAGCGCACCGAGGACGGCCGTCGTCGTGCTGCCGGCGACCGCGCCCACGACCAGCGCGGCGGGCGGCGCCAGGTACACCAGCGCGAGCCCGGCGACCGTACCGAGGAGCAGCAGCGGGTTGTGCCGCAGCTGCGCGTAGGCGCTGCGCGAGACCATCCGCCACAGGTCGTGCAGCCGCGGGTAGGGCCGCACACTGTCCACCCGGTCGGCCAGTCCCAGCCACACATGGCCGCCGGTGCCCTTCACCGCGCGCGCGAGCGCCACGTCGTCGATGACGGCATGCCGGATGGCGTCGGGGATGCGGGCCTTCTCCGCCGTACCGGCGCGCAGCAGGACGCAGCCACCCGCCGCGGCGGCCGTACGCGATCCCTTCTGGCCGATCCGGCGGAAGGGGTACAGCTGCGCGAAGAAGTAGACGAACGCCGGGACCACGAGCCGCTCCCACAGGCTCTCCACCCGCAGCCGCGCCATCTGCGACACCACGTCGAAGCCGCCGGTGCGGGCCGCCGCCACCAGCTCGCGCAGGCTGTCCGGCGCGTGCGCGATGTCCGCGTCCGTCAGCAGCAGGTACTCCGGATCACGCGCGCGTGCCAGGCCGATGCCGTACCGCACCGCCCACAGCTTGCCCGTCCACCCCGCCGGCGGCTCACCGGGTGAGCCCACCGTGAGCGGCAGCCCGCCGTGCCGGCGGGACAGCTCGCGGGCCAGCTCCCCGGTGCCGTCCGTACTCCCGTCGTCGACGAGGAAGACCTCCGCGCGCCCCGGATAGTCCTGTGCCAGCAGCGACGGCAGGCTCGCCGGCAGCACGGCGGCCTCGTCCCGCGCCGGTACCACCACGCAGACGGACGGCCACTCCTCCGGTTCCCGGCGCGGCGGCAGCCGGACGTCCGTGCGCCAGAAGAAGCCCTGGCACAGCAGCAGCCAGCACCAGGCGGCAAGGGATACGGCGGAGATCCACAGGACGGCGCTCACGGCCGCAGTCTGCCCCACCCGACCGGCCCGCAAGAGCGCATCGTCTATCGTGGCCGGGTGAAGATCGCGCTCATGGACTCCGGAATCGGCCTGCTTCCCGCCGCTGCCGCGGTACGTCGACTGCGGCCCGACGCGGATCTCGTCCTGTCGTGGGACCCGGACGGCATGCCCTGGGGACCGCGTACTCCCGAGGACATCACCGAGCGGGCCATCGCCGTGGCCGAGGCCGCCGCCGCCCACGAGCCCGATGTCCTGATCGTCGCGTGCAACACCGCGTCCGTGCACTCCCTGCCGGCGATGCGCGCCCGGTTCGAGCCCGGTCTCCCGATCATCGGCACCGTCCCCGCGATCAAGCCGGCTGCCGCGGGCGGCGGTCCGGTCGCGATCTGGGCCACCCCGGCGACCACCGGCAGTGCCTATCAGCGAGGGCTGATCGAACAGTTCGCCGACGGCGTGGCGGTCACCGAGGTGGCGTGCCCCGGCCTCGCGGACGCCGTGCATCACGCGGACGAGGAGGCGATCGAAGCGGCCATCGCCTCGGCCGCCGCCCGCACCCCGGACGACGTGACCACCGTCGTCCTCGGCTGCACCAACTACGAGCTGGTCGCCGAGCGCATCCGGGCAGCCCTCCAGCAGCCCGGCCGTCCGCCGCTCATCCTGCACGGCTCCGCCGGAGCGGTGGCCGCCCAGGCCCTGCGCAGGATCGGCGCGCAGCCGAATCCGGCCGCCGTCGCCGACACCGGCCTCACGGTGCTGCTCAGCGGTCGCGAGGCGATCCTTCCGGACACGGCCCTGGCCTACGAGGAGGGCCGCTTTCTGCGGACGGTCAGCACCGTCCGCTGACCGGCGGCCGACCGGCCCGGCGTGCGCCACGCGGACCGGTCACCGTGAGCCGCGCCCTCCCGGCGCCGCGAAACCTGAGTAACCTCATAAACATGAGGGACCACCCCCACGCAGACGACGCCCCGCACTCGGACGTCTGGACCGGGCGCGCCACCAACCGCGTCCAGTGGCTGCTGGCGCTGGTCGGCGCGGCCTGCTTGGCGCTCGGCATCGAGCTGGCCGTGGACTCGGCCTGGAGTTCCGGCATCGCCCCGCTGGTGATGTCCGTCGTGGGCTGCATCGCGGCCGGCCTGCTGGTCATCTTCGGCACGCTCGCCTTCGTGCATGTCGACCTCAGACTCGACCAGGAGTGCGTCGAGGTGCGCTGCGGTCACATCGGACTGCCGCGCCGCCGCATCCCGCTCTCCCACGTGGCCGGCGCCGACTTCACCGCCCTCGTCACTCCCCGGCACTGGGGCGGGTGGGGCTACCGCTGGCGCCCCGAGAAGGGCACGGCGGTCGTCGTACGCCGTGGCGAGGGCATCGTGCTGCGCCTGTGGGACGGCCACACCTTCACGATCACCGTGGACAACGCGGAGTCGGCGGTGCGGGTCATCAGGGACCGGCTGCGCACGACACCGGGGTCGACTCACTGAGGGCCGGGCGAAGACGACCGCCGCCAAGAGGGGGCGCAGCTCAGACCCGCGTTTCGTCGCCGTCGCCGACCCCGGCCCACGGCCGTGCCGTCGCCCATCCCGCCAGCAGACCCGCGCCCGCGGTCACCGGGGTGAAGCTCAGCGCGTTGCCCACCGAGGCCAGGGCGGCCAGTGCCGTCAGGGCCGCGCCGGCGGTGAGGGCGACCGGGGTGGAACGAGGGGTGCGCCACAGGGCGTGCAGGACCCAGCAGAACACGGCCGCCAACAGGAACACCCCGACGAAGCCCTGCTCCGACGCCTGCTGCAGTGGGGCCGAGTGCGGTCTGCCGTCGCCGGACAGCAGGGTGTGCGGCGTGGTGCCGCTCACCTCGCCGAACCGGCCGGGTCCGACCCCCAGGCCGCTGTCCCGGCCGGCCAGCCGCAGGGCGTCCTGCCACAGCTGGACCCGGTGCGGGGTGAAGCGGCCGGTGAGCGCCCCGGCGAGCCCGTCGGGCAACCAGCCCGCGGCGACCGCCCAGGTCGTCCCCGTCACCAGGGCCGCCGCGCCGGCCAGAGCCGCGAGGCCCGCGCCCCGGCGGGGCACCGAGCCCGCGGCGAGCGAGCACAGCAGGACGGCCGCACTGGCCGCGCACCCGGCCGCCGAGCCCAGGGCGGCTCCGGTCAGCACGGTCGCGGCGGCCAGCGCCCGCAGCCCCAGCCGCACCGCGGGTACGGGCGTCGCCCAGGCGGCACAGCAGGCGGCTCCCGTGGCCAGTGCCAGCAGCGCGGCCGTGGCCCCGGCATGCCCGAGCGGGACGGCGTACCGAGGTCCGGGAGAGAGGCCGGGCAGCGCCACGGTGAGCGCGAGCCCGGCCGCCGCACCGGCACCGGGCGCGGCCACCGGCAGCAGCGCTCCGGAGACCCGGCCCGCGGCGTAGCCGGCGGCCACCGCCAGGACCGCGAGCAGCATGCCCTCGGGTCGCCCGTCGTGGGCCGCCGCGGTGATCAGTGACCATCCGGCGCAGGCCCCGAGCAGGATCATGCCCGCGCCGTCAGAAACGTTTCGTCTGGCGTTCTCCGCGTCCGCACCGGTCGCGGACCTCGTCCCCGTCGACCCCACCCGTCGCCCCTCGCACCCGGTCCCCCGACCTGTGGCAGGCCAAGGCCGCGCGCCGGATCCGGCCGCTGCCGAGGCTGCGCACACCGTAACGGCTGATGCCCCGTTTGTGGACGAGGTGCGGAGGAACGTCGTGATGTCCGCCGGATTCCGACGCCGCCGCCGACACCACCCGAAGCGGCCGCGCTGCCCGGGTTGGCGCCGGATGTGGGGCGGTGTCGAGACCGTGGGGGAGTGGGGCGGGTACGACCCGGCGGCCACCGTGCGGGCCGGTGCCGGTGCCGGTGCCGGTGCCAGTGCCAGTGCCGAGCGGTGAGCGGTGAGTGGTGGGGGCGCGGCGGCGGTGGCGGGCCGGAGGCGAGCGGAGGGGGAGTGCGGGTCGTGCCGGTGTCGAGTGGTGGGGACCGGGGGGCGGAGTGGTTACGACTGCCGAATGATCGGGGCGGGCAGGGCGAGTGCGACCGGCGAGGATCGTGCCGGTGCCGGTGCCGGTGCCGGTGCCGGTGCCAGTGCCAGTGCCAGTGCCGAGCGGTGAGCGGTGAGCGGTGAGTGGTGGGGGCGCGGCGGCGGTGGCGGGCCGGAGGCGAGCGGAGGGGGAGTGCGGGTCGTGCCGGTGTCGAGTCGTGGGGACCGGGGCGGCGTTGGCGGGCCGGTGCCGAGTCGTCGGGGCCGGGGCGGCGTTGGCGGGGCTCACCAGCGACGATCGGGGTCGGCCGGGACGGCTCCGGCGTCTGACCGCGCTGTCGGCGGGCCTGTAGGCCGCCGTACACTCACCCGGGTGACCGTCACCGCAACTTCCGTGGACCAGCCGGACCGACTCCGGCCGTCCCCCGCACCCGGCGCGCTCGGCGGCCGACTGCTGCGCCTGGTCCCGGCCGTCGCCTCCGCGCTCTGCGGAGTGCTGCTCTACGTCAGCTTCCCGCCGCGCACCCTGTGGTGGCTGGCACTGCCCGCCTTCGCCGGGTTCGGCTGGGTGCTGCGCGGGCGTGGCTGGAAGGCGGCCTTCGGCCTCGGCTACCTCTTCGGGCTCGGCTTCCTGCTGCCGCTGCTGGTGTGGACGGGCGTGGAGGTCGGTCCCGGTCCCTGGCTGGCCCTGGTCGCCATCGAGGCGGTCTTCGTCGCCCTGGTCGGCGTGGGGGTCGCCGCCGTCTCCAGGCTGCCGGCCTGGCCGGTGTGGGCGGCCGCCGTCTGGATCGCGGGCGAAGCGGCACGCGCGCGTGTGCCCTTCAGTGGCTTCCCCTGGGGCAAGATCGCGTTCGGTCAGGCGGACGGCGTCTTCCTGCCGCTCGCCGCGCTGGGTGGTACTCCGGTGCTCGGCTTCGCGGTCGTGCTGTGCGGATTCGGCCTGTACGAGGCCGGGCGGCTGCTCGTCGAGGGGCGCCGTACCCGGGCCGTGCCGCGCGGTGCGGCGGCGGCCGCGCTGCTGAGCGTGGCCGTGCCGGTGGCGGGGGCGGTCGCGGCCCGCGCGCTGGTGAGCGACGAGGCCGAGGACGGCACCGCGACCGTGGCGGTCATCCAGGGCAACGTGCCGCGTGCCGGGCTGGAGTTCAGTGCCCAGCGGCGGGCCGTGCTGGACTACCACGCGCGCGAGACGCTCAAGCTCGCCGCCGACATCAAGGCGGGCAAGGCCGCGAAACCCGACTACGTGCTGTGGCCGGAGAACTCCTCCGACATCGACCCCTTCACCAACCCCGACGCGGCGGCCGTCATCGAGGGTGCCGCCAAGGCGGTCGGCGTGCCGATCTCGGTCGGCGGCGTCGTGGAGAGGGACGGCAAGCTGCTCAACGAACAGATCCTGTGGGACCCGGTCAAGGGTCCGACGCAGACCTATGACAAGCGGCAGATCCAGCCCTTCGGCGAGTACCTCCCGCTGCGCGGGCTCGTCGGCGCGATCAACAAGGACTGGACCGGCATGGTCCGTCAGGACTTCAGCCGGGGCGGCAAGCCGGGCGTGTTCGACATCGGCGGCGTCAAGGTCGGTCTGGCCACCTGCTACGAGGCGGCCTTCGACTGGGCCGTGCGGGACACGGTCACGCACGGCGCGCAGATGATCTCCGTGCCGAGCAACAACGCCACGTTCGACCGCAGCGAGATGACCTACCAGCAGCTCGCCATGTCCCGGATCCGCGCCGTCGAGCACAGCCGCACCGTGACCGTGCCGGTGACCAGCGGTGTCAGCGCGTTCATCATGCCGGACGGGAAGATCACCCAGAAGACCGGCATGTTCGTGCCCGCCTACCTGGTCCAGAAGGTGCCGCTGCGCACCTCCGAGACCCCGGCCACCGAGCTGGGCATCCTGCCGGAGATCGCCCTGGTGCTGGTCGCGGCGGGCGGGATCGGCTGGGCGGTCGGCTCCGGTGTGCGCGGTCGGCGCGCCGGTGGCGCATAGCCGTACGACCGTCGTACGCCATCCGGATCCGGCGGGGCGCCGTGGACCTGCCCATTAGGGTCGGCACATGGCTACTCCCGAATTCATCCGCACGCTGCGGGCGTCCATCGACCATCAGCTGCTCTGGCTGCCAGGGGTCACCGCGATCGTCTTCGACGACGAGGGCAGAGTGCTGCTCGGCCGACGGACCGACACCCGCCAGTGGTCGGTCATCGGCGGCATCACGGAACCGGGCGAGCAGCCCGCCGCCTGCGCCGTGCGGGAGGTCTTCGAGGAGACGGCGGTGCACTGCGTCGCCGAGCGGATCGTCCTCGTCCAGGCCCTGGAGCCGGTGACCTACCCCAACGGGGACGTCTGCCAGTACATGGACATCACCGTCCGCTGCCGGGCGGTGGGCGGCGAGGCCCGGGTCAACGACGACGAGTCGCTGGAGGTGGGCTGGTTCACGCTGGACTCGCTGCCTCAGTTGCACGAGTTCGCCCTCTTCCGGATCAAGCAGGCCATGTCCGAGGCACCCACATGGTTTGACCCTATGACTGCCAGCTGAAGTATGGGTGGCCAGCACATGTGGTGAGGACTGGGCTCCGCTTAGGGTCGGCCCATGACCTCGTCCACCCCCCTGCCCGGTCCCGGCTCCCACGGCCGGCCCCTCCCCCTCGACCTCGGTGGCCGCACCGCAGTCGTCACCGGTGCCGCCGGCGGCATCGGCCGTGCCTGCGCGCTGCGGCTCGCCGCCGCCGGGGCCGAGGTACGGGCCGTCGACCGCGACGCGGCCGGCCTGGCCGAGCTGGCCCAGCAGGCGGAGCAGTCCGCAGACCTCGCGGGCACCGTCGTACCGCACGTCGTGGACCTCACCGACCTCGACGCCGCCGAAGGCGCCGCCGCCGGGGCCGACGTGCTGGTCAACAACGCCGGGCTGCAACTCGTACGCCCCCTCGAGGAGTTCCCGCCCGAGGTGTTCCACACCGTGCTGACCGTGATGCTGGAGGCACCCTTCCGCCTCATCCGCGGTGCCCTCCCGCACATGTACGCGCAGAGCTGGGGCCGGATCGTCAATGTGTCCTCCGTCCATGGTCTGCGTGCCTCCGCCTTCAAATCCGCCTATGTGGCTGCCAAACATGGCCTCGAAGGTCTCTCCAAGACGGCGGCTCTGGAAGGCGCTCCCCACGGTGTGACCTCCAACTGCGTGAACCCGGCCTATGTGCGCACCCCCCTGGTCGAGAAGCAGATCGCCGACCAGGCTCAGGCGCACGGGATCCCCGAGGAGCGCGTCCTGTCCGAGATCCTGCTGAAGGACAGCGCGCTCAAGCGGCTCATCGAACCGGAGGAGGTCGCCGAGGCGGTGGCCTATCTGTGCGGCCCCCGGGCGTCCTTCGTCACCGGCACCTCGCTGGTGCTCGACGGCGGATGGACGGCCCACTGACCGGCCCGGCGGCATCGGGCCCGGGACTTTTCCACAGGCCTGACCGGCCGGCCGGCCGATACGGGATCCTGTGACCATGTCTCGCGATCACGTTCAGTCGGCACCCAGTGGCAGCGCCGAGGCCGAGTACCTCGAGCTGCTGGCCCGCGACGCCTCCGTGGAGGCCTACGAGCAGCCGGTGCTGCTCGCCCGCGCCGAGGGCCGGCCCGCCGACCGGATCGCCGCGCTGGAGCAGGCCAAGCGGCTCGCCCTGCGCGTCCGCGCGGAGCTGGAGGGCCGCAGGCGACGCGAGGCGGAGCTGTCCGCGCTGTTCGAGACGGCCCACGACCTGGCAGGGCTGAGGGACCTGGACGCCGTCCTCCAGGCCATCGTGCAGCGCGCCCGCTCCCTGCTCGGCACGGACGTCGCCTACCTCACGCTGAACGACCCGGCGCGCGGCGACACCTACATGCGGGTGACGGAGGGCTCGGTGTCCGCCCGTTTCCAGCAGCTGCGCCTCGGCATGGGGGAGGGGCTCGGCGGGCTCGTCGCCCAGACCACGCGGCCGTACGTCACCGACGACTACTTCCAGGACGCCCGGTTCCAGCACACGCTCACCATCGACTCCGGCGTCAGCGACGAGGGCCTGGTCGCCATCCTCGGAGTACCCCTGATGCTCGGCCCGCACGTCATCGGTGTGCTCTTCGCCGCCGACCGCAGGGCCCGCGTCTTCGAGCGCGAGCAGATCGCGCTGCTCGGCTCCTTCGCCGCTCTCGCCGCGGCCGCCATCGACACCGCCAACCTGCTCAGCGAGACCCGCGCCGCGCTGGCCGGTCTCGAGCAGGCCAACGAGATCATCCGGGACCGCAGCGCCGTCATCGAACGCGCCTCCGACGTCCACGACCGGCTCGCCGAACTCGTGCTGCGCGGCGGCGGAGTCCACGACGTGGCCGCGGCCGTCTCCGAGATCCTCGACGGCACCGTCGAGTACACCGAGCCCGATGCGGTTCCGGCCGAGGCACTGGAAGCGTCCCGCGCCGAGGGCCACGCCGTACGGCACACAGACGACTGGACCGCCGCGGTCACCGCGGGCGGGGAACTCCTCGGGGCCCTCGTCCTGCGCGGGCACCCGGACATGGACCCCGTCGACCTGCGCACACTGGAGCGCGCGGCCATGGTGACCTCGCTGCTCCTGCTCGCCCGCCGCTCCGCCGCCGAGGCCGAACAACGCGTACGGGGCGAGCTGCTGGACGACCTCCTGGACGCCCGTGACCGGGACCCGCGGCTGCTGCGCGACCGCGCCGCCCGGCTCGATGCCGATCTGAACGCCCCGCACGTCGTGCTCGCCGCACGCCTCGACGGCCCGGCGGCCGACGCGGACGAGGAGGCGGCTGCCCGCCGCCGTCTGTGGTCCGCCGCGTCCCACCTCGCCGCCACCCGGCACGGCCTGGCCGCCGCCCGTGACGGGGGCACCGTCCTGCTGCTGCCGCTCGGGGCCGGCGACACCGCCACGGACGTGGCCCGCCGCGCCGCCCGGCACCTGGGCACGGCCGTCCACCAGCCGGTCACGGTCGGCGCCTCCGCCCCCGTCACCGGTCTGGCCGCGCACCCGGAGAAGGTCACCGCGGCCTACGCCGAGGGCCGCCGCTGCCTGGACGCGCTGCACCTGCTGGGCCGGGCGGGCGACGGCGCCGCGGCCGAGGACTTCGGCTTCCTCGGCCTGCTCCTCGCGGGCGAACGGGACGTGGCCGGCTTCGTCGACCGCACCATCGGCCCGGTCGCCTCCTACGACGAGCGGCGCGGCACGGAACTGCTGCGCACCATGGACGCGTACTTCGGCTGCGGGATGAGCCCGGCCCGTACCAAGGACGCGCTTCACGTGCACGTGAACACGGTCGCCCAACGCCTGGAGCGGGTGGGCCGGCTGCTCGGCGAGGACTGGCAGACCCCCGCCCGCGCCCTGGAGATCCAGCTGGCCCTGCGACTGCACCGGTTGGCGGCACCGGAAAGACGCTGACCCCCGTACGGACATGCCGTACGGGGGCCCGGTGCAGGCGCTGGGGCCGCTTGTTCAGACCGTCCGCGCCTCGGCGGCCGGGGTCGCGTCGGACGGCTCGCCCTCCTCGCCCTCGACGCGGGCGAGGTCCCGGTGCCGCGTCTCCCGGGCCACGCCCACCGCGATCAGGGTCAGCACCGCGGCGGCGATCACGTACAGGGCGATCGGGGTGGAACTGCCGTAGTCGGAGAGCAGCGCGGTCGCGATGAGCGGGGCGGGCGCGCCGGCCGCCACGGAGGCGAACTGCGCACCGATGGAAGCGCCCGAGTACCGCATCCGCGTGGCGAACATCTCGGCGAAGAAGGCGGCCTGGGGGGCGTACATGGCGCCGTGCAGCACGAGCCCGATGGTCACGGCGAGTATCAGGTAGCCGAACGAGCCGGTGTCCACGAGGGAGAAGAACGGGAACATCCACAGGCCCACACCGGCCGCGCCGAGCAGGTACACCGGCCGCCGCCCGACCCGGTCGGACAGCGCGCCCCAGGCGGGGATGACCACGAAGTGCACGGCGGAGCCTATGAGGACGGCGTTGAGAGCGGTCTGCTTGGACACGCCCGCCGAGGTGGTGGCGTAGACGAGGATGAAGGCGGTGATGACGTAGTAGCTGATGTTCTCCGCCATGCGGGCGCCCATCGCCACCAGCACGTCGCGCCAGTGGTGGTGCAGCACGGAGACGAGCGGCAGCTTCTCCGCCTCATCGGCCCGGCGGGACTCGGCGCGCTCCAGCGCCTCCTTGAACACCGGCGATTCGTCGACGGACAGCCGGATCCACAGACCGACGATGACGAGCACCCCGGAGAGCAGGAAGGGAATCCGCCAGCCCCAGGTGCCGAAGGCGTCGTCGGACAGGACGGCGGTGAGCAGTGAGAGCACGCCGGTCGCGAGCAACTGCCCCGCCGGTGCGCCGGTCTGCGGCCACGAGGCCCAGAAGCCGCGCCGTCGCGCGTCCCCGTGCTCCGACACCAGCAGGACGGCCCCGCCCCACTCACCACCGAGCGCGAAACCCTGGACGAGCCGGAGCGTGGTGAGCAGCACGGGCGCGGCGGTGCCGACGGTGGCGTGCGTGGGCAGCAGTCCGATGGCGAAGGTGGCTCCGCCCATCAGCACCAGGCTGAGCACCAGGAGCTTCTTCCGTCCCAGCCGGTCACCGTAGTGCCCGAACACGAGCGCCCCCAACGGGCGGGCCGCGAACCCCACGGCGTACGTCAGGAACGACAGCAGCGTCCCGACGAGCGGGTCGGAGTCCGGGAAGAACAGCTTGTTGAACACGAGGGCGGCAGCGGAGCCGTAGAGGAAGAAGTCGTACCACTCGATGGTGGTACCGATGAGGCTGGCGGCGACGATACGGGGGAGGCTGGCGGGGGGTGGGGGAGCGGATGCTGCTGCGGAGGCCATGTGCGCCACTTCCTCGTGTGCGGTGGGGACGGGTATGTGTCGGCACACCGTAGGAACATGCAGGTCAGGAGCACATGTGGTGGGGCAACATAGTTCGAGGCGGGGTTATGCGTCGGGCCCCCATGCCCGCTCGTGGAGGGGTGGCTGAGAGGCTTGAAGAGGAGACACATTCATGCTGTCCTCGGCGGCCGTGGCGGGCTGGGCCGGTCGCCGTGGGCGTGCCCAAGCCCTACAAGATCGACCTGTCCGACGGGCAGTGGTCGCTGGTCGGGCCGGTGATCACCGCGCGGAAGGCGGCGCACCCCTCGGGCGGCGGTCACCAGTGCCGGTACGCGAGGAGTGGGCTGCCCGCATCCCGGCAGAGGTGCAGGTCTTCTTCGGCGGCCGGGTGTGAGCCGGGGCGGGCGCCGGATTCGGTGGTTCTCTACGTGGTTTCCCTGATGTCCTGCGGCGACCCGGGACGCGAAGATGCGGGGCGAACGGGCTTCCCGGGCCGGAGCGAAAGGACCACGTGTTGGGCTGGATCATCTTTTTCGCCGTCATCTTGGCCCCGTCCCTGATCGGCTTGACCTTCGCGGTCCGTACCGCCCGCCGGGTCGGCAAGGCGGACCGGGCGATGCGTGCCCTTGCTGCTCGTCCTGATTGGGAGCAGCTCAAGCGCGACAAGGACGGGGCGCAGTGGGCCGGTTATGCGAGCCACTTCCCCTGGCTGCTGCGCGCGCGGCACGGGACCACCGTGACCGGCCCGCTCGATGGACACCAGGTCACCGTCGCCAGGCTCGTCGAGAACCTGACGAGCAAGGTCGACGCCCACTGGTTGGTCGTCGTGTTCGAGGTGCCGGGCAGCGGACCGAACCTGCGTCTGGAGCGCAATTGGAGTGCGGCGGAACTCGGACTCACCCTCCACAAGGATGCGCCGTACCTGCCGATGAGCGACGACCGCGCGGAGACGACCGAGCGGTTCTATGCCTCGGAGCTGCCCGAGCGCCTGGTCAAGCTCGCCGGACCGGCGGTCTCGGTGACGAAGGACGAGGTCTGCTTCGTTCACCACCCGCTGCCGGACGTGGTGGACATGGACAGGCTGCTGGAGGAACTGGCGGAGATGCTTCCGGACCTCGTCGCGCTCGCTGGAGACGGTGCCCCGGAGCGCTGAACGTCCTCGCGGGGGCCTGGAGACTGTCCAATCAGCGGCGGATCTGGTGATCAAGGGAGAGACGCCACGTGAGCGAGACGATGATCGGGCGCGAGTCCGCGGAGGAGTCGGCTGGTGGTGCGATGACGTCGGCCGCGTCGGACGAGCGGCTCGTCGCGATGCTGGTTACCGGGCCCGCGGCTGACCAAGCGGGTGCTCGGGTCCGCCCTGAAGGGCGAGATCACCGATCTCGTCCGGAGGAATTGGACGACGCTCCCGTGTTCGTACCGGTGTGTCCGGGATCCGTTGCGGCTGCGGTTGGTGCGGATGAGTCATGTGCCGAGTGCGGCGACGGTGGACATGCCCCGTCGGCGGTGTTCGTCGGGCGGCAGCGGCCCGTCGGTCTGACCGAAGAAGCGGGGGTCCTCGACACCATCAGCGCTCGGTGAACCGGGCGCTGGTGTGCGGCACTTCCTTATGCGCCGGGAGGCCGGGCTCAGAGGCTGGGGAAGACGGCCGTGAAGAACAGCCACAACCGGCGAGTGGCCGTTGGCCTCCGGTGTCATCCTCGTGACCAACGATCTGATCTGGTTCAGGGTCGAGGGAGCCAAGGGGGGTGGAGCCATGGCTGCAGACGTGCTGGGGGCCTTCGAGGACAGGATCACGCACAGCGCGGCCGAGGAGCCGTGACGCGATCGGGCTCCGCCGCGCGGGTCAGGCCGTGGCGTCCTCGAACTGGCCCAGAAAGCGGAAGCGGCCCCCGGACGCCTGGAAGAGGTACATCGCCTTCGTGGTGTAGCCGGCGCTTGAGCCCGTGTAGCGCAGTCGCTTGGTGATTCCTCGGTAGTCGGTCTCCCGCAGCCGCCACACGAGCGGTCCCCGTTCAGTGAGGGACGCGCCCAGCGCCGTCAGCGCGCGGGCCACGAAGAGTGTCGCGTCGTAGGCCTCCGCGGAGTACCAGGGCGGGGCGGTGCCGAAGCGGTGGCGGTAGTCGGCGACGAAGGACTTCGCCGCCGTCACACGGGTCGGATCGAGGAAGGCGGTGGCGAAGACCCAGCCCTCGGCGGCGTCCCCGGCCACGGTGAAGAAGCGGGTGTCGAGGGCGCGTTGGGTGGCCAACCGGGCTCCGGAGTAGCCGGCCGCGCGCAGTGCTCGCGCCAGTTTCGCCGCGCGTTCGAATCCTCCGGCGAACAGCACTGCGTCCGCCTTCCAGCCGGTCACCGTCTCGGCGAGGGCACGGAAGTCGTCGGCCGTGTCGTCCTCGGCGGCGAGAGTGCGCCGGGTCGTGGTGCGCTGTCCGGATCGGAGCGCCTGGGCGACGTCCGCGCAGAGCTCCCAGCTGAAGTCGCCCTGGGCCGCGTCGTCGATCAGCACCGTTCTGCGCGTTCGGACGGTGCGTACGAGGTGGGCGATCAGGGGTGCCGCCAAGTTGCGGTCGGGGGGCCGGGTGGCCGCGTACGTCCGGTACCTTCCGGCGGACACTCCGTCGAGCCCGACCGACACGCAGACCATGGGCAGCAGCGCTTTCCGGTACTGCTCAAGGACGGCCTTGGCGCAGGCGTCGGTGGTCGGCCCGATCACCGCGCGGACCCGGCCGTCGGCCGACAGTTGCCGCGAGACCTGCTGTGCCCGGGTGGTGCTGCCCGCGTCGTCGTGCACCTGGAGGGCGAGGTCGAAGCCGCGGTCGGCACGGGAGTTGAGGTGGTCGACGGCGAGCCGGACACCGTTCTCCTGCGCCAGGCCGGCCGTCTTCTGGTCTCCCGTCAGATCGGCGTGCAGGGCGACCACCTGCTCCGGAAGCCGTGTGCCGCCCCCTTGCGCCGGCGCACGGCGGGGGCGACCCGCGGTCCACCAGGCGGCCGTGGCGCCCGCCGCCACGACCCCGGCGGACGAGCCCAGCATCAGCAGGCGGCGCCGCGTGGCGCCCTTCGGCCGTTCCTGCGAGCCCGGCACAGTGTCGGCGCCTGCCGGGGCGCCGGACACCTCGGTCGCCTCGACCGCGGGCAGAGCGAGGACGGCGGCCGAACGGCGTGCGATCAGCCGGGTGAGCGACTCCGGCAACCAGCCACCGGCCTCGCCCGCACGGTCCAGAGCCGCCTGGACCTCGGGCACGGTGGGGCGGGCGCCGGGCTCCTTCGCCAGGCAGTCCCGCAGCAGCGGCAGCAACGGCGTCGGTACGGCGTCCAGGTCCGGCTCGTCGTGGACCGTACGCACCAGCACCTGGGCCGCCGAGCCCGACCCGAAGGGGCGCTCGCCCGTCACCGCGTACGCCAGCAGACAGCCGAGCGAGAATACGTCGCTGGCCGGCCCGATCTCCCGGCCCCGCCCCTGGGCCTGTTCGGGGGAGAGGAAGCCGGGGGAGCCGACCACCATCCCGCTGGCGGTGAGCGCGGTGTCCTCCGGCGGCCGGGCGATCCCGAAGTCGATCATCCGCGGCCCGTCGACCGCGAGCAGCACATTGGCGGGCTTGACGTCCCGGTGCACCAGACCCGCCCCGTGCACCGCCTCCAGCGCCTCGGCCAGCCGCGCCCCCAGGACGCGGGCACTCCGGTACGGCAGAGGGCCGCACTCCTCCACCGCTTCCGCGAGGGAGGGCCCCGGCACGAACTCCGTTGCCAGCCACGGCGACTCCGCGTCCGGGTCCGCGTCGAGCAGCGGCACGACCCAGGGGTTCGCCACCCGGCCCGCCGTCTCCACCTCGCGGCGGAAGCGGGCCCGAAAGCCCGGGTCGTCCGCGTGTGCGGCGCGGATGACCTTCACCGCGACGAGCGAACCCCCACCGGAGCGGGCCAGGTAGACCACGCCCATGCCGCCCGCGCCGAGGCGGCGCAGCAGCCGGTGATCCGCGATCCTGGCCGGGTCGGCTCCGCGCAACGGCTCCATCAACGCCCCATCAGCCGGCCACCTGGTACGGCGCCGGTCCCTGGTACGCGAATCTGCCGCCTTCGACCTTCCACAGGTGGACTCCGCTGCCGTCGGGCACCAGTGCCCCGGTCTCCTTGGAGAATGCGAGGTTCCGGGCGATGCCCTTGTGCGACCCCGATCGCAGTGCCGTCGTCAGAGTCTGCCGCGTGCGGCGGCCCACGCTCAGCGACCGCAACGTCCTCACGGCGAACTGCGCCACGTCGTACGTCTCCACGGCGTACCGCTCCGGCTCCGCTCCGAAGAGCTTGCGGTGGGCAGCCCTGAACGCCTTCGCCTCAGGCGCCACGGTTGCGTCCATGGCGGGCGCGACGATCACCCAGCCGTCGGCCGCGTCCCCCGCGGCGGACAGGAACCGGGCGTCGAGCACCCCTTGGGCGGCTGCCCTGACTCCCGCGAAGTCACGGCTGGTCAGCTCCCTGGCCAGCAGCGCGGCCCGGTCGTGGTATCCGGCGAAGACCACCGAGTCGGCGCCCCCGTCCAGCAGGGCGTCCAGGGTCGGCCCGAAGTCGGTGCGCAGTGCGCTGACCACCTTGGGCACGGCAGGCATCGGGACCTTGCGAAGGAGGGTGGTGAGGGTGCTGCTGATCTCCCAGGCGTAGGCGTCCGCCGCCCGGTCGTCGACGATCCCGACCGTGCGCGACTTCGCCGTACCGCGCAGGTACGCGTCCAGATAGAAGGGCAGCAGCGTGTCCGTCACCCGGGCGTGCAGGAAGGACCGACCGCCCATCACTTGCAGCGCGGTGGCGCCGGGCGTCACCGCGATCAGCGGCAGCGACGCGGCGTCGTACGTCGCCAGCGAGGCCAGGGCGGTGGCGTCCGTGGTGGGACCGATCACCGCCAGCACGGAACGGTCGGCGACGAGTTCCTTGGCCGCCTTGGGTGCCCGGGTCGGATCGCCACCGTCGTCCACCGTCTTCACGGCGAGGGTGAAGGGCTTGCCCGCACGGGAGTTGAACTCGTGGACCGCGAGCCGCAGCCCTCGATCCTGAGCCCGGCCGACCGCCTTCTGGTCACCCGTCAGATCAGCGTGCAGACCGAGGGTGTACACCGGACCCGTGGCCGTCGGCGTGGCGTCGTCCTCGCCGCCGCCTTCCCTGTCGAGCCCCGCCCACGCCGCCAGTCCACCCCCGGCCGCGACGACCGCCGCGCCTCCGGTCAGGAGCAGGAACCGGCGTCTGCCGACGGCACGGGCCGCCGGCCGCGCGGCCGCGGTGTCCGGCGGGGCGGTGCCGGCGGACGCGGGGTCGACCTCGGTCACGTCGACGGCGGGCAGGGCGAGGCCGGCCGCCGAGCGTTCCGCGATCAGCCGGACCAACGGCTCGGGCAACCAGGCGTCGTCCGCGGGGAGTAGCCCGTCGGCCGCCTGCTCGGCCTCGCCGTCGGCGACCGCATCCGGCGCGTCGGTGTCCTGCGGGGTCGCGGGACGCACCGCCTGCAGCGCCTTCCGTGGGTCGGGTGGCGTTTCGGACGCGGTGACCGTGAGCGTCTCCGACAGCGCCTCCGCCGTGGGCCGCAGCCGCGGGTCCTTCTCCAGGCAGCCGCGCACCACCTCGGCGAGCGGCCGGGGCACGCCCTCCAGGTCCGGGGCGTCGTGCACCGTACGGTACAGCAGCGCGTCCAGCGAGCCGGTGCCGAACGGAGGACGGCCGGTGGCCGCGAAGGCCAGCACGCAGCCGAGCGAGAAGATGTCGCCGGACGCAGCCGACTCTCCTGTGCCCCGGGCCTGTTCGGGCGGCAGGAAGCCGGGAGTGCCGACCACCACACCGGTCGAGGTGAGCGCCGTGTCCTGCGGATCGCGGGCCACACCGAAATCGATCAGCCGGGGCCCGTCGAGCGCCAGCAGCACATTGCCCGGCTTGACGTCCCGGTGCACGAGGCCGACGCCGTGCAGGTCCCCCAACGCCTGGGCGAGCCGCGTCCCCAGTACACGCAGGCCCCGTACGGGCAACGGCCCGTGGGCCACGACGGCCTCACCGAGCGAGGGTCCCGGCACGAAGGCAGTGGCCAGCCAGGGCTGCGCCGCATCCGGGTCCGCGTCGACGAGGGACGCCACCCAAGGACTGGTCATCCGGCGGGCGGTCTCCGCCTCCCTGCGGAACCGTTCCCGGAAGCCGGCGTCCTCGGCGTACTCGGCCTGGATCACCTTCAGTGCGACCAGCGAACCATCCGCCGAGCGGGCCAGGTAGACCACACCCATCCCGCCCGCGCCGAGCCGCCCGAGCAGTCGATGACCCGCCAGCCTGGACGGATCGGAAGTACGCAACGGTTCCATCACTTCCCCTTCAACCGCTGCTGGACGCGCACCAGCATCTGCCCCAGGACGTCGGCGCCCAGTT
The DNA here is from genome assembly GCF_055569615.1 of Streptomyces sp. NPDC031379. NCBI lineage: Bacteria > Bacillati > Actinomycetota > Actinomycetes > Kitasatosporales > Streptomycetaceae > Streptomyces > Streptomyces sp. NPDC031379. The sequence goes on along the minus strand of NZ_JBVIIT010000003.1, from coordinate 319,024 downwards.
GTTGGAGTTCCTGCTCGGTGTGCCCCTTCGCGCCCGTCACGGAGACGGCCACGACGACCGTGCCCAGCCGTGCGACCATCCACCGGTACGGCTGCGCGGCACCGTCCTCCTCGACGTACTGCCCGGCCTCCAGCACGGAGTCATCGGCGTACTCCTGCTCGCGGGCGCCGAAGGGGGTGCCGAGCGAGTTCAGGCCTGTGATCCGGGCGTCGGCCCGGGGGTGCTGCTCCGGGCAGCGCAGGACCTCCTCCAGGGTGGTGCTCAGTTGTTCGTCGGCGCCAAGGGCGGAGGAGTGTGCCGTGGCCGCGGCGGTCACCTTGACGGCACCCTTGGAGCCGCCGGCGGGCAGCAGGCTGTAGCGGGACAGGCTGGCCAGCACTCCCCGAGGAGCCTTCTCCCGCTCCCAGCGGCAGCCGTCGTCCAGCACGGCCCAGGTGCCCGGCCGGCTCACGGCAGGATCCTGGGCGACAAAGCCCCGCCCCCAGTCACCCGGAGTGAACACCACCGACTCCACCAGCCTCTGTCCGTCCTTCGAGGTTCTGGGGACGAAGGACGCGTCGGGTGTGAAGACGGGGGTGGCGGTCGACCCGCCGGACGGGCGCGCCGTGGCTTGCGGCGAGGCGGTGTGCGCGGACCCCCCGGTCCGCCGCGGGGACCCGCCGTCCGCCCCATGAGCCGAACACCCGGCCAGCAGACTCCCCGTCACCAGGAGTGTCACCCAACTACCCCGTACGCCGTGGGCGTTGCCTCTCACGCATTCCCCTCTGCACCGCTTGAGTTGTCCGACTGGTCGAACGTAGACGGCGGCGGGGGCGGCGGCCTCAGTGGAAACACGTAATCGACTACGGGTTTCGCCATGTCGCAGGGTGTTCGGTGCGGAGGTGGCGTGGAGTACGTAATTCCACGGATGCGCCAGTCCCCACGGCACCGCCACACTGAGGCGATGCAGGGATCCCCCCCGGCCCGCGTCCTTCCCGGGCACGCCCCGGGCCCGGAACTCGGCGCACGTCCTGGCAGTCCTGGTGGTCAGCGCCGCGTGCTGGGCGTTCATCCAGTTCTACTGGGCCGATGACCCGCAGGTCAGCGGTCAGTTCCGTGCTGCCGCACCGGAGCAGGGCGTGTTGTGGATGGCGGTGCCGGCCGCGGGGTCAGCGGCAGGAGGGATCACGTGGGTGGCCTCACGGCGCCGGGCACGCCCGGTGGTGCTGTACGGGGTGTGGCTCGCCACGGTCGCCGTCGCCGTTGTGGTGATCCTGGCACCGCAGCCGCAGGCGGCCGAGACCTGCGCCCACAACCGACCCACCGGCGTCGCTCACGACCCGGCTCCCAGTCCGACGCGGGTCATGAGTCCGGCCAGGGCCGCGCGGGACGGCACCGACGCCTTGCGGTAGATCGAGGACAGGTGGGTCTCGACGGTGCGTCGGCTGAGGTGGAGCCGGGCGGCGATGTCCTGGTTGCTCAGCCCCTGCGCCACCAGCTCGGCCACTTCCAGCTCACGCACGGTCAGTTCCGCGAGCTGCGCCGGGAGCTCCGGTGTCTCCGCCATCACCTGGGGGCGGATCAGTTCGGCGAGGTCCACCAGCAGGCGTGCGCCGCCGCCGACGGCGATGCGGTGCGCCCGGTGCCACATCGTGGCGGCGCGCGCACCCTGCCCGGTGCGCTGCACCAAGGGCGCCGCTCGCAGCAAGGAATACGCCTCCCACAGGGTCTGGCCGCAGCGGACGTATTCCTGTGCCGCCGCGTCGAGGAGCCGTACGGCCTTGCCCGTCTCGCCGTGGTGCTCGGCCAGTGTGGCCTGGGCGCGCAGGGCGGCCGCGCGCTGACCGTCGAGGCCGAGCCGGTCGGCCTCGTGGGTGGCCTGGGCGGCCCAGCGGCCGGCCGCCTCGACGTCCCCGGCGGTGAGGGCCGCGGCCGCGAGCGTGTCGAGCTGGCCCGGACGGATCGACGGCTGCAGCAGGGGCAGTTCGGGGCCGCCGCCTGCCGTCGTGATGGCCTCCTGGGCGCGATGAGGGTCACCGCTGACGAAGGCCGCGTGCCCGAGCATGCACCAGGCCAGCGACGACCACCACCCCCTGCTGCGGCCGGCCGCGGCGGTGGCCTCCTCACCGGTGGCCAGGGCGCTTCCGTCGCCCAGCGGTCGGGCCAGCAACAGCACCAGCGTCTTGATGGCGAGGGTGAAGCCCAGAAGGTCGTCGCTGCCCGCGGCCCGGGCGATGGACTCCGCCTCCTCGGCGGCCTCCAGCGCTGACGGCAGACGGCAGGTGGTGAGGTGGACGAAGGCCCTGCTCGTCAACAGATGGGGCAGGACGTGGAGTTGTCCGGTGCGGCGGGCGATGCCCAGCCCCCGGGTGATGTGCCGCTCGGCATCGGCGTAGCGCTCCAGCAGGGTTTCCGCCCAGGACAGCCAGACCAGCGCCTCGCACAGACCGGCGATGCCGGGATCGGTCAGCGAGTCCGCGAGTGACGCGGCGGAGTCGGCGAACCCGGCCGCCGCATCCGTCTCGCCCTCGTACGCCTCGCCCAGGGCGGCGAGCGCGAGCGCCGCCGCCTCACCGGTGGGATCGTCGTGGGCGCGGGCGACGGCGACGGCCTGCGCGACGTCCGCGCGTGCCTGCGGATAGGACGCGGTCAGCAGGGAGGACATGCCGAGGGCCAGGCGCAGGGAGACCGCCTGGGCGGGGGACGGGCCGGGATCGCGGGACAGCTCCCGGCGCAGCAGGGCGGTGGCCTCGGGGGAGTGGCCGAGGTGCCGCTCCATCACGGCGCACTGGGCGACGGCCCGCGTCCGCAGTTCGGGATGGTCCTTGCCGGCGGTCTCGATGAGGGAGTGCAGCAGGTCCCGGCTCTCCCGTAGGTTCCCGCTGACGCCGAGCGCGCGGGCGCGCGCCAGGACCAGTTCGCCGCGCCGCGTGAAGCGGTCGGGAGTGTCCGGCATATGGGTCAGGACGACATCCTGCAGCTGGGCGGCGATGGCCGGCGCAGTCGACGCGAACCGTGCGGCAGCCTCGGTGAGCACCTCCGCGGCCTGGGCATCCCAGTCGGTCAACGACCGTGCGACGTGGTGGGCCCGCTCGGTGGCGGGAGCGCCGCGGCGGGCGAGTTCCCGCGCAGTGCGGCGGTGGAATTCGGCACGCCGCCCCGGCGCGGTCCTCTCGTAGACCAGGGCCCGGACCAAGGGATGACGCAACATCCACCGGCCGCCCGGCCCGGCGCGCAGCAGATCGCGCGCCACCAGGGCTGTGGTCTCCTGCTCCACGTCCCGGACGGAGAGCTCGCTCACCACGGCCAGCAGGGCGGACGAGGCGTGGTCGCCGAGCGCCGCGACCGCCTCCACGAGCCGGCGCTGCGACCCGGTGAGCGTCCCCAACTCGTCCAGCAGCAGCGCCGCGAGCCCGCCGGGTACGCCGGCCGCGTAGCCGGCGTCCGTGGCGTCGGCGTGGGTGGCCGGGGTGTGGCCAGGCAGAGACGCCCCGGTGCGGTGGGCGTGCCCCAACGCCAGCAGATACAAGGGGTTGCCCTCGCTGGCGGCGTGCAGCCGCTTGGCCTGGTCCTCGGCGATGTCGGGCGCCAGCGCCAGGACGGATTCCTGTTCGGAGAGCGGCTCCAGGGGGAGGTGGAGCACGGTCCCGCTGTCCGCGCCGCGCGTCAGCGCCGCGGTCAGGGTTGTCGGCGTCTGCCGGACCCGCCGGGCCACGACCAGCAGGACGCGTCCGCGCACGGGGTGCCGGATCATGTGGTCCACTAGCTCGCGTGACGCGGGATCCGCCCAGTGCACGTCGTCCAGAGCCAGCACCAGACCACGCTCACCCAGCTGCGTCAGGAACGCTGCGATCGCACGATGCAGCCCGAACCGGGCGGCGGCGCTTTCGACGGAACCGTCGCCCGGGGCCTGCCGGACGCCGTGCAGCACCGAGTGTGCCTCGGCGAAGGCGGGGTCGGCGAAGGCTGCCTGTGCGCCGGGATCGGCATCGGCGAACGCGTCCGTGAACAGATGGAAAGGAACCTGCTGTTCATACTCGGTGGCCCGTCCGCGCAGTACGGTGAACCCGGCCCTGCGGGCCCGCGCGCACACCTCGTCGAGCAACCTGCTCTTGCCGATGCCGGGTTCACCGACGACGTCGACGACCTCCGGCAGCCCGGAACCGCCCAGGCCTGCCAGCACTGCATCCAGCCGTTCGAGCTCCGCCGATCTGCCTACCAGTCCCGCCACGTTCTCGTCCCCCCAATGGTGATCTCTCACCTGCGTGGATCTTTGTTTCCCCACAGGTCACCCTAAGGGGAGGTTTTGTGCCCCTCCTTTACGCGGGTCAATGAATGTGAAGGTGACCCGGACCCGGTGGCCGCAGCCGCCGCCCGCACCGACAGCTACCTCGGCGAGGCACAGGCGGCGAACACGCCGATCCGGCAGTTCTCTGTGCGGCCGGCCGCCGCGAGTATGGGCGCTGCACCCCGGCTGAGACGGTGCCTTTCTTCAGGAAGCCGGTGTCGTCCGCGATCAGCACACCGTCAGGTCGGCCGAGCCGATCGGCCACGTATTCCGGAAGGTCATCGCGGATCTCGTCTCGGAGTGACCGCACTCGTCCTGCCGTGTCCCCGTAACCGCAGCGCACGGAGCGGGGAGGCCCAGCGGTCATACCGTGAGCGCGCTGCTCGCCGACGCGCGTCCGGGAAGGGAACTACTCCTGACTACTCCTGCCCGGGGACGGCCATCTCCCCAAGGAGCGACCAGTCGTCCTGAGGAACGGTCGCGTTCACGATGCGCGGCGTCTCGACCAGATGGGGCGGCAGCGTCTGCTGCGCAGCCTTGAAGTGCGCGGACTGCACATGCTCGGCGCCGGCATCGTCGTCGCGGAAGGCCTCGACCAGGACGTACTCCGTCGGGTCCGCCACGCTGCGCGACCAGTCGAACCACAGGCAGCCGGGCTCGGCGCGCGTGGCCCGTGTGAAGTCGTCGGTGATCTCGGGCCAGCGGTCGGCGTGCTCGGGACGGACTCGGAACTTGGCGGTAATGAAGATCATGGGATTCCTTCGCTGATGTCTGTTCGTTCTGGATCAAACGGGCGTTGCGTACGGCGGATCGTACGACCTCGGTTTGCTGTCGCCGGCTCGCCCCGCCCACGACAGCGGACGGGTCGCGGCATTCCGCCGTACGGCTGCGGCGCGCCACGCGCCGCGGCGGGCCGCGGTGGAGCGGGCAGGTGGCGCGGGCCTACCCGACGGACCGTTACGACCGGAGTACCAACCGACCGTCCGCGTAGGGAAGGACCTTGGCGCGCGGCAGGTGCACGAGGACCTCCTCGCAGACCGGAAGTCCCTCCTCCCGCGGCGACTTGGCCCTGACGAGTTGCCCGGCGACCTCCACCTCGAGCACGCGCTGCGCGCCATGGTCGCTGACCCCCCGCAGCCGGCCGGGGAAGGTGTTGGGGCCGGGGTCCGTGACGACCCTGACGTATTCGGGCCGGACGCCGACCTGGACGTCGGTCGTGCCGTGGGGGATGTCCCAGGCGACGGACAGCCTCCGACCGCCCAGCTCGAAGGGCCCGTCGTTGCAGTCGACGGTCAGGAAGTTCATCGCCGGTGAGCCGATGAAGTAGCCGACGTAGGTGGAGGAGGGCGCCTCGAAGAGCTGCTCAGGGGTGCCCTGCTGCACGGCGCGGCCATCCTTCATGACCAGCAATTCCTGCGCGAAGCTCATCGCCTCGTACTGGTCGTGGGTCACATAGATCACCGTGGGCCGGAACTGCTGGGTGATCTCACGGATCTTGCGCCGCAGCGAGTGCTTCAGCTGCGGGTCGATGACGGTCAGCGGCTCGTCCATCAGGACGGCCGCCACGTCGTCACGGACCAGGCCGCGGCCGAGCGAGATCAGCTGCTTGTCGTCGGCGGTGAGGCCGCGGGCGGGCTGGCGCAGCCGGTCGTGCAGGTCCAGGGCCTCGGCGACCTGCTGCACCTTGGCGTCGATCCTCGCCTTGTCCCAGCGCCGGCACTGCAGCGGGAAGGCGAGGTTCTCGTAGACCGTCATCGACTTGTAGATGACGGGGAACTGGAAGACCTGGGCGATGTTGCGCGCCTTCGTGGGCAGGGCGGTGACGTCGACGCCGTCGAACAGCACCTGTCCCCGGGATGGTCTGACCAGGCCCGACAGGATGTTCAGCAGCGTCGTCTTGCCGCAGCCCGAGGGTCCGACCAGCGCATAGGTCTTGCCGGACTCGAAGGTCAGCTTCAGCGGCTTGAGAGCCCACTGCTCCTCCTCGGCCCCCCGCGCGTACGCGTGCCCGACGTCGACGATGTCCAACTGCGCCATATCAACGCCCTTCCACTGAAGCGAGATCGTATGAAGGTGTTCGCACGAGCGACCCCTGCTCGTCGAAGGCGAACAGCCGGTCGGGACGGAGCCGAAGTCTGACCAGGTCGCCGAGGGCGACATCGTGGATGCCCTCGATCTGTACGACGAAGGGGGTCTCGCCGACGACCACATGGACGAAGGTCTCGGAGCCGGAGATCTCGACGAAGGTGACCTCGCCCTCGACCCCGCTGGGGGCCAGGCTGACGTCGGTGGCGCGCAGGCCGAACTGGTAGGCACCGTCGGGCAGGTCGGCCAGGTGCGCGGAGACGTGCGTGGCCTGGAAGCCGGCCACCGTGACCAGACCGCCCTCGGTCCGGCCCGCGAAGATGTTCATGGGCGGGTCGTTGATGATGGACGCCACCGTGGTGGTGGCCGGGCGTTCGAAGACCTCCTGCGGGGTGCCGGTCTGGAGGATCCGCCCCTCGTGCATGACCAGGACCACGTCCCCGAGCATCATCGCCTCGGCGGGTTCGGTGGTCGTGTAGATGACGATCGTGTCGCCCTGGTCCGAGAAGAGGGCCTTGAACTCGTCGCGAAGCTGTTCGCGCAACTTGTAGTCCAGGTTCGCCAATGGCTCGTCGAGCAGGAGGATGCCGGTACCGCGGGCCAGGGCGCGAGCCATCGCGACGCGCTGCTGCTGGCCGCCCGAGAGTTGGGAGGGCTTGCGCTTCTCGAAGTCCGCGAGCCCCACGCTCGCCAGGCTCTGCCGGACCCGTCGCTGGATCTCGTCCCGTGACAGCCCGGCGCGCTTCAGCGGGAAGGCCACGTTGTCGAACACATTGAGATGCGGGTAGTTGATGAACTGCTGGTAGACCATGGCGGTGTCGCGCCGCCACACCGGCGTCTTCAGGAAGTCGGCTCCCGCCCGGGTCAGCGAGCCGGAGTCCACTTTCTGCAGGCCCGCCAGGGCCCGCAGCAGCGTCGTCTTCCCGGCCATCGTCCGGCCGATGACGGTGTGGAGCCGTCCCGGCTGGAAGGTCGCGGTCACGTTCTTGAGGTGGTCGACGCCGTCGACGGTCAGGCACAGATCAGTGGCACTCAGCTTCATCGGACGGCTCCCGACAGGTTCCCCTTGGACAGCAGGCGCTCGACCCAGAGGGCGAGCAGGATCAGCGGTGCCACGCCGAAGAGCGCGGCGGCGGACAGCGTCCACCACGGCGGAATGGAGGAGTTGAGGGCGACGACGGCCTGGGGCAGGGTCTGGACCTCGGTGAAGGTCAGCCGGAAGGCGAAGAAGAAGTCGTTCCAGCCGAACACGGCGCAGAACATCGCCGCCACGGTCAGGCCGGGCAGGGAGTTCGGCAGGATCGCCCGTACGAAGGTCTGGAACGGGGGGCAGCCGTCCAGCATCGCCATCTCGTCGATCTCCCGGGGGATGCCGTTGAAGAAGTCCACCATCACCCAGACCGCGATCGGCAGCAGCAGTGCGACCGTCACGATGACCAGGCCCGGGATGCTGTCCAGGAGGCCACCCCATTGCAGCAGGTAGAAGAAGGGGATCACCAGGACGACGGGCGGCATGATCCGTTGGGAGACGAAGAAGAAGACGATGTCGCTGTTCTTGATGAAGCCCAGCTTGAACCGGTACCGGGACAGCGCGTAGGCGGCCAGGGATCCCAGGGCCAGGCTGATGGCGGACGCGGCGACGGTGATGATCGCGCTGTTGACGAAGGGATCGATCACATCGATACCGCCGGCTCCGCCGAAGATGTTGCGCCAGCCGGTGAGGGTGGGCTTGTACTGCACCCAGGGGATGTAGGTGGGACCGCCCTGGACCGCGTTGGCGTTCTTGAAACTGGTCGTCATCGCCCACAAGAACGGTCCTGCGACGAAGCAGGCCCACAGGGCGATCACGGTGTACTTGAATACGGGATAAAGGCGCGACCTCATGAGTCCCCCTTCAGCTTGAAGGCCCTGGTGAGCAGGGCGGCGACGACCGTGAGCGTGACGATCATCAGCACGAGATACGTCAAGGACATGGCCCCGCCGTACCCGGTCTGCTGATCGCGGAGCCCCTGGATGTAGAGGTAGTAACCCGGGGTTTCCGTGGAGGACCCCGGCCCTCCGGACGTCAGCACGTAGACGCTGTCGGAGAGCTTGGACGCCTCGATCAGCCGGATGATGACCGCCGCGACCGAGACCGGTGCCATCAGCGGGAAGGTCACCTTCCAGAAGGTGCGCCAGGTGCCGGCGCCGTCGATCGCGGCGGCCATGAACGGTTCCTTGGGAAGGCTGAGCAGGCCGGCCAGCAGCAGCAGGAACATGAAGGGGGTCCACTGCCAGACCTCGACGGTCATCAGCGCGACCAGTGCCGGACCGGACTCGGTGAGCCAGGGAATTCTCGTCAGGCCCAGCATCCCCAGCAGATCGTTCGCCGGCCCCAGCGACTCATGGAAGATCGTCTGCCAGATGGCGGCCATCACCACGGGGGTGGTCATCATGGGGACGAGAAAGAGCACCCGCCAGAATCTGCGGCCGCGTGCCTCGCGCCAGACCAGCAGGGCCATACCGAACCCGATGACGTACTGGATCATGACCGTGCCGCCCGCCAGCAGGATCAGCCGGGTGATGGAGGCCCAGAAGCGGCTGTCGTGCAGCATCGCCGTGTAGTTGGCGCCTCCGATGAAGTCCATCTGAGGACTGCTGACGTTCCAGCCGGAGAAGCTGACGCGGATGGTGAACAGAAGCGGGAAGATGATGATCAGAAAGAGCGTGAGCAGTCCCGGCAGCAGGAACATGCTCTTGTGCCGGCGCAGGCCGTCCATGGTTCTCCTCGCGGAAGGGGGCGGGCGCCCCCGGGTGGCCGGCCGGTCCGGTCCGGCCATCCGGGGCGTCCTGCGGTCGGATCAGGAGTTGTCCTCAAGCGCGACCACGTTGCGATAGGCGCTCTGGACCTTGTCCTTGCCGATCTGGTCCGTGATCTTGGACCATTCCTTGGCCACGTCGTCCAGTGCCTGTTGCGGGGGGCTCTGTCCCGCCAGAGCCGCGGCGACACCGTTGGCCAGCGCGGACATGTACTGGTTGACACCGGGAACGCGCAGGTCGAAGACGCGGTTGGTGCTCTTCTCCATACCGGAGAGCGTGAGCACGTACGACTCGGCGACGTCCTTGTCCCAACCCTGCTCCTCCCAGAACGACGGGTCGAAGTGGGCGTAGCGGTAGGGGTTGACACCGAATCGGCCGATGGTCAGGTCGAGGGCGGCGTTGGCCTCGTTGCTGAAGAAGCACAGGTAGTCGAAGGCCATCTGCTGGTGGCGCGAGTCCTTGGCCACGGCCGAGGTCCATCCCCACGTGAAGTAGGGCGCCTGGTTCGCCTTCTTGTCCCACGACTTCGTGGTGCGGTTGTAGACCTCCGTGGAGCCCGGCAGCGGCGCGGCCCGGACCTTGTTACGGATCCTGCTGTCCGGCTGCTGGGCCTGGATGAAGGCGTCGTCCCAGGAGTAGGACATCAGGGTCTGGCCGCCTCCGAAGGAGAAGATCTCGTCTCCGAGGCCGAAGTTGGCGCCGCCGGGTGCCCAGGTCGACTTGGCCTTCACCATGTCGTCCAGGGCGCGGACGAAGCCCGGCGTGTTGATCAGCGGCTTCATGGTCTTGACGTCGAAGAAGACTCCACCCTTGACGGCGGGGTTCTTCACGTACGGCGCCGCCCGGCTGATGAACGCGGAGAAGGTCAGGTCGTCGCGCTTGGTCACCTCGGCACTGCCGTAGTTGGACTTGCCGTCGCCGTCGAGGTCCTTGCCGCTGAAGAACCTGGCCATCTCCTGGTACTCGCCCCACGTCTTGGGGATCTCCAGGTCCTTGCCCGTTGCCTTCTTGTACTCCGCCTGCCGCTCGGGGTCCTTCAGCACATCGGTGCGGACCTTGAGGTAGTGCCGGTCACCGTCCACCGGGTACTGCACGACCTTCCCGTTCCAGGTCGCCACGTCCATGTAGGCCTTGGTGACGTCCTTCATGCCGGGGCTGTTCAGGTACGTCTTCGGCACCGGGGCCAGATACGGGGCCATGTCGCCGATCCACAGGGACGGGTAGAACATGACGTCGTACGCCGGCTGGCCCGCCTGGAGGGGCGTGAGAATCTTCTGGTGCAGCTCGCCGAAGGGGACGTTGACCACCTCGACCTTCCCGCCGGTGATCTCCTCGAACTGCTTGGCATGCAGTTGCGTCGGCTCACCGATGACCGGGACGGCGTGGCTGATGATCTTCAGCGTCTGTCCGGAGTAGTCCTTGCTGCTGATCGACTCGTAGCTGCAGGGTCCGGGGACGTCCCTGACCTTCGTCGCCGGGTAGTCCTTGCCGTACTTCTTGTAGCTGATCTCCGAGCCGGGCTTGAAGAGCGCGGCCTTGTCCTTGGGCTTTTCCTGTGCCTGGTTCTGGGCGGTGCACGCGGTGGCGGTCAGGGCCGCGACGGCGGCGACGGCGACCAGGGCCGGGTACGGTCTGCTGCGCATGAGGCTTCTCCTGCGGTGTCAGGGGATCAGGATCGCTCGGCCGCGTACGGCCCCGGTGTCCAGGTCGTGCAGGGCCTGCCGGAAGGAGGCGAGGGGGTATCGCTGGGTGTGCAGGGTGACCTTGTCCTGGGCCGCCAGGACCATCAGCTCGGAGAGGTCGTTGTAGGACCCCACGAGGTTGCCGATGAAGTTGATCTCCGAGGAGATCACGTCGATCGTCGGCACGTGGAGGTGGCCGCCGTAGCCGATGACGTAGTAGTTGCCGTTGCGGCGCAGGCAGGCCACGCCCGTCTCGACGGCGCCCCCCTCGCCGACGAAGTCCACAACGGCCTCCGCCCCGTGGCCGCCGGTGAGGTCCCGCACGCGGTCGGCCTCGCTTCCGTCCGCGACGAGGGTGTGGTCGGCGCCCAGTTCCTTGGCCAGAGCCAGGGCCTCCGGGCTGCGGTCGATGACGATCATCTCGACCGGTGACAGGGCCCGAAGCACCTGAATTCCTATGTGTCCGAGTCCACCGGCGCCGATGACCACGGCCTTGTCGCCGGGCCGCAGCACCCGGGCCGCCTTGGCGACGGCGTGGTACGCCGTGAGCCCGGCGTCGGCCAGGGCCGCCACCGAGGCCGGCTCCAGGGACGGGGCGAGGGGCACGACAGAGCGGGCGCTGGTCTTCAGGTACTCGGCGTAGCCCCCGTCGGCGTCGATGCCGGGGAAGGCCGAGTTCATGCAGTGCACGTCGTCGCCGGCCCGGCAGGCGCGGCACAGACCGCAGGTCACCAGCGGGTGCAGGATGACCGGGTCACCGACCTTGACGTTGGTGACGGCCTGCCCGACCTCCGCGACCCAGCCGGCGTTCTCGTGACCGATCGTGTACGGCAGAGCGACCCCGCTCTTCTGCTTCCACTGTCCTTCGAGGATGTGCAGATCGGTCCGGCAGACTCCGGCGCCCCCGATCTTCACGATCACATCCAGCGGACCGGTGATCTGCGGGTCCGGCACGTCCACGAGCACAGGCGGCTCGTCGTACTCGATGACCTGCACGGCTTTCATAGCGGCTCCCTGCGAGTCGGCGGGTGGGTGGTGCGCCGATTACACAGGCCGCCGCTCGCAGGTCGATGTCTCAGAATCCGTCCGCGAATGTCTCAATGTGACACACGCCGTAGGCGCCACGCCGTCGAACTGGTCCAATCACTGCACCGAGGGATTGTGACGCGCGCAGTACGGGAGTGTTAATGCCCCGCCAACAACCCGGAAGCTCACTGAGAGCAGCCAAAGAGCTGTACCTGGAAGTCACCAAGGATCCAAGCGCCCGACCGCTCGTGGTGGCCTCATGGCATCGCTCGATGGAATACGAGGTGAAGCCGGGCAGCCTCGACGCTCCGTACCTGGACAACCCCAATCTGGACAGCCACCTCGCCAGGGCGGCGCTGCCGATCCTGGACAGGCTGCACGAGCAGCTCGCCGACGACCCCGTCTCCACGATGATCACAGACCGCAACGGCGTGGTCCTCTCCCGGAAGGTCTCCCACGAGGGGCTGACGACGAACCTCAACCGCGTGCACCTGGCTCCGGGCCATGTGTTCGCCGAGCGCTACGTGGGCACCAACGGCATCGGGACCGCGCTGGCCAGCGGCCGCCCGGTCATGATCGCCGGAAGGCAGCACTACGTCGAGGCGCTGCGGGACTTCCGCTGCGCGGCCGTACCGATCCTGCATCCCACCCGGCGCACCCTGCTGGGAGCCTTCAACCTCACCACCATCCGTCAGGGCTCCGACGGCATGCTGATGGCCTTCGCCCGCTCGGTCGCGGCCCAGATCGAGGCCGAGATCGCGGCGATCACCTCGCGGCGCGAGCGGGCTCTTTTCCAGGACTACATGGAGGCGTGCTCCACGGCGCGCCCGGGACCCGTGCTGGCCCTCAACCGCGATGTCGTCATGATGAACGAGCAGCTCAGCGCCGCCGTGACCGGGCCGGATCACTATGCTCTGCTCGACCACGCCCGTGAGATCGCCGACCATCCCCGGCTGGAGGGGACCCGTAGCATCGCCCTGCCCTCGGGACGGGTCGCCGAACTCAGGGTCAGTCGCTGCCGGCGCGAGGGCAGCGACGCGGGCGCCGTCTTCCGAGTCCGGCTGATCGGACGGCCCCAGCCCACACCTGCGGTTTCCGCCGCGCCCGCCCGCTCCAACCTGGGACTGGTGGGCTCGTCCCCGCACTGGCTGCGCGTGGTCGCCGACAGCGAAACAGCGTTCGTCGCCAGGACATGGCTCCATCTCCTGGGTGAAGCCGGCGTTGGCAAGAGGACGCTGGTCGAGGCCCTGCACCGGGTTCACGGCACAGGACGTCGGCTGGTGACGGCGGAAGCGCCGCTGTCGGATTCACCGGCCGTCATCGAGCGCTGGCTGCACGACATCGGAGAGCTGCTTGTCGTGCCGTCCAACGTGCTCGTCCTGAGTGATGTCCACCTGCTGGGCGACCAGTTGCGGCAGCGGCTGACGGACCTGCTGGTGCGGCTGGACGGCAGCGCGACCGGGCAACTGGTCATGACCAGCCAGCCGTCGATGGTCGGCGCCGACGACCAGCTCGACCAGCTCTGCGGCGCCTCGGTGGCGGTGCCTCCCCTGCGTCATCGCTACAAGGACATCGAGCACTTGGCGCGATTCTTCCTGCGCAAGTACCGGCCGAGCAGCGAGAGCATGTTCTCCCGGGACGCGCTGACCATGCTGCAGCGATGCCCCTGGCCGGAGAACGTCCGGCAGCTGGAGTCGGTCATCCGGGGCCTGGCGCGGTGGCCTTCGGGCCGGACGATCCACGTGGAGGACCTGCCGCCGGAGTGCCGGGTGTCGTCGAACAAGGTCCTCACCACCATCGAGGCGCTGGAACGCGACGCCATTCTGCGTGGGTTGATGGACCGCAACTCCAACGTCCAGCGGACCGCCCAGGACCTCGGGATCTCCCGCGCCACGATGTACCGCAAGATGCGTCGCTACGGGATCGTCCCGTCGAGCCTGACGTGACGGGCCGTTCCGGCGCACAGGCCGTGGCGTGCGGCGCCTGCTCGGCGTCGCCGCTCGGGGGCCACAGAGCATGGACGAGGACAGGCATCAGCTGTGCCGGAGACGTGTGATCGCCCACAACTATATTGCGCACAATCAAATTGGGCACTAGCGTCTGTGGGCAGTACACCACGAGAGGGAGGCGGCACAATGAATCCTGTCCGCTACGAGGACTACCGGCCCGCCGAACGCCCGTCCTACCGGGAGGAGATGGAAGCGGTCGTCGCCCAGGTGGCGCGTCGTACTCGCGCCTCGGTCGAGCGCGAGACCGTCGGCCGCGCTGTCCGCACGGCTCACGGCAAGACCTACGGCCTCCTCAAGGCCACGGTCACGGTTGGTGACAATCCTGACTTCTACCGGCAGGGAATCTTCGCCCGGCCGACCGCCTACGACGCCGTCGTCCGCTACTCGAACGGCCTGGGCCACGACCGCCCCGACCACCAACTGGGCGCGGCGTGCGGAATGGGCATCAAACTGTTCGGAGTTGCCGGCCCCTCGCTGCTGGACGACGAACGAGACAGCGGCACCTTCGACCTCAACCTGATCAACAACGACGTCTTCTTCGCGAACACGGCCTACGACTACATGGTGATCGAGGAATTGTTCGCCGAATTGCCCGAGGCCCTCGTGGACCCAGCCCGCCGCAAGACCTGGATGGCGGAGTTCCTGACCCGTCGGCAGACGCTCACCGATCCCGACAGCTGGCTGTGGGACGAACTGCTCGCCATGCTGTCGTTCACCGGTGTCCCCCGCAGGAACCTGCTGTCGTACAGCTACAACAGCATGGGCGCCTTCCGGTACGGCGACCACATCGCCAAGATCCGTACTGTGCCGACCGCCGCGTCCCTGGCCTCGCTCACGCACCAGATCGTGGACGTGCGCGCGGACAACGAGGCATTCCGCCGCACCCTGGTGGCCGAGGCTGCGGAGCGGGACCACTCCTTCGAACTCCAGGTCCAGCTCAACACCGATCTTGCCCGTATGCCGGTGGACAACACGTCCGTCAAGTGGCCCGAGGACCTGTCCCCCTGGGTGACGGTCGCCCGGGTGGATCTCCCGCGCCAGGAGATCGACGGGAACGACAACCTGGCGGCCGCCGACGCCACGTCGATCACGCCGTGGCGATCACGCGAGGACCACCGGCCCATCGGCGAGATCCAGCGGGTGCGGCAGGAGGTGTACCGGCGCTCGTCCATCGAACGGCACCGCATCAACGGACAACAGCGGCGCGAACCGGCCGGCAGCGCTGAGCTGCTGGGCTGAGCTGTCTCGGTCGCGCCCCGGCGATACACCAGACGTTCCCGGCATCAAGCCGGACGAGCGGACGGCGTGGCTGACCGATCGCGGACAGCTGTTCCAGCCGCTCGGGTACCGCCCTCGCCGTCCTGCACTGCCGGCAGTGCGGTCGCGAAATGCGGCGTCATCCTTCCGCTGCCGGAGCCGGGCGTTGACGTGCCCGGCTCTCCCGCGGCGCCGGAGTGGGGAGTGCCCGGATCCAGGCCACGCCGGTGAAGCTCTTGGCCGGCACGTGGATTTCCGCGCGCCGGAACCCCGCGGCGGTCAGACCGCTGTAGCCGTGGGAGACGAGGTCTTGGTAGAGGCCGTCCGAGAAGGCGGCGACCAGATTGGTCGCGGGGGTGCCGGCGAGGGCACGGCGCACGGGGTCGGAGTCGAGGACACGGAACAGGGAGACCACCGCGGAGCCCGCGTACCCGCTGTCCGCCTCGTGGACGATGCCCTGGTGCAGGCAGGCCCTCATCCGGACATGCTGCGGGGGACGGGCGGTGGCATTGGCCTCGGCCAGCGCCGCGGCGAGGCCGTCCAGGAGATCCGGCACCACCCGGGTCTCGTCGACGCCCGGCTCGAACACGAGCAGATAGCCGTCACCCTGCGCCTGGCGACCGCACCTGTGCCAGTCGATGCCGGCCCGCGCGCACGCCTCACGCAGGGCACGCAGCAGGACTCGCTGCAGACGGATCATGCCGGTGTTGTCGCGGGCGCTGTACTTCTCGATGTCCACGGCGAGGCACAGGCGCCGTAGTCCTGGTGGCAGTCGCTCTCCGGCAGCCGAGGCGGTGTCCTCGTAGGAGGCGAGTGCCCAGGCGCCGGGCAGCGCCCCCTGCCGGTCGGTGGGCCGTACGGCGGCGGGCCAGAGGTCGGCGGCCGAGAGCCGGAACGGTGTCTCCCGCGGGGTCTCCGCCTCCCTGCGCCGGAACGCACCGCCGAGCACCGGCTGTACGGTGACCGTTGTCAGGCTCAGCCTGCCGGACACCTCGGTCGCGGCCGCCGGGAGCCGGACGACTGCTTGGGCCCACCGCCCGTCGGGGCGCAGCGCACCGCTGCGTCCGGGTGCCCGGAAGACCCATTGGAGCCGGTCCTTGCCAAGCCCGAAAGCGGCGACTTCGGCTCCGTCGGCTGCCGTACTGCCGGGGGCCGGGTGCAGGGTCACCGCGTGCGAGCCGTCGTCGAGCCGGACCGTGAGGGTCGCCTCCCGGTAGTCGCGGCCGCCCGGAAGTTCCTCGAGGTCGAACGGGAAACAGAGCAGGATGTCGCGTGGCGCTCCCCCGATCGCGGTGAGGCCGTCGGCGACCGGGGGCAGGGCGTAGGCCAGGGGGCGTCCCAGGGAAGCGCCGCCGATCCGTTCGCGTAAGGGCTCACCTCCCCTGGGTACCGCGGTGTCGCGGGCCAGCAGGTCGATGGCGGCCAGTTCGTCGTCCTGTGTGCGGTCACGTCCCAACGCCCTGGCTCCCCTCGCCGCTTGTGTGGCTGCCGGCAGCCGCCGTCGGTTCCGGGCCTTCGGCCGTCCCGGTCAGCCGGGCGGACCTGCGCAGTTCGTCCGGCGAGAGCACCGTCAGCCGGCCGTAGCCGACCTGGACGACGCCCCTGTGGGCGAGTTCGCCGAGGACGTGGTGCACCCGGCGTTCCCTGGCGCCGACCAGCCCGGCGATCTCCGCCTGGGTCAGGCGCGGCCCGATGAGGACGCCGTCTTCCTGCGGCCGGCCGTAGTCCTCGACGAGATCGAGGAGGACCCGGGCCACGCGGGTAGCCACCGGGCAACTGCCGAAGTCACCCCGGCGCCGTACCGACCAGCGGTTCTTGCGCACCAGCATCCGGCTCACCGCCAGGGCGGCCGCGGGATACCGGTCCAGACAGCCGAGGAAGTCCCGTTGTCCGATGCGCCGGGCGGTCACCACACCGGCCGCGGTGACCGTGGCCGATCGCGGGCCGTTGTCCAACGCGGCGAACTCACCCACGAGTTCTCCGCCGAGCCGGACGGCCAGCAGGGCGGTGTCGCCGTTCTCCGAGAGGGCCGTGACCTTGGTGACGCCGGTCATCAACAGCAGGACGAATGTCTCCTGCCGGCCTTCGCCGAGCAGTGTCTCCCCGGGGGCGTAGGTACGGGGTGTCCCCAGGGAGAGCAGGGCCTTCACGGCCTCCCCGGAGCCCGCCAGCTCCGCCAGGAGCGTGCCGTGCGGCCAGTTGCCCTCGGGCTGCAGGCTTGTGAGGATCTTCTCCGGCATAGCGGTACCTTCCCGACCTCACCGGCGCCTTGTGGCAGTTGCGGCATACGGCATCGTAATGCTCCCGTCAGCGTCAAAGTCGCTGTTTGGCAAGGAAGTTGCGTTCCGCACCGCTCGCCGGGAGGCGCTCCCGAGAACGCAGGCTCGCTGCGCGAAGGGACGGCACGGGGACCCGGCCGTTGGAAGACGACGGGGTCCCCATGCTTGCGCCGCGGACCGTCGGAGGCGGCACGCTCAGCGCAGTGGATTCACGCGCCGGCCTCCCTGGGGTGGGGCAGTGCGACGGCACGCACGGTGCGGACGCAGTAGTGGAACTCTTCCGCCCCCTCCATGACTTGATCCCTGAACGCCCCCCACACTTCCTGCAGCAGGGGCTTCAGGGCCGGCTCGGTGGCTTCCGCGGCCCGGCGGGCCTCGGCCGACGTAAGCACGCTCAGGTCCATGGGACGGTCACCGACGAGGAGGTGCACCGTCTCGGGTCGCGCGCCCAGCCGCGGGACGTCCGCGGGCCAGGTGATCTTGACGGGCCTCGTCGTGCGCGCGCTGCGGTGCGGGGCACCGTGGGGCTCGAGACGGTAGCCACTGGGCTGGTCGTTGGTGACCAGGGCGGTACGACCGCTCAGTCCGACACCGAGCACCCAGAAGTACAGCGGCTCCTCGGAACGGTTCGTCACAGTGACGCGGTAACGGTCTCGGTCGTACAGGCGCTCGCCCGCCCACGGCAGGGTGCGCCAGGTGCCGCTGCGGGCCGGGACCTCGATCTCGAATCGGACCTCCACCTCGGCGGCCAGCAGGGCCCCGCCCTCCGGGTCGCGCAGGGCGCGTACCCGATCGCCCCGTGCCAAGTCCTCCAGCAGCCCGGTGAGGCGGGGGAGTTGCGACAGAGCCGCGTCCCAAGGCTTCCGGAAGGGCAGGTCGTCGCCGTTCACCACGGTGGCGGTGCCGTCGCGGAGACGGACGGTGGCGAAGGCGTCCCCTTCGCGGCTCTCGGCCAGCCGGGGACAATCGGCGAGCTGTCGACGCAGCGCGTCGGCAACGGGGCCGCGGCCGTCGACGCACACCAGCCGGCGATCGTGCACGCGCAGCGGCAGGGCGTACGAGCCAGGTGGCAGCTCCGCCGTGAACAGCCCGGCAGGCAGGGGAGATTCACCGGTGGGGGCATCGGTCTCCGACTGGGTACGCAGTACGGCATCGCCCCCCTCCATCATGTCCACGGTGGCCTGCACCGTCGCGGCCGTGCCCTCGCCCGGCTCCCTGCCTCCGGGCTCCTGGCCCGTGGCCTCGAGGCACACCGGATCCCGCCCGAGGCCGTCGAGCGGAAACACCATGCGCAGCGTGTCCCCGCGGTCGAGGCCGAACAGAGCGCCACCGGGGACAACGAACCGGCCGTCCCTGCGGACCAGGGGCAGCCGGTCCGGGTCCGAGCGCTCTTCCAGGGAGAACGGCAGCCGCCCGGAGGGCCCTCCGGCATCGGGCCACTGCAGCGGCTGCCGCTGCTTGACACGGTCGCGCACGCGGGCGATCAGCGAAGACCAGGGCACCTTGTGGGCTGCGGGCGTGTCGAGTACGTCGGCCAGTGCGGCAGTGAACACCCCCTGGCGTCCGGCGCCCGGGCGGATCTCGGCCTCGAACGCTGTCCCGTGCTGCGGACAAGCCGAAAGCCTGACGACATTCGGGACCAGCGGGGCGTTCCGGCGGGCGAGGGCAGCGGCGCGGGCGAGCCCGTCGTCGTGCATCACCTTGGGCGGGGCCATCGACTTGAGCCGCCACCAGCCCGGCTCGTGGCCGGCGTCGCGCACCGCTCCGCCGGAGTGGCACGAGTCGAGCACGGACGTGACGTTGGGCGTGATGCGGCTGAGAACACGGACCGCGGCGGTCAGCTCGGCGGCCACATAGCCCCTGAAATCGTCGGGTGTGCTCTGTTCGATGTCGACGGGCACCAGGTACTGCAGCTCCCCGTGGAGCGCGCCGTGTCCCGAGAAGTAGACGACGACACCGTCGCCGTACCTGGTGTCCCGGCACAGCTGCCGCAGCGCCCGTGTGATGCCCGCGTAGGACGCCTCCTGCTCGACGTGGGCACGGATGTCGGTGAAGCCGTGCTTCCCCAGCACCCTGTGCATGACTTCGACATCGGTGTGCACGCCCGTCAGACCGTATGTCTGGGCACCGATCAGCACCGCGCGCAGTGTCATGTCATACCCCCACATGGATGAAGGGCGCCCAGTGATACGGGTGCCGGTCGTCCGCTTCCGCGGAGCGCAGCTGTTCGCTGTCCCTGGTCCCGAGGCGGGGCCAGGACCTGGAGCGGTACGCAGGTCCTGGACACTCCCCGGCCTGGGCGCTGAGCGCTCGGAACTCCTCGTCCCGTTCCGTACCCGACAGGTCCCGTACCTCCAGCTGGGCCTGCGCCAGCGCCGCGCCGACGGAGGCCGCCGGATCATCGGCGAGACGGCGGTAGGTACGAGTGACCACCAGGCAGCCAGTGCTGTCACGCACGGGCCAGAGCGAGACCAGGGCATGCCGCGCGCCGGTGATCAGCGCCGCACGGGTCAGCCCGAGGACGTCACCTCCCGCGGTGGCGGTACCGCGTCCGGTGTCGCAGGCGGACAGGGTGAGCAACTGCGGGGCATGGGCGGCGGCGAGGAGGTCGGCGAGTCCGAAGTGGTCGTCCCCGGCCAGCTGGAGCCGGCCGCGGTGGGGCGCGAGATCGTCGACCAGCCCGTGGGTGGCGAGGTGGAGCACCTCGCAGTTGCTCGCCGCCCGCAGCACCTCCGCCCGCGTCGCAGCAGTTCCCGTCAGCAGTCGGTGGCGGGGCAGCAGCCGGGCGATCTCCACCGTTTCGGCCGCGGTGCCGGGCAGGGGCGCCAACCCGAGGCGGGGGGCGATGGCGGGGTTGCCCACCAGGAGTGCGTCGAGCTCTGACCAGGGCCGCTCCGGAGGCTGTTGGTGGAACCGGGGGAGCAGGGACGCTGCAGGGAGGTACGACACCTCATGGGTGGCGCCGAGAACGTCTCCGTCCCAGGGAAGCGCGTGGAAGGGCAACAGTGCGAGACCGGCCGGCAGGATCACGATCACCTTCCGCCGGTCGCGGAGCTGTCGGCGGAACGGCTCCAGCAGCAGCTCGGCGAGCTCCTGGCCGTCGGTTTCGCCGTCACCGCCGCCGTCCTCACCGGCACACCAGGCGTGGAACCGACGGACACTCGCGACAGTGCCGTGGGCCCAGCGGGCATGGCGCCGCGGGCGCAGGGTCTCACGGGTCATGGCCCAGCCGACGAGGTCGTCGTCGTGGAGGTGGTAGGTGAGAAGGACGGCGTCCCGGGGCAGTGCGGTGGCAACGGCGGCGGCGTCCGGGGGCTCGGTGGTGTGCGACGCGGTGAACGCGGCGGGAGCGAGCCTGCGTACCTCCGACTCGGCCGCGTCCAGGGCCCGTTCCGCCTCGTCGATCCGACGTCTGCGCTCGTGTGTCGGTGTGGTGACCGCGCTGCGGCGGACCGCCGCGGCCTCGGTCTCGAACTGTGCGGACCAGCGGATCTCGGCGGCCAGCCAGTTCCTGACCGCGGTGTGAGCCGCCTGGTCGTCGCCCACGGCGTCGAGGGCGCGCACGGCGTCGAGGAAGCCGGAGCGGGTGCGCTCGGCCAGGTCGAAGGAGGCGGCGACCGCGTCGGTTCCGCCACCTTCCAGCAGGGACAGCACGGCGGCGTGGTAAAGGCCGGCGACCACCGGATCGTCGGCGGCCGAGGCGCGCAGCGCGTCGCGAGCCAGCCTGATGCGGCGCTCTTCGTACGCTGACAGCCCGCGCACGGCGTGGCCGGCTGCCTTGTCGTACACGCCCCTGCCCAGCTCCAGGTCCGCTTGGATCGCGGGCAGTTCCCAGGGCTGTGTGGGTGCGGGGCCGTCGGCGCCGATCCGGCGCACATGGGGTGCGGCGCGCTCGGGCTCGCCCACGTTCAGCCACAGGGCGGCGGCTTGGATCGCGGAGAGGTGCTCCTCGATCGCCGCCACTTCGGCCCGGGCCGCGGACCCGTTGCGCAGGTCGAGATGGGCGGAGCAGCGTACGAGTCCCGCGAACAGCGGGTCCGTGATCCGTTCGGCCTCCCGGAGGGTCTGGTGTGCGTGGAGGTCGGCTTCCGCGTCCAGTCCGGCCGAGCGGGCGCGCCGGGAGCGGAACCAGGTCTCCTGGGCACGGGAGGTGACGAGGTCGGACTCGAGCATGCCGAGCACGGTCCCCAACGCGTCGGTGGAGGCCCAGCCGGTGTCGCCCGTGTCTGTTTCCTTCGTGTCCGCGGCGGTCAGAAGGCTCTCGGCGACATCGATCGCCGACTGGGTCGAGGAGCGTGCGGCGGCGATCAGATCAGGGTCCCGCAGGGCGGACGCCTGGTCGTGGAGGACCTTCCCGCACTGGATGACGCCGAGGCGATCGGCCAGGTCGGGCGGCTCGCCCCGGTCGGTCCGCTGCTGGATGCGGTGGAGGTGTTCCTGCTGTTCCATGCCGGTGAGCACGAACGTGGCGAGGCGGTGGCCGGCCCGCTGGTAGGTGCCCGCCGTGGCGCGGGCCGCCCGGTGTCCCCGGTCGCCCGCGGGCTCGCTGGTGAGCCGCTTCGCCAGCAGGTCGGCCCGCTTGCTCTTGACGACCTCGCCCTGTGCGCCCCAGTACCGGGATCGGTCCTCCACGAGGTGGCGCAGCCCCCGGAGCCACGACGAGCTACCGTCCGTCGTGGCCCAGTTCACGATCTGTTCGGCGGCCGCGGATCCGGCCTCCCCGGCCTCCCCCGCCTCGATCAGGTCGAGCGCTCGGTGGACGCGGAGCAGTGCCGTGCACGCGCCGTCGCCGGCGGAGACCGCCAGTCCGAGGGCCTGGTCGAGAAGATCGCGGCACTTCGTGTGCCGGCCGGCGAGCCGGTGCGTGTGGGCGAGGCGCAGCAGCGCCGCCGCCCGGCCGCGCGAGGATTCCGCCGAACCGTACGACGCTTCGGCGCGCTCGTAGCTGTCGGCAGCCGCCGCCGGCACGGCCGGGTCCGGCGGGGCCGGTTCGAGGGCGCAGCGTTCCGCCGTTCCCGGGGGGCCGAGCTGCCAGTCACCGGTGAGTAGTGCAGCGAAGCCCTCGGCGGCGTGATGGCCGGTGATGTACTGCTCCGCGTGCCGCTGCAGGGGTGTTGCCGCCGCCCGGTCACCGGCCCGGACACGGAGATCGGCCGCGAGCAGCAGGTGGTACGCGCAGGCGTCCCCGTGACCGAGGTCCATGAGTGCCTCGTACAGCCCGTCGAACCACTCCAGCGGTTGCAGCATGTCGTCCGCCAACTCCCGCTCGGTCCAGGGATTCTGCACTGCGTAACGCAGGGTGCGGATCCTCGCCGCGACCGCGGCCCCGGCGTGGCCGAGTGCCATGCGGGCGGAGAGCAGCACGACGCCGACCTGCCCGGCGAGATGTGCGCAGAGCCGGACCGGCGGATCTGTGATCGATGCGATGGCCTCCTCCAATCCGGAGTCGGCATCGGTCAGCGCGCGGAAGGCTTCGCGCCGCAGAGGGAGGGGCGCCGCGCCGGGGTGCCAGTTGTGCTCCATCGCCACGGCGGCCGCACGCAGCGCCCCGGCCAGCGGTGCGTGGCCGGGGGCCGCGGGCTCGGAGCGCGCCAGGAGAGCAAGGGCCCTTTTGGGCTCGCCGGCCGCGAGCGCCGCCGCGGGCCGAAGCCATGTGCCCCACGTGGGGTCCTGGGTGCTCGGTTCCCCTAAGAGGTATGTCGCCGGGTCGGTGCCCCTCTGTTCGGTCAGCAGCAGTCCGATCAGCAGTTCGTGGGCACCACCGGCCTCCCCGGCCACGCCCGGGCCTTCAGTGTCGGCCATGCCTTCCCCCTGTCCCCGCGGTATGAGCCGGGACGTTGATACCGCACCACTCCCGTGGCCGATTCCGCAATACGACGGGATGTCCGCTGCTGGTGAATGGCATGGTGCAGGCCGGGGCGGGAGCCGTGTTGCGGAGGGGGGCGAGTGTCATGGAACGGTCGTCTCAGCACGTCAGAAGCGGGTTACCGCTCGCGCGACTCGGGGCGGCGCCCCGGCGCACAACTGCGCTTGTGCGCGCCGTCAAGAGACTCCACACTCCTGCCCGCGGCCCCAAGTTGTCCGACAACCATCTCGGCGGCCGCCTGTGTCCTGCCACTCTGTTCCGGTCGGCGCGCAGGGGCGAGAACCGGCCCTGCGCGGCATCGGGGGAGCATTCGGGGGGACACATGGCACGGGTGGTCGGACGCGCCCTGGCGACGCTGGCGGCGGTGCTTCTCCTGACCGTTCCCTTGACGGGAGCTTCGGCGGGCGACGGCACCCCGGTTCCGGACTGGCTGGACCGGACGGCGAGAGAGATGGATCCGGGCAAGGGACAGGGCGGCACCCTGGTGGTGACGGTCGGGCAGCCGCTCGCCCTGGGCGAGGGCGATGTGCGGGCGGGCATGGAGCGTGTCGTCGAAGCCATGAAGAAGCCGGACGTCCGACTGGTGGTCGTTCAGAAGAGCCCTGACAGCGGGCCGGGCGGCGCCTTGCTCCTGTTGCTCGCGGACAGCGTAGTCGTCCCCCGGGACGCCGACATCAGCACACTGCCCCGGGAGCTTCTGCGGTCCGCCAGGGACCTGCACCGCTGTGACCGGGCCAGGAACCGTCTGTGCCAGGTCCTCGCCCAGCGCAACGGCAAGCACGTCCTGGCCGGGGGCCCCGGCCCCGAGTCCGATCCGCGTATGGCGCCGGACGAGCAGGCGGCACTCGGGAATGCCGGCCACCCCAAGGGCACCGAGCCGCACCGGCTCCTGCTGCCCCCGCGCGACGGCACGGACGGAGACGGCACCGGTCCGGCCGGGACGCTGCTGGTGACGCTGCTCACCGCCGGTGCCGCGCTGTTCGCCCTGGCGGTCCTCCGGACGAGGTACCGGCCCGCGTCCGCCGCCGGAGGGGCACGCGACGCCGCCCTGCCCCCATCCACCGGACCTGCGATCGACTCCTGGTCGCCGGCCCGTACCGCCGCATCCGCGCCCGCGCCGCCACGATGTCCACCGCGACGGCCGTGGCCCGCGGACCGTGCGGAGCCCTCCCCGGGCGGCTCGCGAGCCGTGCCGGCCGGCCCTGTCCGCCCGGCGACCGTACGCACCGGCCTGCATCCACAGGGATACGTCGAACTGGACGGCTGGCTGTACCGCGCGAGTTGGGCCGAACCGTATCTGGCCCCGCCGGCCCCCGGCGCGACCGTCGACGTCACCGACTGCCGGCCCGGAGCCCTCCTCGCCTACGCGCCCGGGGACCGCCGGACCTGACACGGGAGCCGGACACCGGCGCCGAAGTCGGCGTCTGCCATGCGCGCGCCGAACCGCAACGAGCGACACCTGCACCGCAACACGGACACGACAAGGGGATCACGTCCCATGAACCCAGCGATTCCGGGCCCACCGACCACGCAGCCGCAGGGACTGCCCGCCGCGTACGCGGACATCGAGCTAGGCAACAACGCCCAGCGGCTGCCGCTGCTGCTGTGCCTGGACATCTCCAGTTCCATGGCGGGCGAGCCGATCCGGCTGCTCAACGAGGCGCTGACCCTCTGGGGGCGCGAGATCCAGGAGGACGTGGGCCTCAGCTCCAGCGTCGAGATCGCCGTGGTGACCTTCGGGGGCGCGGGGATCGGAGTCTGGCAGGGCCCGAACCTCCTCGACCCCCGGGCCGCTGCCAGTCCCTTCGTCACCGCCCATCAGTTCCGGCCGCCGCAGCTGACCGCCTCCGGCGTCACGCTGCTCACGGAGGCCGTGGAGACCGGGATGCGCCTGGTGGCGGCACGGAAGACGGAGCTTCGCCGGTCCGGCCTCCAGTACTACCGCCCGCAGATCTGCCTGGTGACCGACGGTCTGCCGACCGACAGCCAGGGGATGGCGACGGATCTTTGGCGCAGACTCGTCCCGGTGCTCGCCGCGGAACAGGACGCGAA
Source organism: Streptomyces sp. NPDC031379 (assembly GCF_055569615.1). NCBI lineage: Bacteria > Bacillati > Actinomycetota > Actinomycetes > Kitasatosporales > Streptomycetaceae > Streptomyces > Streptomyces sp. NPDC031379. Next base: position 293,702 of record NZ_JBVIIT010000003.1, on the reverse strand, counting down.
ACGCTTCCGCTTCTACGCCTTTGGTATCGGCGGGATCAGCGAACGCGGTCAGCAGGTGCTCCGGGAGCTGGCGCCGAAGTACCACGCCACGCTCAAGGGTTTCCCGTTCCGCGACCTGCTGCAGACCATGTCGGCGAGCGCCAGCGCCGAACAGCAGGGAGCGGAGGAGGAGACCTTCGAGCAACTGTTCAACCGGTTCAAGACGCAGCGGTCGGCCTGGGACTCCTGAGGGCGGGCAGCGAGGGTGAGGGACGATCGGGTGGCGCGGGCTACGGAGACCGGACCGGTCGAGGGCCGGGCGTGGCGGGTGCACGGCATGAGCGTGCAGGGGTACCGGCACGCCCAGCAGGGGATGCCGTGCCAGGACGCCTGGGGGACGACGCACACCGGGCCGCCCCGTTCCAGGATCACGGTCCTGGCGGTGGCGGACGGCGCGGGCAGCAGACCGCGCTCGCAGGAGGGCGCGCAGCTGGCGGTCCAGCTGGCCACGTCGGTGTACGGGGCGCGTCTGGCCGAGTGGGACAGGGTGCCGCGGGCCGCCGAGGACCTTCGCAGGCAGCTGCAGGATGCCTTCCTGGAGGTGCTGGACGCGTTCCTCGACGGCACCCGGGCGCTCTCCGGCGACCGCTCGGGCAGCAATGCCGGCCGGGGCGGCCCGGCGGACTTCGCCACCACCCTCACCGTGGTGGTGCTGGGTCCCGGCTGGCTGGGCTACACCTCGCTGGGGGACGGGTTCGTGGTGCTGCGCGCCGGGGAGGAGGACGGCGAACCGCAGTTCCATCTGCTGCCGCAGTCCGAGTCCGCGGGCGAGTACGGCAACGAGACCACGTTCCTCAGCTCGGCGGACGCCGCGCTGAGGGTGGGGATCGCCTGTGTGCGGGACGACGGCGTGGACGGCGTCGTCGTCTCCACCGACGGTCTGGCGCAGGCCGCGCTGTCGCGTACGCAAGGACCGGTGCTCTCGGCCAACCGCTCGTTCGCCGCCTCGGTGCTGCGCTCGCTGGACCGTCCGGGCCCGGACCCGCGGTCCGACGCACGGGAGTTGCAGGCGCTGCTGCTGTCGGACCGGCTCACCGCACTCAACGCGGACGACAAGACGCTGGTGCGGGCGGTCCGTACGACGGACGGTCCGGGGTTCGGAGGGGAGCTGCCGTGACGGGGCGGAGGGTACTTCTGGACGGCAGGCCGGTGGTGCTCCTGGAGCAGGCGCTGGGCTCGGGCCTGGAGGCGGCCGTGCATCCGGTGGAGGGCACCGACGACCTGGTCGTGAAGGTCTACCATCAGCCCGACGCCGCGCGTGAGCACCGGCTACGGCGGATGCTGGCGCTCAACCCCCTGGCGGGACGCCCGGTGGACGGGGGCCAACCCCCCGAACTGGCCTGGCCGGTGGGCCTCGCGTACGGAACGGACGGCGGTTTCCTCGGTTACGGCATGGGGCGCTTCGCGGGGCCGGAACACATCCAGCTCATGGCGCTGTTCAACCGGGAGCAGCGGCTGCGCAGGTTCCCCGCCGAGGCCGACTGGCGGTTCCTGCTCGGAGTCTGCTGGAACCTGGCGTTCATGACGGCCAGGCTGCATCACGAGGGCCTGGTCATCGGTGACTTCTCGGCGAAGAACGTGGTCGTCGACCAGCGCGGCTTCGCGACGTTCCTCGACTGCGACTCGATCGGCTTCACCGCCCCGGGCACCGGTGAGACATTCCCCGCGACCCTCCACACACCCGACTACGCCGCCCCCGAGCGGCTGCGGGGCGCGCCCGGGAGTGTGCCGAGCGACGACTTCGCGCTGGCGGTCCTGGTCTACCAGCTGCTGACCGCCGGGTATCACCCGTTCGGCGGGGTGCCCCGGGACAGCGAGGACGACGTCCAGATCTCGGACAACATCACAGCCAGCCGCTCGTTCGTCGTACGGCCGGAATCGATGATCATCCCGCGCGGCCTGGTCGATCCGGCGGTACTCCCGCCGGCCGTGCTGACTTTGGCCCGGCAGGCGTTCGGATCGGGGCTGCTCGACACAGCGCAGCGTCCGACGTCACGACAGTGGCTCGCGGCTCTGGAGGAGTCCCGGGCGCAGGGCGCGATCACGATCTGCCCGCGGCGGCCGAGGCACGCCCACGGGGCCCATCTGGCGCGCTGTCCTTGGTGCGACCGGGCGGACGGGACGGGGCACGACGCCTTCAACGCACCTGAGCAGACGCCGCAGCCACCCCCCATGGGGCCGCCACCCGTGCCTGAGCCGCCCTCCCCAGGGCCGGTCGTCCACGGAGTCACGCCGCCTCATCCCGTCAACCCGCCGGGACAGCAGGCTGCGCCTCCGAACGGGGACGACCCCTGGTCGGACTGGATCAAACCCCTTCTGATCGGCGCAGCCGTGGTGCTCTTCTTCCTCCTGCGCCTCCACTGGAGGGTGTGACGGCATGACGAACACTCTCCTTCCACCGTCCGTCGAAGGGCCCCACAGCGGGGTGTTCGACCGAATCGCCGAGGAGCTCGGCCCCACGGGCCCGGAGGCAGGCAACCTCCCCGTCATCCTCCGCGCCGCGGGGATCCGCATGACACAGCCCATGCGGGTGGCGGTCGCCGGCCAGATCAAGCGCGGCAAGTCGACACTGGTCAACGCCCTGCTCGGCGAGGAAGTCTGCGAGACCGGTCAGCTGGAACTCACCTTCAACGTCGCCGAGTTCCACCACGCGGAGCGGCCGCGGTTGCTGGTCCACTTCAAGGACGGACGTCCGGCCGAGGAGTGGCCCCCCGATGCGCTGTCGCGGCTGACGGTCCATGACGCCGCGGGGCTGCGGCAACTGCGTGCCATTCGCAAGGTCGAGGTGGGCCGGCCCAGCGCGCTGCTGCGCCGCTTCCGGATCGTGGACACTCCGGGGCTCGGCAGCGTACACGGCACCGATGCCGACAACACGCTGTCCTTCCTCGGCATCGACGATCCGGTGGAGCGCGAGGACGCCGCCCGGGTGCTCGGGGAACTGGGCCGGGACGCCCGGTCGGTGCACGACCTGAGCGCGACCGAGATGGACCGGGCCGACGCGGTCGTCTTCGTGTTCAGCCGTGGTCTGGGCCGGGCCGACCAGCAGGCGGTCGACAGCTTCGCCGGGGCGTACGGGGCGGTCGTGAGCCCACTGAAGGCGTTCGGGGTGCTGTCGCGCAGCGACCAGTACTGGCCGCCGATCGGCGAAACCGGTCGCGACGGGATGCCCGCCGACCCCTTGAACCACAACCCGATGGAGACCGCTCGCCGCATCGCCGACTCGTACGCGAGACGGCCCGCCGTGCGACGCGTGTTCCGCACGGTCGTGCCCGTCGCCGGCCTCCTCGGCATCGCCGCCCAGCGTATGCCTTCCGAGGCGTTCGGTCCGCTGTCGGTACTGGCCAAGGTGCCACCCCGGCACCTCGCGGACCTCATGGAGGACGTCGGTCACTTCTGCGGCCGTGACCATCCGCAACTACCGGTCCCGGCCGTCGTCCGTGCCGATCTCGTCGGCCGGATGGGGGCATGGGGGGTCTTTCTGGCCTGTGGCCTGCTGCGCGAGGGTCTGGGAGAAGACGCGGTACGGCGGAGTCTGCTCGAGAGCAGTGGTGTGCTCGCTCTGCGGGATCTGGTGCTGCGGCATTTCGGGAACCGGGCCGGGCTGATCAAGCTGGACCACGGCCGCCGCGAGATCGCCGACGAGGTGTCCCGGCTTCGGGCCACGGCGCAGCTCACCGGGCGGCCGGTGCCCGCCGCGGCGGACCGGCTGGCCACTGTGCTGGAGCGGCTCCAGGTCACCGATCCGGGGCCGGCGGAACTGGCCGCGCTGCGCGCGTACTACGACGGAGGGCTCGACCTGACGGCGGAGCAGGAGTCGCAACTGCTTGCGGTCACCGGCGAACACGGCACCAGCTGCGCGGCCCGGCTGGGACTGCCCGTCGGCGCACCCGTCGACACGCTGCTGGCGACGGCTCGCCGCCACGCCGCCCAGTGGGCCGCCCTGTGCTCCGACCCGCTGGTCGACGGGCCCACCCTGACCGTGGCGCGGGTGGTACTGCGTTCCTACGAGCGGGTGGCGGACCAGATCGGCCGGGCCTGGCAACTGCTGTACGGCGACGATGATGAAGGGACCGCGCGATGAGCTGGGAACCGGACGATCCGGGCGCCGGCGCCGGCGTCGACCCCGCGGTCGACGTGGACCTCACCGACTACATGGACCCGGCGTCCCCCATCAACCTGACGGATCAGATGCTCCTGGGCGACCCCATGGACCCGACTGCTGTGGCGGTCCCCCACGAGGACAGCGGGGCGGCGGCACCGGCGCTCGATCCGGCCGTCGGCGGCATTCCCGACCTGCCGAACTTCGATCCGGAGCAGAGCGATCCGACGGCGGTCTCCGGAAACCCCGGCGAAGCCATGGAGGTGTGGCGCCCGCACACCGGTGAGAACGCCTGCGCCATCGGCGCGCAGGGCATGGTCCTCACCTATCTCACCGGACAGGAGTTCAGCGAGGAGCAGCTCACCCAGGAGGCGGAGAGCATGGGCTGGTTCGACGGATCCGGTACCGCGCCCGACGACGTGGGGAATCTGCTGGAGCACCACGGTGTCCCGGTCGAGCATGTCGAAGGGGCGAGCCTGGAGCAGCTGGAACAGGTGGTCGCGAGCGGCGGGGCTGCCATCGTGGGGCTCGACTCCAGCGAGATCTGGACCCCCGGTTTCGACCCGGCCGACGACCCCGTGGGCGGTGTGCCGGGCATCCCGGGCCAGGGTGCCGACCACGCCGTGTGGGTCACCGGGTTCGACCACAGCGACCCGGCCAACCCCATGGTGATCCTCAACGATTCCGGGCATCCGGACGGACAGGGCCTGGAAGTCCCGTTGGACGAGTTCCTGGGGGCGTGGCAGGACTCCGGCAACCTGCTGGTGGCAGCCGGTTCCCCCGGGGTGGTGCCGGCATGACCCGTACCGGTCGTGATCTGCCGCGCTGCGAGGATCTCGTCAGGACACTGCGCCGCTCACGGACCATGCGCGAGGTCGCGCCCATGGAGTGCGGCATCGCCTGGCCCGTTCCCATCGCGGTGATCCAGGACGGCGAGCCGCGGGTCTTCGCCCGGCTGCCGCTGTTCGTCCTGCGCCCCGATCCGGCCGGCGGCGCCGCTCTCTTCCCGCCGTTCGCCACTGCCACCCTGGACTGGTCCACCGGGCGCCTCGTCGAGTACTCCGACCTGCGCTTCAAGGAGCCGCACCGCTCGCGGCAGGAGTGGGCGCACCCCGTTGGCCGATTCCCCCATCCCGCCGTAGAGGGGCTGTCCCATGCCGGGTACCGCGCGCTGCGCACCCGTTTGTTCGGCATGTACGACGAACTCTTCGCCGCGTTCTCGCTCGGGCAGCAGCCCGACGGGGCGGTGACCGCGGAGTTCCGCGCGTTGCTGGGCCGGCTGCTGGAGCCGTGTCTCGTCCCCTACTACCGGCGACTCGCGCCCAAGTTCCTCCGGCAGTACCTGCCCGGCGACCATCCGCCCGACGAAGGGTGAACCACCATGCGGCACAACGCCATCAGTCGTCTTCGCGCCGACGTGCTGGCCGCCTATCCGAAAGTCCTCGACGAACTGCTGGACGAGCTGGGCCCCCGGCAGCGGGAGCTGCTCGCGCGGTCCAGGCAACGCCTGGAAGCCGGCACCTGTCACGTGGTGGTGGTCGGTGAGTACAAGCGCGGCAAGTCGTCCCTGCTCAATGCGCTGGTGGAACGACCCGGTCTGTTCCCGGTGGATGTCGACGTGGCCACCTGTGTGGTGTCCACGCTGGCGTGGGGAGCCAAGGAGCGCGCGGTGGTGCACCTCGGGGACACGGGCGCCGGGGGCCTCACGCGGCTGGAGCTGCCGCTCCCGGAGCTTGCCGAGTATGTCACGGAGCAGGGCAACCCCGGCAATCACAAGAACGTCCGGCTGGTCGAGATCCAGGCCCCGGTACCGCGACTGGAAGAGGGCCTGGTGGTCGTCGACACCCCCGGGGTCGGCAGCGTCAACGGTGAACACACGGCGGCCACCCGCGCCTTCCTGGAGCGAGCCGACGGACTGGTGTTCGTCTGCGACGCGATCGAGCCGCCCGCCACGTACGAGCTGGACTTCCTGGGCGAGGCCCTGGAGAAGTGCGAGGTGGTCGTCACCGCCGTCACCAAGACCGACAAGGTGCGGGATGCCGGCCCGGTGGTGGCGGGCGCCCGCGAGAAGCTCGCGGTACGCACCGGAAGGCCGGCCGACGACCTGGTGATCGTGCCGGTGTCCTCCTTCCGCAAGCTCAAATGGCTCAGGGACCGCACCGACGACCGGTTGCTCGCCGACTCGGGATTCCCGGAACTGGAGCACGAGCTGTGGGAGGGGCTCGCCACCACGAGTTGGGCCACACAGCTTCGGCAGGCGCTGGACGGACTGGGCGACGCCCTGACGACGGCGGGATCTCCGCTGGTGAACGAGCTGGCCGCGCTGGAGTCCGACGAGTCCCTCCGGCGGATCCGCGGCCAGGTCGAGGAGACCACCGCCCGGCTCACGCAGTTGAGTTCCGGCAGCGCGAGCTGGCGCACCGAGCTGACCCGGCGCTTCGAGGTGGACACCCGGCAGGCCCGCGCGGCGCTTCAGGACGCCTTCGACACGGTGCTGCGCCGCTACCAGGAGAACGTGTCCGCCGGAGCCGACCCGGGCTCCGACGAGCTGATCGACGAGGTCGCCTCCGGCATGCACGGGGCACTCACCGAGGCACGTGACCGGCTGGCCGGCGTGGCCATGCAGATCATGGAGGACTTCGCCCGGCTGACCAGTCTCCGCCTCACGTCGCCCGAGGCGCCCCAGCCTCCCTTCACCCCCAGCATCGCGGTCCCGACCGTGCCGCTCAACGTCCGGCCGGCCCGCGTCTTCGACCAGATCCGGGCGAGTTGGTCCACAGGAATGGCGGGCCTCGGAGTGGGAGCCGGCGTCGCCATGATCGAACCGTTCAGCGGCATGGTGGTGGCGACCGGGCTGGGCCTGATGGGCTTGGTCCACGGCGTCCGCAACCACCGACAGGATCTGCGCGAGCGTGCCCAGCGCGAGCGCGATGCGCGGCTGCTCCAGCTGGTCTGCCAGGAGATCGCCGCCAACCGGCGGCACGCCTCCGAATCCTTTCAACAGGCGTACGGGGACATCGCCCAGTCCATGGTCAAGGAACTGAACGCCCAACTCGCCGCCCAGCAGGAGTCGCTGACCGAGTCGTGCCGCAGACTCCAGGAGACGAGCCGACAGACCAAGGAGACCCACGCACACAGGCGCGGTGAACTGCGTACCCGCCAGGAGCGCTACCGCCGCCTGCAGGGGGAACTCGACCGGCTGCGCTCCCGCGTGGACCGCCTGGCCACGCGGTCGGCAGCACCCTCCGCACCGCGGCCCGCGCCGACGGAACCGGCACCGCGCTCGGCGCCGCCAGGGGTGCCGCCGCACGCCGCACCGGCCACATCCTCTGGGGTTGCCGCCATGGCCGGGGCCACGGCGGCAGCGATGGCCGGCGAGGTCGCGGTGGACCTCGCCCTGGATGCTTCACTGCACGTGCTGGGCCAGGACGTCCCGGCCGACACGGCGATCGCCGTCCCCGGCCAGGAGGCAACCCATGTCACCGGGATGGACTCCCCTTCGGATCCGGCGGGAGTCGACACCACCCTGCCGCCGGAGATCGGCGCGTCCTTCGACCCCGACCAGTTCGACACACCATGACCGACGGCACGACCAGCGAAACAGCGGGCCACCGCCATGGCGTGGTCTACGGCATCGACTTCGGCACCTGGACCTCCGCCCTGGTGGTACTGCGTCAGGGGCACCCCCCGCTGCCGGTGCGCGACCCCGTGAGCGCTCACGGGGCCACCTCGGTACGCAGCGCCGTGTGTCTGCTGCCCGACGGATCCATGGTGGTGGGGCAGGCGGCCCAGAACGCGCGCCTGCGACGTCCCGAGTATTTCCGGGCCGAATTCAAGCGGGAGTTCGGCGAGCCGTTCCCGCACCGGCTCGGCGAGCGCCGTTTCACCAGCGAGGAGCTGACCGCACGGGTTCTCGGCTTCCTGGTGGCACAGGCCCGCCGTGCCGTCGGGGCCGAGCCGGACCGGGTGGGGATCAGCGTTCCGGCCACATGGGAGCGAGCCCGCAGGGGGCTCATGGTGGACGCCGCCGAAGCCGCGGGCCTTCCGCGGGGGACGGTGGAAGTGCACACGGAGCCGGTGGCGGCCGCCGTCCACGCCCTGCACGACCACGGGATGGACCGGGAGCGGACCATCCTGGTGTACGACCTGGGTGGCGGCACGTTCGACCTGGCGATCGGCCGGGGGACCCGGGACGGCCTCACCGTTCTCGGCTCCCCCGGCGGTCTGCCCCATGTCGGCGGGCTGGCCATCGATCAGGCGGTCCTCGGCCTGATAAGGGCCCGCTGTCCCGCCGCCGCCCTGGATTCGGTGCGGTCCTCCGGCCGCGGCGCGGGCGTGCTGCGTCGCAGGACGCAGCTCGCGGAGGTGTGCACAGCCTTCAAGCAGCAGCTGTCCGTCTCGTCGGAGCACACCGATCTGCTCACCATGCTCGATCCTCCTGTTGAGGTCACGATCACCCAGGCCGAGTTGAGGGAGGCCATCCGCCCGCTGCTGTCGGACACTGTCGCGGAGTGCGAGCGAGTGCTGCGGGCCCACGGCCTCGGCTGGGCGGATCTCGACCTCATCGTCCCGGTGGGCGGCAGCTCCCGGCTTCCGATGGTCGGTGAACTGCTGGCCGCCCGCTCCGGGCGGCCGGTGATGGATGTGTCCGAGCCGGAACTCGCGGTGGCCAAGGGGGCGGCCTGGCTCGCCCGGGACGCGGTTCCCGCCCGGGTGGCCGCCCCGCCGTCCCTTCCCGACGCGCCGCCGGGACAGCCCCGTCCGGTGCGTACGCTCCCGGCAGGGGTCAGAACTCTGCTGGACGCCGGTCTGACCGACCGTTTGGTGCTGCAGGCGGTACGACGTGTCCGAACCTGACGTTCCGTCGTCCGACGGGCTCGCGCTGGCCGATCACTGGCATCGGCTGGTGCGCACGTGGGGGGCACGGCACGGCCTTCCCCTCGAAGCCGATGCGAGTTCTGTGACGGTCGGGTTGGACCACGCGGACGCCCGGCGGAGGATCACTGTGGCGTTCACGACGACACGCAACGAACTGCTGCTGGTGCTGGTCACGGACGACCGCTATCTGACAGAGGACCGGATCGCTCTCGCGGCGGCCGCCGCCAATGCCTGGAACGTCGATCGGCTGGCCCCGATGCTCGCGGTCTGCAACCTCGGCGCCGGCCAACCCGCGTACCTGAGCGGCATCCGTACGCTGCCACTGGTCTGTGCGCTGTCCCAGCAGGCGTTCGATGCGCTGGCCGACCGATGGCTCGACGAAGCTCGTGATCTGTTCACCTGGTGCCACCGGGAGTTCGGGCTGTAAGAGATCCTGACACAGGCGTTGGACGTGCCGGTGGGTGATGTCGAGCACCTCGGGGATGCAGGCGTTCTCGCTGACCCGGATGGGACAGCACCCGTCGAGCGCTGCGTCCGGCTCGGGCTGCGTGACGGCGGCACGCTCGTGCTGAACGCCGCCGCGGTCGCCGCCCTGCTCACCGTCGGCGAGGACTGCGACCTGGCGGCGGAGCAGCCGGCCCACTTCGACGGCGTGGTGTCAGGTGGTTGGGCTGCCCGCGGCCCACTCGCTCCACGGCATGTTCCAATCGCTGAGGCCGTTGTCCGGGGCCAGCGTGGTCTTGTCCTCGGAGTTCTTGACGATCACGACGTCACCGATCATCGAGTGGTCGAAGAACCACGCGGCGGGCTGCTTGCCGTCGCCGCCGCCCCTGACATCCTTCATGCCCACGCAGCCGTGGCTGGTGTTGACCTTGCCGAAGACCGAGTCGGCACCCCAGTAGTTGCCGTGGATGAACGTGCCCGAATCGGTCAGGCGCATGGCGTGCGGTACGGCCTTGATGTCGTACGAGGGCTTGCCGTCCTTCTCCGTGAGGCCGACGCTCGCACCGTTCATGTGGATCTGCCTGAACTTCTCGGAGATCACCATCTGACCGTTGTACGTCGGGTGCTCGGGGCTGCCGGACGAGATCGGGATGGTCCTGATCGTCTTGCCGTCCCGGACGACGGTCATCTGCTTCGTCTTTGCGTCGACCGTGCTGATCTGACTCCGGCCGATCTTGAACGTGACCGCCTTCTGGATGCCGTCGCGGTTGAGATCGACAGTGACGGTGGGGCCGGGCTTCCAGTAGTGCTCGGGGCGGAAGTCCAGGCGGTGGTCATTGACCCAGTGACCTACGACCCGCTGGCCGCTGCTGGAGCTGACCTGTATCTCCGACTGCACGGCGGCCTTGTCGCTGATCGCCTTGTCGAAGTTGACCGTCACCGGCATGCCCACGCCGACGGTCGAGCCGTCCTGGGGGGAGAGGTGCCCGATGAAGTCGTTGGCCGGGGAGACCGTGGTGATCGTGGCGTTACCGGTGACGGAGCGGCCCTTGGCGTCCTCGGCCTCCGCAGCGATCTGATACTTGGTGGCCCGTGCCAGCCGGCCTTTCAGCTTCCAGGAGGTGCCGTCCGCGGACAGAGTGCCCTGGATCTCGGCACCGGTTGCGACGGCGATCATGGTCACCTTGGTGAGGTGGCCGTTGCTGACGGTGACATCGACCGGGTCGTCGATCCCGACGTTGTAGGCACCTTGCCCGGGCGTGATCTCTATTCGGGCGTCGGAAGCTTCCTGGGCGCCTGTCTGATTTCCGCGCACCTGCGCTTGCGGGGGGTTCCCGGCGTCGTTGCCGCTGGTGGCGGCGTTGCCGGTACCACCCAGGGCCGTGACTGCGAGTACGCCGCCGAGCACGCCGGCTGTAGTCACCAGGCCGGTGCGTCGTTTACACAGCGTGATCAATCGCTTCTCCCATGCCGCTGGTCTTTGTATCCCTGTGCTGATCGCCGAAGGCGCCCATCCATCTTTAACCACTTATGGGCATGGCTGTGCCCAGAAAAGAGCATTTTGTGGTGAAGGCCACGCATCGTCGAACACGCCGCGGGGTTGTCGCGGGCCTGGAACTGGTCCTGGGAGTCGATGGCGGTCCGCACGCGGATCTTGATGCGGTTGCGCTCTCCCTTGCTCGTGCCCCGGAAGACATGAGCGCGGCGTCGAACCCGCGGTTCGGGCGGCGGAGTGCCTGGAGGGGGTCGCCGGCCTGGGGGGGTGCTGCCAGGACAGGGGCGGATGCCCTCGCCCCCGGGGAGATCCTTCGACGCATCACCATTCCGGAGCGCGCGCTGCGCAAACGCACCGCACACCGTCGCTTCACACTGACCCGGCTCGGCCGAGTGACCTGTTGCTCAGTGACCTGTTGCTCACCGTCACCGTCGGCACCACGCGGCCCGTCCGCATCGCCTTCGACCACCTGCCCGACGTCCGGACCCTGCGCCGGAGCATCGACGCCTTGCGTTCGCCACGGCGATCCGCACCGACCACCTGGCCGACGAACGAGGAGGGCTGCCGACGTCTCGTGGTCGCGTACGAGGGCACGTACTTCTCACCGCGGGTACAAGGAGGCACCGCCGCTGCCCTCCGAGACCAGGACCTCCCTCGCGATCTGGTGCCGGTGACGCACCGCCGCCTTCGCACATAGGTTTTACCGTCCCGTGGTTGCCACCCCCACGGGTCCGTCGGATTCTTGGTCACCATGCCCTCGGGCAGCTGGTTCTGCTGGTCACGGGGGGTGTATGGCTCCCTCCGCGTTGAGCGGGGAATGTTCATGCACCTCGAGTTCCGGCACCTCCGTGTCCTGCTCACCGTCGCCGAGGCCGGCAGCATCCGCAAGGCCGCCGCACGGCTGCAGCTTTCCCAGCCGGCCACGAGCGCTCAGCTGAAGCGGATCGAACACGAGCTGGGCGGCCCGCTCTTCGTCCGCGGCGCCGACGGGGTGACGCCGAACGAGAACGGACAGTACATCCTGCGCTGCGCCCGTGACCTCGTCGTCGGCTTCGACCGGATGCGCGAGTACGCGCGATCGGCGGCCGAGGCGGACAGACAGGCCGCCGCGCCGCTGAGGGCGGGCGGAACCGCCGGCGCGCTGGTGTCCCTGCTGGTCTCCGCCCTCTTCGAACTCGTCCCGGAACGCCGGCTCACCATTGATGCCCGCCGCTCCGTGCACACCCTGGTGAGATCGCTGAGCCTGTCGAAATGCGACATCGCGGTGTTCGGCGAGTTCCCCGGCTTCCCCCTTCCGGTCGGCGAGTCGGTGGCGACGCGCACACTGCTGCGCGAGCCGGTCTTCGTCCTGCTCGCCGAGGACCACCCGCTGGCACGCCAGGAGATGGTCAGCCTCCATGAACTGGCGGGCGAGGAGTGGGTCATGCCCGAGGCCGACGAGAGCGGTGTGCACGCGTACCTCCATCTCACCTGTCAGGCAGCGGGATTCACCCCGCGCATCGCTCATGTGACGCCGGACCTGTCCGTGGCGCAGATCCTGGTCGCCGGCCGGCGTGCTGTCTGCGGCGTGTGGCCGACCGCCGATGTCTCCGCCCCCGGCACCGTGCAACGGCCGCTCGTGGACGTCCCGTTCCACCGGCGGCTGCTGCTGGCCTGGAACACGGAATCGGTTCCGCCCGGACTCGCCGACGCGGCGTGCGAGCGTCTGCTGGCCGCCTATCTGTCGCTGGTGCGGCAGCGGCCCCGGTATCTGGCCTGGTGGGAGGACGGGGGCAAGGAGTTCGCCCTCGGCGAGGGCATGTGACCGATCGGGCCGCGGTTCCCGGTGCCCTATAGCTCCGCGGTTATATCCCAGATGGAGTCACGTCAGGGTCATGTCACCTGGTGAACACTTCGCGTCAACGTCCCAGGACGTCGTCACCCCACGACGAGCGAAGGAATCACCCCGTCATGCCCCGTCCCCTTCTTGCCCTTTCCGCGATGGTCGCCGCCGGCGTCATCACCTCGGGTGCGATGGCCGTATCGGCGCACGCGCAGACCCACGCGGCGCAGGGCGGCACCTCCGTCCGCGACACCGCGATATCCCAGGCCAAGGCCAACGTGACCAGGCACGCCGACACCTTCGGTTTCGGCCCGGGCCAGACGCTGAAGGCGAAGGACGTCGTGATCGACGCCGACGGCACCCAGCACGTCCGCTTCGAGCGGACCTACCGCGGTCTCCCCGTCGTCGGCGGCGACTTCGTGGTCCACCAGAAGGCGGACGGCTCCCTCAAGGGATCCACCCGCGCCAAGGCCCACAAGGTGGCGCTCAAGTCCGTCGCTCCCGCCGTCGACGCCAAGGGCACCGCGGCCGGCGCCCTGAAGCGCTCCCACGGCCTGGTGCGCAACGCCAAGTCCACCCCCGAGCTGATCGTGTGGGCCGCCGACGGCACCCCCCGCCTGGCCTGGCGCACCACCGTGCAGGGCCTGGGCGACAAGGGCCAGCCGCACGGCGAGGTCTTCGTCACCGACGCCACCACCGGAGCGGCGATCGAGAACTACGACGCCGAGCGCGAGGCGACCGGCACCGGCCACTCCGAGTACACCGGTGACGTCGGCATCGACACCACCCAGCAGGCCGACGGCACCTTCGCCCTGATCGACCCGGTGCGCGGCCACATCACCAAGGACGCGCACAACCTCTCCTCCTCGTCCCTGAAAAGCACCTCCGGCACCCTGTTCACCGACGCCGACAACATCTGGGGCGACGGCAGGAAGTTCTCCACCGACCGCGCCACCGCCGCCGTCGACGCGCACGTCAACACCGCGAAGACGTTCGACTACTACAAGACGACCTTCGGCCGCAGCGGCATCAAGAACGACGGCCGCGGCGCCACCGTCTTCGTCCACGTCGGCACCAACTGGGACAACGCCCAGTGGTCGGACTCCTGCTTCTGCATGATGACCGGCGACGGCGACGGCACCACCGACCCCGAGCAGGTCGACCTCGACACCATGGGCCACGAGATGACCCACGGTGTCACCTCCGCCACCGCCAACCTGCGCTACAGCGGTGAGTCCGGCGGCCTGAACGAGGCCACCAGCGACATCCTCGGCACCATGGTCGAGTGGTACGCCGCCAACCCGGTCGACACCCCCGACTACCTCTTCAGCGACCAGTCCACCCCGCCGTGGCTGCGCCGCTTCGACAAGCCGTCCTTGGACGGCGGCTCCGCCGACTGCTGGTCGAAGTCGGTCGGCCGGCTCGACGTGCACTACTCCTCGGGCGTCGGCAACCACTGGTTCTACCTCGCGAGCGAGGGCAGCGGCGCCAAGACCATCAACGGCGTCTCCTACAACAGCCCGACCTGCGACGGCTCCACCGTCACCGGCATCGGCAACCAGAAGGCCTCCGCCATCTGGTACCGGGCGCTGACCGTCTACATGACCTCCACCACGGACTACAAGGGCGCCCGCACCGCGACGCTGAACGCGGCGAAGGACCTCTACGGCGCCACCAGCCCCGAGTACGCCACCGTGGCCGCGGCCTGGAGCGCGGTCAAGGTCGTCTGACGCACTGACGCACCGACGCACCGCCTGATCCACGAGAGCCGGCCCGGGTGACGACGAGGACCCCCTCGCCGTCGCCCGGGCTCCGGCCATGGGCTGTGTATTCTGGCGGCCGTTCGAAGTCGCCCACGCCTCACATCAACAACCGGCGTCGCGCAGGAGTGAGTAGCCGGGGGGGCTCGTTGCAGTACGGAATTCTTGGCCCGCTGGAGTTGCGAGTCGAGGGGCGACGAGTCGAGCCGGCCCGCCCTCGGGTCCAGGCGGCGCTTGCCTTCTTCCTGCTGCACACGGGCAGGCTGGTCACCACGGACGCGCTGATCGACGGGCTGTGGGGCGAGAAGCCGCCCAAGACGGCTCGGGCACAGGTCCACACGGTCGTCTCCGCGGTCCGTCGTCTGCTGCCGTCCCCCGACCACTTGTCCTGGGAGTCGGCCGGCTATCGGTTCGACCTCCGGCAAGGGGTGCTGGACTCGATGCAGTTCGACCTGCTCGTGAGCGAAGCGCGACGTCACCTCGACTCCGCAGAGCGTGAAGAGTCGGCCCGCGTCAGGCTCCGGGAGCAGCGGTTCCAAGCGCACATGCTGGTCGCCGACCTGGAACTGGCCGAGGGGGACTGTCCTGCCCTGATCCCCGAGCTGTCCGCCCTGTCCGCAGAGTCACCGGAACGTGAGGACGTGGCCGAGCGACTTGCCCGCGCTCTCTACTACAGCGGCCGGCAAACGGAGGCGCTGGCCGTCATCCGCGCCGTACGAACTCTGCTGATCGAGGAGTACGGGGTGGACCCCGGCAGGGAACTCGTCGACCTCGAGGGCGCCATACTGCGCGGCGACCCCGGTGTCCGGGAGAACGCGGCCCCTGTCCAGCCGCCGGGCCAAGAGCATCGACCCTCCGCGGCGCTCGCCCCCTCTGACGCTGCGACGGCCGGCCCGACTCCGTCGACGGCAAGCGCCGTACCTCGCCAACTGCCCCATGATCTGCCCGACTTCATCGGCAGGCACGAGGAGATGGCACGCCTGCGCGCGCTCGCCGACAGGGCGCCGGGCTCGATGCCCAGGGTCGCCGTCATATCGGGAATGGGCGGCGTCGGTAAGACGGCGCTCGTGCTGCACGCCGCCCACAGCCTCGCCGCCGCCCTCCCCGACGGTCAGCTGTACGCCGATCTCCGGGGATTCGGGGCGGGTGAGCCGCGGACTCCGTTCGACGTCCTGGGGCGCTTCCTGATGGACCTGGGCGTCAGCGGAAGGACACTGCCGGAACACGTGGACGACCGTGCGGCACTCTACCGCGCGGCCCTCGCCGACCGGCGCGTCCTGATCGTCCTCGACAATGCCCGCGACACCCGGCAGTTCGACCCTCTGCTGCCCGGAAACGGCAACAGCGCCGTCGTGGTCACGAGCCGCCGAGCGCTCGCCGGACCGTACGGGACCTCACGCGTCGTCCTGCACCCGATGGCCGAGGACGAGCAACGACGGCTGCTGGAACGATTCTGCGGGGAGGATGCGCTACGCACCGACCCCGCATCGGCCTCGCTCGTCCTCGACGCGTGTGCCGGCCTCCCGCTGGCCTTGCGCATCGCCGCCGCACAGCTGGCCACGCGCCCCACCTGGACCCTGGGCACGCTGGCTCGGCGCCTGTCCGGAAGTGGCAGCCGTCTGCGCGCGCTCGCGGTCGACCACCTCGCGGTGCGTGACACGTTCGTCCTGAGCTACAACGGCTTGCGCGACAGCCGGAAGCAGACGGAACGGGAAGCCGCCCGCGCCTTCAGGGCCCTGGGTCTGTGGCCGTGCCACCCCTTGCCCCCCGAGGCCGCGGCGGCGTTGCTCGGTGAGTCGCTGGAAGACACCGTCGACCTGCTGGACCTCCTGGCCGATGCGCATCTGCTCCAGGCCACCGACACGGGCGCCTACCGCTTTCACGACCTCCTCGGGGAATTCGCCGAGCAGTGCGCCCTGGCGGAGGAGACCGAAGCCGACCGCGAGGCCGCGCTCCTGCGTCTGGTGATCTGGTACAGCGCCGCCGCCCACCAGGCGAACAGTCTGACCGCACCTGTGGTGCATTTCAGCCCTCCGCAGGCCGCCGCACCCTTGCCGGACTTGCAGGACGGACGCGACGCGCTCGCCTGGTTCGTGAGGGAGATGCCCGCTCTCAGGGCGGTCATCGAACTGGCAGGCCGCACTTCCCGACCGGAGATGGCCTGGCGGACCGCGACCGCGATGCTCGGCTATGGACACGCCTACTGGTGGGCCGGTGAGTGGACGCAGTGCCTCATGGAGGCGATGGCCTGGGCCCGCAGGCACGGTGACCTCATGGGCCAGGCGTACCTGCACAACGCCCTCGGAGCGGCCAACGGTTTGGCGTATCGCAACGAAGAATGCCTGGTTCACCTGCAGGCGGCCCTCGCTCTGCACAGAGAGACGGAAAACCGCGATGGGCAGGCGACCGTGCTGGGCAACATCGCCCTGGTGCATCGTCAGGCGGGCCGGCTGCGGGAGGCGATCGACGCTCTTGACGAGTCGCAGCTGTTGCGCCTGCGACTCGGCCACACGAAGGATTCCGCCGTCGTCCTGTCGGGCAGGGGATTTCTTCTCCACGCCAGCGGCGAGGTCGCGGCGGCCCTGGACGCCCACGCTCAGGCTCTGGAGATCTTCCGCAGCCAGGGGTTGGATAAGTTCGTCGCCGGAGGGCTCTTCAACACCGCAGAGTGCCTCCGTGCCCTCGGACGCTCGACGGAGGCCTTCGCGGCTTCTGCGAACCGGGGCTGAGCTTCGACTAACTCGTACCGTTCACGGGCAGGCGTTCCAGTGAGGCGAGTCGTCCATGCGCTCTTTGATGCACTTGCGCACAGTCCCAACATCGGTTGTCTCGCTGTGTGATCGACCAGCTACGTTCCGCTTATGATCGCTGTGGATAGGCCAACTGCCGAGATCCTGCGGGTCGAGGTGACTGACACGCTGGCCTACTGGACGGTTCGTGCGGGGCCCACCTTGACGGTCGTCGAGGACGTGGACGGCTTCCTCTGCCACCTGCGCTTCGGCCGGGCCCGCGCGGAATCGACCACGAAGACGTACGCAGGTCACCTCAAGCGCTTCCATGCATGGTGCGGCGAGCACGACCTGTCACGGGAACACGCGGCCGCCGAACTCTCGCACTATCTGATGAAGCTGAGGACCACGCCCCGGCTGACGAACGGCCGTGGCCAAGGGCGGCTCCCGCAGGACTCCACGCTCGCCCCCGCCCTGGCCGCAATCCACGGCTTCTACCTGCACCTGGCCGACCTCCGCCGGATCAGCGCGAAGGCGGTCGATGCCCTGTTCGTCACCGCTCCGCACCCGGCGACAGGGAAACTTGTCCTGGAGCCACGCATCCGCGTCGATCCACGGCCGAGTCACGCTTCCGGCCGGGCACCGGCGGCCAGCCACGAGGAGTTCGCCGCGCTCCTGCGCACTACGAAGACCGCCCGCGACCGCTGCATGGTCGCCCTGCTCGGCGCGTGCGCACTGCGCGTCGGCCAGGTCGTCGGTCTGCTCCGCGAGGACATTCACCTCGTCCCGGCCGGCAGTACCGTACCGGGCTGTCCCTACAGCCTGGGCCCTCACCTGCACCTGAAGAAGCGTGACAGTCACCCGCGCGGGGCGGCGAACAAGAACCGCGGCACCGTCGTCGTTCCCGTGCCCGGCCCCGTGGTGATGCTCTACGCCGACTGGATGCGCGAGCGCCTCACCATCCCCCGGGCGGGCAAGGCTATTTGGGCCTTCGTGTCGTTCCCGGGTCCCACGGGAGAGCTGGGCGGGCAGGTCCTCGGCACGCGGCGGGTTCAGGACCTTGTGTCGGATCTCGCCGGGGACGCCGGCATCCGGCACATCCATCCGCACATGCTGCGGCATACCTTCGGCGAGACCGCAGCCGACCTCGACGTCGCGTGCGACGTCCTTCAGCGCCTGCTCGGCCACCGTGACGTCGCTAGCCAGAAGGTGTACCGCAACCCGTCCGACGCCCGGGTCGCTCACGCCGCCCAGGCCGTGAACGACAAGATCTTCGGACCAGCATGACGACTTCTGCGCCTCTGCCCGCTCCAGCCCCCGCGACCGAGTGGGAACCGGACTGGGACTACCTGGCCCGGCACGGCCTCGACCGCTTCCCGCTCCAGCTGTGCTTCCCCCTGGGCGCCGACTGGCACTTGCTGCGCCGCTGCCGGCACACCGGGTGCGACCGGCCGGCCACGAGCTGGCCGTGGCTGTGCCACCGCTGCGCGTCCGACTGGCGGGAGGCCGGCGCCCCCGGCGACATCGACAACTGGTGCGCAAGCACGCCCGTCCCGTTCGCCCGCCGCACCTACGCCGAGCATCGGTGCCGGGTGGGTTGCGACCGCGCCGCGGAGGCCAGCGGCCTGTGCAAGAGCTGTGCCTCCGAGCGCCGGGTGCCCGGGCTGACCGTCGAGGAGTACCTCGCCCGGGGCCGCGCCCCTCGTCCGGGCTTCGGGAAGTGCCTGGTCCGCGTGTGCCCGCGCATGGCCGTAGTGCGGCGGAGCCGGCTGTGCCTGCCGCACCAGCGGCAGTGGTCCAACTCGGGGACGCCCGACCGCGAGGCGTGGGCGCTGACGGCAGCCGCCATCTACACGTCCGTCGACGTGGTCCCGCTCACCGATCTTGCGCCGGCGGTCGTGGTGCAGGTGCTGCGCGGGTATGAGGCCCAGCTCCGCCAGGGCGGCCGGATCAGCCCCGCACAGGTCAAGTCGGCGGTGCGCTGGCTGTGTGACCACGCGGTCGACGACCTGGCCGCCGCGGCACTGCCGGCCAAGGGCGCGAAGACGACGTATCTGCGGCTGTGGCAGCGGACCCTGCCGCTCCTTGAGGCCGACCCGGCCACGGAGCACACCCGGACCCTCGTCAGGCTGCACATCCTCAACCCCCGCTACAAGGGCGGGAGCGTCGATCTGCGGGACGTCCACGCGCCCTGGGTCACGCACCTCGCCCAGCAGTACCTGCTACGCCTCGCCGCCGGCGGCGCCTCGTCGGCACGGTTGATGCTTGTCGGCTACGCGGCACGGTGGTTCGCGATGTTCCTTCGCACCCTGCCCGGCGAGGGCCGAAGGCCGGGCGACGTCGGCCGTGACGGCATGCTTGCCTACCTGCGCTGGCTGACGCACCGAGCCCGCGACACCAGCGACTACCAGGTCCTCAGCGACGACGACCCGGTACGGCAGGTCATCGTCGAGCGCCTCCTGCCATCCCGCCGAGGCGCCGAGCCTTTGCTGGTCACCCCGGTGCGCCACTACGAGCTAGTGAAGGTGCTGCGTGAGGTCCTCGAGCATGGCAGGGCATGGCTCGCGGACAACCATGCTGCGGACGTCCATCTGCTGGAGATGGACGTGCCGCCGTATCCAGAGCGGGACGACACGGCCAGCGAGCTGGAGGGCCGCTCCCAGGACGCCCTGCCCGAACAGGTCTTCCTCCAGCTCATGGACGAACGCAATCTCGCCCTGCTGCCGGCCGGTACCCGCCGCAACTGCGTCGAGCTGGCCATGCGCGTGGGCCGGCGGCCCTGGGAGCTCCGCCACCTGGAATTCGACTGCCTTCAGTGGCACGACATCGACGTGGAGGACCCGGACGGGACGGTGCGTCGCCGGTCCTACCCCTTCCTCGCATACTGGATGCAGAAGGTCCGCCGACGGCACAAACTCCCGCTCCATCCCAGCGATGCCGAGGTCATCACCCGCCAGCAGGACTACCTGCGGCGCGAATCCCCGCAACTGTTCCACGAAGACGGCCGGCCCCGCTCCACCCGCATGGTGCTGTTCCCCACCCCTCGCCGCTCCCGTGCCAACGCGCTCGGCGAGCGGCCGTACGACAGCGGCACGATCGGCTACTGGCTGGAGACCTGGCTCGACCAGTTCGCCGTAACCGACGAGCACGGGAAGCCCTTCGACTCGGCCCGGGTGTTCCCCTATGCCTTCCGGCACACCTACGCCCAGCTCCGCGCCGACGCCGGCGTCCCGCTGGACATCCTGCAAGTCCTCATGGCCCATCAAGACCCCTCCACCACGCAGGTCTACTACCGGCCCTCGCACCCCCGGCGGGTGGAAGCGGTGCGCGCTATCGCCGCCAAGTACCAGTTCGACCTCACCGGCGGCCGGATCCGCGCCCGCACCCCCGGCGACGACCTTGCCGACCGGATCCGCGCGGGCGTCGGCTCGGTGCCCGTCCCCGCGGGACGCTGCCACGAGATGAACAACGTCCGCGCCGACGGACACGGCTGCCCGGTGTACAGCCGCTGCTTCTCCTGCACGTTCTACACCACCGACTTCACCCACCTGCCCGAGCTGCGCCAACTACGCGCCGGGAAAGCGGAACAGCTCGCCGCGCTGGAGAGCGCCTACGGCAGCGTGCTCACCGCAGGACCCTTGAGCGCGGCGAACCTGGAGCTGCTCCGCCAGGAGATCCAGCAGATCGACGAACTCGTCGGCAAATGCGAAGCCGACATCGGCTCCCTCACCCCCGAGGAACGAACCATGGTGGAGTCCTGGCTCCATACCAAGGACCGATTCCTCACCGTCATCCCAGTAGCGGCGGTTCTGGCCGGACGGCAGCGTCTGGACCAGCCGACCGTCGACCCGATCGTCACTGAAAGGACAACCGGATGACGCGCCCGCCCGCCCCGCACAAGCAGCCAGGCCAGGTGACAATCGACGCCGTGCCGACAGCGAACAGTGCCGACAGCGGGTTCTCACCGTCCTGGCCGCGATGCGCAGGAGCCGCCAGGCCCTGTCCGACGCGGAGATCACCCGGCGGGCCGCTGTCAACCCGCAGTACCTCCAACGCCACCGCGACCTCAAAGCAGAAGCCGAGACCATCCGCGCTCACCTCGCCCAAAACGGGCCGCGGGCGGCGGCAGCAGCGACCGCCCGCAAAGAAGCGGCCCTCGAAGTCGAGAACCGCATGCTCCTGGAACAGAACGCCGCCCTGCAACGGACCCTTCAAGAAGTCCAGAACGAGCTGCGCACAGTACGCGCCAACGAACTGGGCGCCCGCCTCCGCGACGGCCTGAACGTCCGCTCGCTGCGCGACACGGAAATGGAGGAACTGCGCGAGCAACGAGACGCAGCGCTCGCAGCCAGCCGCCAAGCAGAGACCGCCATGCAGGCACTCCGCAACGTCAACCAGCGGCTGATGGTCGAGAACAGCCGACTGATCGCGGCAGATATTCCAGGACCAGCCCAGGGGGGGCAACGGTGACTCCAGCCCGGCCGACGCCACTGACGCCTGCCCCCCGACTGCGGTGCGGGTGGATCCTCAAAGCTCTGCGCCCCTGAGGGCGCACCGTCCCCAGCCGTGAATCACTCCTGAGGGCTGCGGAGGCGACCGGAAAATCGGCGTGTGGGACCGGGCTTGATGTCGCCGCCGCCACTTCGACCAGGCCAAGCGATGTATGACGTCGACGACTAGTGGAAATACCAGCAGTACGAGCAGGCGGCGGACTTCGCTGACCGTTAGCGGGATAAGGCCCTCGGGCGGCGGGGTGCGGCCCGCGATGGCTGCCGCGACTGCCAGGACGGCCAGCGTCGCCAGTGCCAGGGTGACCCACCGGTGCCATGAGTCCCATCGGCGGACCTGGTGTTCATCCAGCCCGGTCAGCTCCTTGGCCTGCTGGAATCCCTCCTCCACTGTCCACCTCGTCCCCGCGACCCGCACCAGGACCGTCAGGGGGATGCGCCGGCGCGACCAGCAGCGGTAGAACGCCAGCTCTCCGGTGGTGCGGTTCTTGCGCACGAGAACTGCCCGATGTCCGCTGCTGTCGGCGTGCCGCTGCGGCAGCCGGACCAGCGCCCAGCGGTAGAGCCGGCGTCCCTTCGCGCCGTCGCCGCACGACAGGGTTCGCCATGCTCGCGGCGGCAGCCCGGCGGCGAGCGTGTCCACGCGCACCGCGCCGTCCACCGTGTCGACCTTCCGGTTGCAGCCGACGGCCAGCACGTAGCGACCCCGTGATGGCGATTCTTGGAAACGACCAGGGCTGCTCCTCACATCACTTGATCAAGTCTGCAAGCGAGTGGGGAGGTGCGGTGAGCGCCGGGGCTGGGGTGAGGCTGGGGCCGCCCGCTCGTTCTGATCCCGGGCCGCGTCGCCCGGCCTTATCTCCTGGTCCCAAAGCCGCTGTGGAGGTGGGTCCATCGGCCGACGCGCGCCCAGGCCTCCGAGGTGATCATGTGAGTTGTCACTCGACGAGCCGAGGAGGAGACATGCGGGTGGAGCAGGTGGACTGGGTCGACATCCCGGCCGGGGTGCTGCGTCGGGGAACTCCGGTCGACGAGATGGCGGCGGTTGCCCGCCGCTACGCCGACACCGGGGTACCAGTGGAGTGGTACATGAAGGAAGCCCCGCGCGCGGACATCCACGTCCCGGCCTTACGGATCGCCCGTACACCGGTCACGGTCGGCCAGTGGGCACTCTTCGCGGCGGCCACCGGCCGATCTGCCTCCCAGGCGCCTGCGGACCACCCGCTCACCGGGATCACTTGGGAGGCGGCGACGGCCTACTGCCTGTGGCTCGGGGACCGGCTTGGCCTCGGGGTGCGGCTGCCCACGGAGGACGAGTGGGAGCGCGCCGCGCGGGGAGACGATGGCCGGGAGTTCCCTTGGGGCGAGGAGTACCGCCCCGGCCTGGCCAATCTGGTGGACCTCGGTACCGGTACTACGATGCCGG
Organism: Streptomyces sp. NPDC031379; assembly: GCF_055569615.1. NCBI lineage: Bacteria > Bacillati > Actinomycetota > Actinomycetes > Kitasatosporales > Streptomycetaceae > Streptomyces > Streptomyces sp. NPDC031379. The sequence continues at coordinate 270,502 of NZ_JBVIIT010000003.1, read as the reverse complement.
TCGGTTCGTTCCCCGAGGGCGCCAGCCCGTTCGGGGTGTTGGACATGGCGGGCAACGCCGATGAATGGACCTCCACCCTCTACGCTCCCTACCCCGGCGCGCCCGCCGAGGTGCCGAGCACCGAGCACTGGGCCTTTGACCGGCACATCACCCGAGGCGGCGCCTTCTGCCACGATCGGGATTTGGCCCGGTGCGCCCGTCGGCACGGCGCCTACGAGGCGGATCTCGAAGCGATCGGCGTGGGCTTCCGCCTGGCCGCACCAGCCAGGTAAGACCGGACACTGTGTTGACATCACACGACGGACGGCGGCCTCAGATGGTGTGCTTCCTCTACCAGCCATGCACATTCCGTACGCCCACCGGCCGCAGGTCAGCGCGGATCAGACTGAGGAATCAAGCCGAGCACTCTGAGGCGGGTCCGATCACGGGGTGGCCGAATGCAAGGAGCCCCATCACCCGACAGCCAAACCGGCTTCGCCCGGCGGGCGAAGCCAACCAGCCGTCGGAAGACCGACACAGTGCCCTCACACCTGCGCCACCCGGACCGCCCAGGACAGTCCGACCTCGGCCAGGACCGCGAGCTGATCCTGATCGAGCCGGTCGCGGCGGCTCTTGGTGTTGGACAGCCACACCCCGAGCTTCACCTCCACACCGTCCTCCAGCGTCTCCACATGCCCGCGGGGGACGATCACCCGTTGCTCCCGTTCGGCGTACTGCCGCAACGCCGCCACGCCCAACTGGAACGCCGCAGAACCCCCACCAGCGGCTTTCCCTGCACCCGGCGCTGCGCCCGCACCGCCCTCCGCCGACTGGCGATCACCTGAACGAGACTCCCGTTCGATCGACACGTCCCACGATCGGTACGACAGTGGCTTCTTGGCGCCGTGCCCGTTGCGGACGGCTCTCAGGCCGTACGGGCCTCGGCGAGGTAGTCGGCCAGGGCGCGGGTGGTCCAGTGGTCGGTGCCGAAGGTGGCGGTGAGGCCGGTGAGCGCCGACTCGTAGAGCGGGACGGCCCGGTCAAGGTCGCCGGTCAGCTGGTACAGCCGGGCCAGACTTCCGCTGCTGATCAGAGTGTCGGGGTGGTCAGCGCCCAGTCGGCGGGTGCGCTGCTCCAGGACGGTGGTGAACAGTTCTTCGGAGCGGTCGAAAGCACCCGTGTCCCGCAGGGCCGTGGCCAGGTTGTGACGGTAGGTCATGGCCGCGATGCCCTCTGGCTCGGAGAGCTCCTCCTGGGTGGCGAGGGCCTCCTCCAGCAGCGCCACGGCGCCGGGTGCGTTCCCGGCCCGCATGAGGCAGGTTGCGTAGCCGGAGAGAGTGGACAGGGTGTCGGGGTGCCGGCTGCCCAGGACCTCCCGGCGCTGTTGGAGGGTGGTCTCGAACAGCTCGGCGGCGGTCGTGAGGTCGCCGGTCAAGTCGTAGGCGGAGGCCAGCAGATTCCGGTTTGCCAGGGTGTCGGCGTGCAGCACGCCCAGGATCTGCTCGCGCTGGACCAGGGTCCTGCGGCAGAGCTCCAGGCCCGCCTCCTGCTCTCCCGTCTTGAAGAGCATGTAGGCGAGGTTGCTCTGGCTCCGCAGGGTGTCGGGGTGGTCCTCGCCGAGGATCCGCACGCGCTTCTCCGCAACCTTCCGGTAGATCCGGGAGGCTTCCTCCCGTTGCTCGGCGGCGTCCAGGGCGTAGCCGAGGTTGCTGAGGCACTCCAGCGCCTTCGGGTGGTCCGCCCCCACCTGGCGGACCGTGTCGGCCAGCGCCTTGCGGTAGGTGGCGATGGCCTCCGCGGATCGCCCCGCGCCCTCGTAGGCCCCGGCCAGGTTGTTCCGGACGGTGGCTGCGTTGAGCTGCAGGGGCGCCGAGTACTCCTGCTTCCATTGGACTAGGCCGCCGTGCTCGTGGCGGAGCAGGTCCTCGTAGATCTCGATCGCCCGATCGAACTGGTGGCCGTTCTCGTAGGTGGTGGCCAACCTGTTCCGCAGCGTGAGCGTCCGGGGGTGATCGGGGCCGAGATGTGCGGTGCTGTCGGCCACCGCCGCGGCGAACCCGTCTTCCGCGCGCTGCAGTTGGCCGCGCGCCAGATGGACCTCCGCGAGGCTCGCCCGGATGTGCAGGGTGATGAGGTCCCCGCGGCCGAGCACCCGGGTGGCCCGTTCCACGAGCTCCTCCAGGAGGTCGGCCGCGGCCTCGAGCCGGCCCGCCGCCATGAGCGAGGTGACGACCGAGCCGCGGGCGTTCAGGGTGAACGGATGGTCGGCGCCGAAGCCGTCGGCGGCCTGCCGGGCGTAGGCCTCGAAGAGCGGGAGCGCCCGGACGGTCTGGCCGCGCTCATGGAGGTGCAGCGCGGTGTCGGTGAAGAGCTGGGCAGGCCCGGGGTGGTAGGTGCCGGGGTCGGTGGTGGAGAGAGCGGTCGCGTGTGCTGCGAGCCGGGCGAGTTGGACGGTGTCGGGCTTCTTCTCCGGCCCGTTGGGGTACACGGCTGCAAGCAGGATGCGCTCGGCGGCCTCCCGTCCGCGCGGTGCGGGAGGCGGCCCGTCTGCGGTGGCCCGCGTGGTCGCTTCGCGGGTGGCCCGGTCGCGCAGCACCTTCTGCACCAGCCGGTGGACGGTCACCTCCTCCAGGGAGAGGGTGACCATGCTGTAGGCGCGCAGCAGACCGAGCGCCGTTCTCATTTGGACCGGACCGGCGGTGAGGTCGGCCAGCAGCTCCCGGGGGAGGCCGTCGGGGTCGAGCCAGGCCAGGGTGTGGAGCAGCTCGATGGAGAGTGGGTTGCTCTCGGCCAGCGCGGTCAGGGTCAGAGCCCAGACGCCGGCGACGGTCTGCTCGTCGCGGGCGTGGTCGAGGGCGGCCTCGTCCAGGAACTCGTGGAGGCTGCTTCGGTACGCCTCGATGCTGGTCATCGTCTGGTCCATGTAGGCGCCGGCCTGTTCCAGGGCGAGTGGCAAGTCGCCGAGTTCCCCGGCGAGCTGGCCGGCGTGCCACTCCTCCTTCGGGGAGGCGAACGGTACCCAGGACCCGATCAGCGCCACGGAGTCGGTGCGGGGGAGGACACTGAGGCCGACGAACCGTACCTGGCGCTGCCAGCCGGTGGCGTACCGGCTGGTGATCAGATGGTGTCCGCGCGGGAGGCTGCCCAGGAGGTCCCCCAGCAGGGCCGGTTCCTCCACGTTGTTGTGGACCAGGAGCCACCTGTCGTGCTGTTGCAGCCAGGCCCTGGCCCAGGCGGCCCGGGCGGAGAGCGACGGCTCCGTGCCCGTCCAGTGCGGGCTCAGCCGCTCGGCGATCGCGGCAAGGGCCGCCTCGGTAGCCCCGGGGGCGGCGGAGTCGATCCACCAGACCAGGTCGTACGACTCGCTGTGCAGGTGAGCGTACTGCAGGGCCAGCTCGGTCTTGCCGACCCCGCCCAGGCCGTGCACGACCACGGCCGGAGTGCCGGTGCCCCGGGCCAACTCGGCCCGCACCTCGGCCAGCTCGGCCGTCCGGCCGGTGAAGGTGTGTTTCCGGGCGCGCAGGGACACCACGCCACGGGCCTCGGTGTCGGCGGCGTCGCGCACCGCACTGGCGGGCAGCACCGTGGTCCGGATGGTCACCGAACCGTGGATGCTGCCGCCGGCGGCTACCGACGCGATGCCCTCGGCATGGACCGAGTACGCCACGGAGTCGATCACGTCTCCGTTCGCGACGATCGCGCCGGTGCTGCCCTGCAGCCCAGTGCTTGCCTGCTGCCCGCGGTCGGCGTCGTGCCGGCCGGTGTCGGCGTCCTGTTCCCCGGCATCCACGGGCTCCTGCACAACACCGGTGTCCTGCTGAGGCGTCTTCTTCCAGAACCAGGTCACGGGCGGTACTTCGTCCGGGAGTCCTTCACGTTGCCGCGCGCGACGATGGCACCGCTGCTGCCGTTCATCCCGGTGGCAGGGGCGGGCCCGGGAGCCGGGGCGGGGGGCGAGCCGTGTACGAAGGTCGAGGAGCCGGTCACATCCCCGCCCGCCACGATCGCCCCGCCGCTTCCGGTCATCGGCTCGACTGGCGGGACCGGGAGAGCCGGGGGAGTGGATGTGGGTGTGGTGGTGCGCAGTTGCCACAGCGACACGACGACGGCGGCGACACCGGCCACGGCGCCCACCGCGCCCCACGCCTGTCCGGCGCCGTCCGGGTGCGCGGCCGTCACCCACCACACCAGCCCCGCCGCTGTAGCCGCGCCCACGACGCCGAGTCCCCACCAACACGCCCGCTGCCAGCCGGTCATACCCGTCATCGTTCCCCCACCGGCATGATCACGTACGCCCAACTCAGCTCTGAAGCCAAGTTGTTGCACACCCCGGCCTCACCCCCCCCCGCAACCCGACCTCGACACGCAAGGGGCCGCTACCCGGCAGGTGACGGCCCACACGTGCCCCGGCACTACCCAAGGATCGGGCCGCGCTCGGCGAGCGCCGCGGGGGTCCGCGCCGACTGCCGCTGCCACGCCTGCATAGATCTCCTCGCCCAGTGCCTCGCTGCTGACACGCCCTGGCGGGCCTCGCCGCCCCTGCTCACCCCGGTCTGCTGCGTCCAGTCGCTCAACGTATCGACTCATAGGGCACATGCCCTGTGATCTGCGATGATGTCAACTCCCAGTGCGCAGAAGCGCCCTTACGCTGAATCGTTGGCGCTGGCACGAAAGATCGATGATCAGGACGCCGTGGCCGACGGTCTGCACGGCACCGCGCAGATGCACCTCGAGAGCGGTGACCTCGAGCAGGCGCGCGTTCACTGGGAGGAGGCGCGGGCGGTCGCGCGTGAGTACGGGCTGCAGAAGGTCCTGGAGGAGAGTGAGGAGGGGCTCGCCTCCCTCCAGGAGGACACCAGGTCTGCGCCCTGAGCCTGGGACCGGGGCGGTCCAGGCGCCTTCGGCAATCGTGTCAGCTGCAGGAGTGGTAGTCGTATCCGGCGGCCCGCTCATTGCCCCTGCGGTCCCGGAACAGGTAGTGACCCCACTGGTCGCGAGTGACGTAGAAGACCCCGTCCGAGTACGGGCCCTGGTACCTCAGCTGCAGCACCTGACCGTCGGCCTCACTGCCGGACACGTACTGCAGGCCGTTGCCGTTCCACCTGTCCACGGCACCCCAGGTCGCCTTGCCCACCGACCCGTCGGCCTCGAGGCCGAACCACCGCTGCAACTTCTTGGTGGCATCCAGGGTGCGCGGCCCGAACACCCCGTCGATGTCCGACTCCGTGAGGAAGTTGTGCGACCACAGGACCCTCTGCCACAGGCAGATGGCGTTGGACCCACGGCTGCCCTCCGGCCCGTTGATCTCCAGGATGCCCTCGTCACCCCAGTCGTCCGTGTACGTGCCGCCCCCGGAGACATAGGGCAGGCCGCTGTAGCTGCCGACCGCCACCGCCGGACTGGTGCTGCCGGCCAGCACTGCGGTGGCCAGCGCGGCCACCGCACAGGCCGCGAACTTGAACCGTGTCCTACTGAAAGACATGCGAACTCCTTGAGTCGTCGAACGAGAAGAGCGAGCCGTACGGGTCGTCCACCGAGCCACGGCCGCGAACGCGGGGCTCAGCAGCCGCCCATGCTGTTGTAGGTGGCGTCGACCCAGCCCCTGGGTGACGAGACCAGCGTGTACAGGCCGTTGGCCCTGTCCCGCCTGAACACGGCCCCGTCCACCGCGCCGCGGTAGGTGACCTGGTCGATGCCGCCGCCCAGGGCGAACGCCGTCAGCCGAGAGGCCGCGTTGCCGAAGGTCTTGTTGCCGACGACACCGTCGGCCGCGGCGGCACCGAGGTACTTCGTCTGCCACTTCTTCGTCGCCGCGGCCGTCGCGGGCCCGAACTTGCAGTCGAAGTCCGCCTGGCTCAGGAAGCCGTCCGCGATGAGAACGGCTTGCCAGGTACCCGTCGCACCGCTGTTGGCGTGCTGGGACGTGGACAGCAGCCCCTCGTCGGCCCAGTCGTCCGTCACTACGTCGAATCCGTTGATGTAGCCCTGCGTGGTGGCGGCCTGGGCCGAGGACGTGGTGCCGACGACCGCGCCCAGGGCCAGCGCGGCTGCTGCGAAGGTGGTGACCGAACGTGCGGACAAGTCGCACATCTCCTTGTGAGCGATGGGGAGAGGGAAGGGAACGGACCACGCCTCGGTCCGTGCACTTCACGAGCCGTAGCGGTGGCGCTCCTCGCTCACTGTGGACCACTCACCTATCCGGACCCTGCACTCCTCCATCCGTCCGCTACTCAGGGACTGTTCGGACCATGCTCCTAGGGGATGGCCAGCTCGGCCCAGATCGTCTTCCCGGATGCGGTGTACCGCGTGCCCCAGCGCTGGGACATCTGGGCGACGAGGAACAGGCCGCGGCCCCCCTCGTCGTCCCGGCGCGCTCGCCGCAGGTGAGGTGCGGTGTGCGCGTTGTCGGAGATTTCGCACAGCAGGCAGCGATCCTTGATCAGCCGCAGCGTGACGGGTCCGGTGGCGTACCGGATGCCGTTGGTGACCAGCTCGCTCACCACGAGCGCGGCGGTGAACGACAGTTCGGACAGGCCCCAGGTCGCCAGTTGGCGCTCGGTGAGCGTGCGGGCACGAGCCACCATGGCGGGGTCGGGTGGCAGCTCCAGGTCCGCCACCCGGTCGGCGTCGAGACGCCGGGTGCGGACGAGCAGCAGGGTGGCGTCGTCCGCCTGCGGTCCGGGTGGCAGGGCCGACAGCGCCCTGTCACACAACTCCTCCACCGGGCATCGCTGCCAGGTGAGGATCTGGGCCAGGCGGTCGATTCCGCTGTCGATGTCGGTGCGGCGGTCCTCCACGACACCGTCGGTGAAGAACGCCACCACGCTGCCGCTGGAGAGATTCAGCTCGACGTTCTCGTAGGGCAGGCCCCCCAGCCCCAGGGGCGGCCCCGGCGCCAGCGCGGACAAGGCCACCGCGCCGTTCGCATCGGCCACGATCGGCGGGGGATGGCCCGCGCTCGCCCACACGCACCGGCCGCTGACCGGGTCGTAGATCGCATAGAGGCAGGTCACCCCGAGCGCCTCGTTGCTCAGATCGTCGTCCGCGTGGGATTCCGAGTCCTGCGCGACCAGGTCGTCCAGCCGCGTCAGCAGCTCGGCGGGATCCAGGTCCAGCAGGGCCAGAGTCCGTACGGTGGCGCGCAACCGGCCCATGGCCGCTGCCGCGTGTACGCCGTGGCCCACCACGTCGCCGACGGTCAGGCCCACTCTGGCACCGGACAGCGGGATCACGTCGAACCAGTCGCCGCCCACGCCCACGCGGCTGTCGGCAGGCAGGTAGCGGTACGCCACGTCGACCGCGCTCTGCTCGGGCAGGTGCTGCGGCAGCAGGCTTCGCTGCAGTACCAGGGCCGCCGCATGCTGGCTGGTGTAACGGCGGGCGTTGTCGATGCCGACGGCGGCCCGCTCGGCCAGTTCCATGGCGAGTGCCTGCTCCTCGGCGCCGAAGGGGTCGGGGTTGCCGCTGCGCCGGAAGGTGGCCAGACCCAGGACCGCGTCTCGGGTGAGCAGCGGGACGAAGAGACAGGAGTGCGAGGCGGCCGATCCCCTCTCGCCCGGCGCCTCGGGCGGGCAGGCGTCGACGACGGGGCGGCTGGTGACCAGGCTCAGAGCCTGCGGTGACGAGGGCGGATAGGAGACGGGACTGGTCCGGAACTCTTCCGGTGTCCGGCCGTGCATCCGGAGCAGACTGTGCCCCGGCGCCGAACCCGTGGGCGGCTGCCGTCCCTCGATGACCGCCGGCGGCAGGTCCACCAGTACCTCGTCGGCCAGCTGCGGTACCGCCACGTCGGCGAGTTCTGCGGCCGTACGACGTACGTCCAGCGAGGCGCCGATGCGCTTTCCCGCCCGCACCAGCAGTGACAGGCGTTCCTGGGCGCGGTAGCGGTCGGTGATGTCCAGGGACTCCTCGAACAGTCCCAGCGGTTCGCCGCGGGCGTCCACCAGCCGGTGGTAGGAGCAGGACCAGACGTGCTCGCGCACCGGGTCGGCGGGGGCGCGCCCGCGATAGTGCATGCCCAGGATCGGTTCCCCCGTCGTCATCACGTGCTCCATGATCTGGTCTTCGTCCGGAGGGTGGTGACGGGAGATGAACTCGCCCTCGGGAAAGAGATCCGCGGCCGGCCGGCCGATGTACTGGGCGACCCCCGCCAGCTCCAGATCGGTGGAGACGTTCCCCCAGACGACGCGCCGGTCGGTGTCGAAGATCGTCAGGCCCACGGACGACTCGGTCGCCAGTCCCTGCAGCATCGCCAGCTGCACCTCCCAGCCGCGCAGCGCCTCCAGGTCGGCCGCGACGACGACGGTCGCGGCGGCGCCCCGGTGCGTGAGCGGGCTGAACGTCACGGCCGCGCGCAGGGTACGTCCGTCCCCGCAGCGGAGGTCCAGCACCGCGCTGCGGGGCTCGTGCGCCCTGCAGAGGGTGGACAGCCGCGGCCCGGGGGCCGCTGCCAGCAGCCGGGCGGCCGGCAGGCCGAGCACATCCTCGGGCGCGTGTCCCAGGAGGCGCTGGGCCGAGGATCCCCACCCGCAGATGCGGCCTTCGGCGTCCAGTACCGCGGCGGCGGCCTTGGAGAGGTCCAGAGGACTACGGAAATCGACGTTGGCCGCATTCGGAAAACGATCCATGGCACCGCTTCCCTTCGTGCCCCCTCAGCATCCCGTGCCGCACGACGGACGACAACCGCACGCGCGCCCGACCGAAGGACGACGAGGGGACCGCTGCCGGGCGCGGGGCCGGGAGTGGGGCCGGGCGTGGGGTGAGCCGCGTCGCATCGGAGCGGGCGACCTTGCTATGCAACGAGTTGCATAGCAGGATCGGCGTCATGGCGCTCGAACACGCGATCCTGGTGTCGCTGCTGGAGAAGCCGGGTTCCGGTTATGAACTCGCCCGGCGTTTCGATCGGTCCATCGGCTACTTCTGGACCGCGACCCACCAGCAGATCTACCGCGTGCTCAAGCGCATGGAGGACGATGGCTGGGTCGACGTGCGGGATGTCCCGCAGCAGGGCCGGCCGGACAAGAAGGAGTACTCCGTCGCCGATCTCGGCCGGGCCGCGCTGTCCTCCTGGTTGCACGATCCGATCGAGCCGGAGAGCGTCCGCCACGACCTGGCCGTGAAGATCCGGGGCGCCGCCTTCGACGACCCGACCGGCCTGATCCGCGAAGTGGAGCGGCACCGGCAGGCGCACCGGGACCGGCTGGCGCACTACCTCGCCGGAGAGGCACGGGACTTCACCGGGCCCGAGGCGAGCGCGGCCGGGCCGCAGGCGCCGCTCGACGCGGAACGCGAACTCCAGCACGCCGTACTGCGCGGCGGCATCGCGTACGAGCGGATGATGATCGACTGGCTGGACGACGTGCTGGCCACGCTGGCCCGCTTCGGTCCGGGCCGCTGATCGCCGCCGTACGCCGCAGACCCTCCCGATCCGGCCGTCCAGCCGTCGGATCTCCGATTCCCACCCGTCCACCAGCCGAAAGGCGTCATTCCCATGGCTGACCAGCTGCTGTTCAACCCGCGCACGTACGATCCCGCGCACTTCGACCCCGAGACGCGCCGCCTGCTGCGTGCCACCGTCGACTGGTTCGAGGAGCGCGGGAAGCGGCGGCTGATCGAGGACTACCGGACCCGAGCATGGCTCGGCGACTTCCTCGCCTTCGCGGCGAAGGAGAACCTCTTCGCCACCTTCCTGACGCCGTCGTCCGCCGCGGGGGAGGCGGAAGGGGACAAGCGGTGGGACACCGCCCGGATCGCCGCGCTCAACGAGATCCTGGGCTTCTACGGCCTCGACTACTGGTACGCCTGGCAGGTCACGATCCTCGGCCTCGGCCCGGTCTGGCAGAGCGACAACGCCGCCGCCCGCACCCGCGCCGCGGAACTCCTCGCCCAGGGAGAGGTGTTCGCGTTCGGCCTGTCCGAGAAGACCCACGGCGCCGACATCTACTCCACCGACATGCTGCTCGAGCCCGACGGCGACGGCGGTTTCCGCGCCACCGGCTCCAAGTACTACATAGGCAACGGCAACGCCGCCGGACTCGTCTCCGTCTTCGGCCGCCGGACCGACGTCGAGGGCCCCGACGGCTATGTGTTCTTCGCCGCCGACAGCCGTCACCCCGCCTACCACCTGGTCAAGAACGTCGTCGACTCCTCGAAGTTCGTCAGCGAGTTCCGCCTGGAGGACTACCCGGTAGCGGCCGAGGACGTCCTGCACACCGGCCGCGCCGCCTTCGACGCCGCCCTCAACACCGTCAACGTCGGCAAGTTCAACCTGTGCACCGCCTCCATCGGCATCTGCGAGCACGCGATGTACGAGGCCGTCACCCACGCCCACAACCGTGTCCTCTACGGCCGCCCGGTCACCGCCTTCCCGCACGTGCGGCGCGAGTTGACCGACGCGTACGTCAGGCTCGTCGGCATGAAGTCCTTCAGCGACCGCGCTGTCGACTACTTCCGCTCCGCCGGCCCGGACGACCGCCGCTACCTGCTCTTCAACCCGATGACGAAGATGAAGGTGACCACGGAGGGCGAGAAGGTCATCGACCTGATGTGGGACGTCATCGCGGCCAAGGGCTTCGAGAAGGACAACTACTTCGGCCAGGCCGCCGTGGAGATCCGCGGTCTGCCGAAGCTCGAGGGCACGGTCCACGTCAACCTGGCGCTGATCCTGAAGTTCCTGCGCAGCCACCTCCTCGACCCGGTCGAGCACCCCGCCGTGCCGACCCGCCTCGACGCGGCCGACGACGACTTCCTGTTCCGGCAGGGACCGGCCCGGGGCCTCGGCTCGGTGCGCTTCCACGACTGGCGGCCCGCTTTCGACGCGTACACCCACCTGCCCAACGTGGTCCGCTTCCGCGAGCAGGCCGACGCGCTGTGCGAGTTCGTCACCACGGCCGCCCCCGACGCGGAGCAGAGCCGCGACCTCGACCTCCTCCTCGCGGTCGGTCAGCTCTTCGCCCTCGTCGTGCACGGGCAGCTCGTCCTGGAGCAGGCCGCCCTCACCGGACTCGACGAGGACGTCCTCGACGAACTCTTCGCCGTCCTCGTGCGGGACTTCTCCGCGCACGCCGTCGAATTGCACGGCAAGGACTCGGCGACGGAGCGGCAGCAGGCCTGGGCGCTGGGTTCGGTCCGGCGGCCGGTCGTCGACGAGGCGCGCACGGAGCGGGTCTGGCAGCGGGTCGAGGCGCTGTCCGGCGCGTACGAGATGGCCCCGTAGTCGCGCCGTACGCATCACCGGTGGCCGGTCCGCGTGGGACCGGCCACCGGTCTGTCAGGGGTCAGCCGAACGTGAGAAGGCCGGCGTCGACCACAGCGCGGCCGTAGGGGCTCGCGAGTTCCGCGAGACGCTCACAGCCGGCGTCACCGAGGGCGGCGTAGGCGGGAAGGGCCAGCCGGTCGGTGCGGTCCTCGATGTGCCGGCGCAGGCGTACGCCTTCCGGGCTGAGCGAGTCGCCCTCGAGCAGGCCCCGCTCGCGCAGACGCTCCCGGGTGCCGGCCCACTCCTCCTCGGGCCAGGCGCGGGTCGCCTTGAGCATGGAGACGGGAACCTCACCGGTCGCGGCGTGCAGGATCAGGGCCTCCAGGCCCCCGACGCCCTCGCTCACCAGGCAGGCGACATGGCCGTCTCCGCGGAACTCCCGGAGCAGCGTCTGGGCGTGCCACAGCTGCGGTACCGGCTCGTCCGGCCAGGGCAGTGCGGCATGCGCGGCGAACAGCGGGCGGCCCTGCGTGTGTTCGCAGGCCGCCTCGGCTGCCCGGCGGGCCAGCGCCAGCACCTCGTCCAGGTCGGGCAGCTCGTGGATTCCCGCCCGCCGCAGGGCTTCGTCCGCCGCGGCGTACCGCGCGTCCAGCACCTGCTGCGGCGTCGTCGCGTCCCAGACCCCGTCGACCGCCCCCCGCACGACATCGGGGTTGAAGTTGTAGAAGGTCGAGATGATCAGCTCGGCGGACGCCCGGCCGAGCGCCGCGCTCCGCGAGGTGAAGTAGCCGGCTCGTCCGCTCAGTCCCAGGTCCGCGTACCGTCGCCTCCCCTCGGGGACGAAGTAGATCATGGCGTGCAGCGGCTCGAGGCGGCGCCAGGCCGCACGTGCTGTCTTCATGGGGTACCTCCTCGGATGGTCGGCGAACGGGGTGGTGGCTGCGGTTCCGTACGCGCCGTGCGCTCGCAGGTGCCGGAGCGGCAGGCGGCTCGGCGTGCCGGCGCGGTCATTCGGCCGCGGCGAGCAGCCGTGCCTCGCCCTCCTCGTACAGCCGCCGGTTCTCGCGGCTGTCGGCAGGGCGGCGCCGGTGGTCCAGCCGGCTGCCCAGCCACCCCGCCAGGTAGCCGAACGGGATGGAGACCAGTCCGGTGGACTGCATCGGGAACAGGTCGAAGTCGGCGTCCGGGAAGACGGCGGACGGTGTGCCCGACACGGCCTTGGAGAAGACCGTGAGCAGCAGCGCGCAGGCCGCGCCGCCGTAGAGGGTGGCCAGCAGGCCGGTGCGGGTGAATCCTCGCCAGAACAGGGAGTAGGTGAGCGCGGGCGCCACCGCGGACGCCCCCATGCAGACGGCGAGAGTGGTCAGCACGCCGACGTCCCAGTTCTGCACCAGGGTGGCGAGCCCGATGGCAAGGGTTCCCACCGCCACGCTCGTCCACGCCGCCACCGTCATCTCCGTACGCGGCTCGGCCTGTCCTCGCCGCGCCGCGTGGGCGAACAGGTCGTGGGCGAGCGACGAGGCCGCGGCCAGGGTCATCCCCGCGACCGACGACAGCAGGGTGATGAACACCATGCCCGCCACGGCCGAGTAGAGGATCGTCGAGCCCGCCGAGGCGGGGGCTCCGCCGAGCACCTGCGACAACATGAGCACCGACGTTCTGCCGTGCGGGTCGGCCGCGGTGATGTACCGCGACCCCACCAGTGCCGCCGCCCCCGTACCCATGACGATCACGAGCAGGCAGAACGTGGTGACCGTGCCCACCGCCCACGACATGGAGCGCCGCACGGCCGGCACGTCCTGCGCGGAGTACAGGCGCATCGTGATGTGGGGCAGACAGGCCACGCCGAGCACCACGGTGATCTGAAGACTTGCGAAGTCCAGCCGGTCGACGGCCGAGGTGCCCAACTGCAGGCCCTGCTGCAGGAAGGCGGGACCCGCGCCGCTGCCGTGCTGGGCCGCCGTGAGGACCTCGCCGAAGTTCCAGTCGAAGCGGTTCAGCACGAGAGCGGCGACGACGGCGCTGGTGCCGAGCAGGATCACGATCTTGATCATCTGGATGAGCGCGGTGCCTCGCATGCCGCCGAGCGCCGCGTAGATGATCATCAAGCTGCCGACGATGACGATGCACGCCGTCCTGGCGCCCGCCACCTGCGGGATGTCCAGGATGAAGGTGAGCAGCGATCCGGCCCCGGAGAGCTGGACGACCAGGAAGGGCAGGGTCGCCGACAGCGTCACCACGCAGGCCGCGATACGCACGGCCCGTCCGGGCATGTTGCGCGCCAGGACGTCGCCCATGGTGAACAGGCCGGCGTTGCGCAGGGGTTCGGCCAGCAGGAACATCAGCAGCACCAGGGACAGGGCGGTGCTGACCGCGAGGACGTAACCGTCGTATCCGGCGAGCGCGACGATGCCGGTGGTGCTCAGCACCGTGGCCGCCGAGATGTAGTCGCCGGCGATCGCCAGGCCGTTCTTCAGCGGGGTGAGTGAGCGGTAGCCGGTGTAGAAGTTCGTCAGGTCGTCGCGGTCCGGTCCCGCCACCACGCACATCAGCAGTGTGACGGTGACCAGTGTGGTGAACAGGAGGAGGACGATGGTCTGCGTCCCGGAGCTGAAGTCGTTCATCTCGCCGCCTCCGCGCTCCGGCGGGTGGAGGCCGCCTGCTCCCTGACGACGCGGGCCAGGGGATCCACCGAGCGTTGTGCACTGCGCCCGTACCAGAAGACCGCAGCGAAGGTGACGACGAGCTGGAGCACCCCCAGGGCCATCCCCAGGCTCAGCTCTCCGGCGACCTTCGTCCCCATCAGGCCGGGCGCGGAGCAGGACAGCGCGACGTACACCACGAAGGAACCGAACGCGGTCAGCGTGGAGATCCGGCGGAGCAGGCGGTAGGCCGAGCGCAGGGCGCCGAGGTCGGCACCGCGCCGGGGGGTCCCCTGGGCGTACGGTTCGTCCCACGGGGCTTGCCGGTACGACTCGTACCGAGAGCCGTTGTGTCCGTACCACTGGGGTTCGTTGTAGGGCGGCGGCCATCCTGTTTCTGAGGGCGGGTACCGGTTCTCGTCGCCGAATGTCATTGCAGGGCCTTCCGCTACAGCTGGGATCCGTGGAGGTGGACGGTGCGGGAATGGTGTGGCGGCGCACGATACCGACTGGTTGGAATGCCTGTAAGGCCACTGAGGGTCACGTTTCGGGTTCGGAACGGCGTCACGACGGCGGACCCGGCCACCGTGGTTTCGAAGGCCGAGTACCGCGGCGGCCCCGCGGTTCACGGTTCGCCCCCGCGGCTCGCCCCTCTTCCGAGACGGCCACGGACAGGGGCGGAACGTCCGCAGCCGCCGCACGAGCCGAGGCGCCGAGCGGGGGGAAAATGAGGCATGGGCACGACGGACTCCTCCCGAGCAGGCGACGGCCGGTCCGTGGCGGGCCCCGCCGCGCCGCCCAGTGGCCTGCTCGACCTTCTCAGCGTCGCCGCGGTGGTGCTGAACGCGCAGGGACAGGTGGTCTTCTGGAGCCCGAAGGCCGAGGAGCTGTTCGGCTACACCCCGGCGGAGGCGCTGGGTCAGGACGCGGCTCGGCTGACGGTCCACGAGGAGCACCAGGACGAAGTGATCAGGCTGTTCGCCGAGGTCATGGAATCCGGCACCGACTGGGCCGGGGCCTTCCCGATCCGGCACAAGGACGGCAGCACCCGCCTGGTGGAGTTCCGCAACATGCGGCTGCTGGACGACCTCGGTGACGTCTACGCCCTGGGCCTGGCCGCGGACCAGGCCACGGTGGAGCGGGTCGAGCGCAATGCCGCCCTGGCCATGCGTCTGGTGTCCCAGTCCCCGGTCGGGCTGGCCATCCTGGACCCGGACCTGCGGTACCTGGCCATGAATCCGGCCCTCGAACGCATCACCGGCCAGTCCGCCGCCGAGCGTCTCGGCCGGTCGGTCGGCGAGATCCTGACCTTCCTGGACACGGACCCCGAGGCACGTCTGCGCCGGGTCCTGGAGACGGGCGAGTCGGTCGTGGACCGGAACATCGTCTGCCGTCCCCCCGCCGACCCGGACCACGAGCACGCCTGGTCCGTCTCGTACTACCGACTGGAGGACTCCGGTGGGAAGGTGCTGGGCCTGGCCTACTCCGTCATCGACGTCACCGAGCGTCATCGAGCCGCCGCCGAGGCGGCACGGGCCCGGCAACGGCTGGCACTGATCGCCGGGGCTTCCGTTTCCGTGGGGACCACCCTCGACCTGGAGACGACGGCGCGCGAACTCACCGACGTCGTCGTACCGGCCCTGGCCGACGTGGCAGCCGTGGACATACTCGACAGCGCCCTCGACGGCCGGACCGCGCCCCGCGAGGGCCCGGCCCTCTTCCGCGCCCTCGCCATCAGCGCGGCCCACTCCACCGAGGCGGTCCGCGCGGTCGGCCCGCCGGGAGGACTCGCCCCCTACGACAGCGACCGCCTGATCACCCAGTGCGTACGCACCCGCCAACCGGTACTGGTGCCGCACACCAGCGCTCGGGACCTGGGCCGCATCGCCCGGCACGGTGAGGCCGCCTCCCTCCTCGCGACGGCCGGGGTGCACTCCTACCTCGCCGTACCGCTCATGGCCCGGGGCGAGATCCTCGGCGTCCTCGCCCTCGCCCGCACCCGGAACCCCGCGCCCTTCGACGACGACGACACCCTGCTCGCCACGGAGCTGGCCGCCCGAGCCGCGGTCTGCATCGACAACGCCCGCGGCTACCAGGCCCAACGGCACGCGGCCCTCACCCTCCAGCGGAGCCTGCTTCCCGACCCCCCGACCCACCTGCCGGGCCTCGAGGTCGCCTGCCGCTACCAGCCCGCGGGCGCCATGAGCGAGATCGGCGGCGACTGGTACGACGCCATACCTCTCCGAGGGGACAAGACCGCCCTGGTCGTCGGGGACGTCATGGGCAGCGGCATCAATGCCGCCGCCACCATGGGGCAACTCCGCACGGCGGCCCGCGCCTTCGCCGAACTCGACCTCGCCCCCGCCGAGGTCCTGCGACACCTCGACCACCTGGCCGAGAGCACCGAGCAGACCATCACCACCTGCATCTACTGCGTCTACGACCCTCACCAGGGCCAGTGCCGGATCTGCCGCGCCGGCCATCTGCCCCCGGCCCTGACGCGTGCCGGCCAAGCGGCGCACCTGATCGACCTGCCCGCCGGCGCACCGCTGGGTGTCGGCGGGGTCCCCTTCGAGGCCGCCACCATCGCCTTCCGCCCCGGCGACGAGCTGGCTCTCTACACCGACGGTCTGGTCGAGACCCGAAGCGAACCCATCGACGCCCGCCTGGACACCCTCCTGGACGCCCTCACCGCGACACGTGGGCACGACCTGGAACGCACCTGCGACCGCGTCCTGGAGATCCTGCGGCCGCCCGGCGGCGAGGACGACGTCGCCCTGCTCATCGCCCGGGCCCAGGCCTGAAACCCAGGACCGCGAGGGCCGGGCCGATCAGCCGGCCTTCCACTGCGGCCACTGCTCCAGCGCGGTGCTGACGCGGTCCGTCAGGGGTGGGAGGACATGGCTCGCCTGCTCGTAGGCGGCGAAGAGCTGCTCCACCATCTTCGTGTTGCGCTGCACGTCGTCCGTCTTCGAGTCGAGCACGGACGTGCACTCGCGGGCCGCGTCCCGGCTCTTGGCCAGCAAGGTGGACCATGCGCGGCCCAGCTCGGGGTCGGGTACGCCCAGGTGGCGTCGGGCGGTGGCCGTGTCGCGGGTGAGGCCGGTGCAGACGGGGCGCAGGGCGTCACCGTCGACGGCACCGGTCTCGGCGTCCGTCGACTCCTTGAACCACTTGCCGAGTTCGGTGTAGCGAGAGGCCAGGGCGACGATGTCGGCCTGGCCGCTCATCTTGAACCAGGCCAGCAACTGGAAGCCGCGCACCCGCTCACCGGTGCCGGCGGCCGGGGGACGGTCTGGCACCGCCAGGGCCGTACCGTCGCCCGTCACCGACCGCGCGGCGACGACGGACGACACGACGGCCAGGACCGCGACGGCGCCCACGGCGATCCGGACCGGCCACGACCCTCGTACGGCTTCGGCGGGCACCGAAGGCCTCGCGGCGCGGGGGAGCCGGGCCAGGGGAGTGGCGGCCAGAGCGGCGCCGAACAGCGCCGGTGCGGCCGTCTGCACCAGGAGTTCGGTCAACGACCACGAGGCGTCGGGCAGCCAGTGGCAGGTGTTGCCCATGACCCGCAGCGGACCCAGACAGCCGTCTGCGGACTGGAGCACGAACTGCCCTGCCAGCGCGATGATCTGGGCGATGCCGGCGGCGGCCAGAGCGCGAGGCAGCCGGTGGGTGCGGGTGGTCGCGGCGACGACGGCCGCCGTCACGGCCACGCCCGCCCACAGGGCGACGGTCCGCCACCACATGTAGACGACTCCGAAGGCGACGCCCCGCTCGTCGAGCGGAGGGCGCCAGGAGTGGACGTACGCCATCACCGCCGCCACGGCCGCGACGCCGAGCACGCCCCCGGCCAGCCCGGCGAGGACCGTGGACCGCAGCCCCGTCGCTCGTGGCCGCCTCAGCAGCAGCACTGCCGGATACACCCACAGCACCACCGCGGCCGCCGCGATCAAGGGAGTCGAACCCGCGACGCTCGCGCTCACGAGAGCCGTGGCGATCCAGGGCAGCACCGACGCGTACTGCTCGTACCGGTCCCAGGGGCCGGGGAGGGACTCGCGGACGTGTTGCTCAAGACCCCCCGCCTGGTACAGGTCACCGGCCAGCCACAACTGGCCCTCGCCCATCCACCAGCCGAGGCCGGCCGCCGCCACGACGCACCCCGCGGCGGCCGCGACGAGCACCGCCCGGCGCAGCGCGGGCGGCGTGCCCGGGGTGTCCCGCAGACGCAGCCGGGCGCACTGGGCCAGCCAGCAGACGTAGACCACGGCGCCGAGGAACGGGAAGAGCAGGGGTTCCAGATGTGTGGGCCACCAGCGGGGGCCGATGTCCGTCCCGGACAACAACTCCCCGCAGACCAGGCCGAGTCCGAGTGCCAGGCCCGCCCGTACACCCGAGGGGCCGGGGGTGCCCCGGTGCGCGGCGAACAGGGCCGCGCGCCAGACCGAGACCGTCAGGAGTGCCGCCGCCAGCCCCCCGACGAGCCAGGCGGCCGGACGCACGTCCCACAGGACGCTCAGCGCGTTCCCGGTGACCAGGGTGACCGCGCCGAGGAGGAACAAGGGTACGTCCGTCAGCGCGAACAGGCCCGCCGGATCTCCGAGTACGCGGCACCGTTCCTCCCAGGAGGGATGACTGCGCCACGGCGCCGAGAGGCTCCGCGCCGGGCGGCCCCGGGGCGCGGCGCCCTCGGCCCGCCCTCGCCAGACGCCGGGATCGGCACCGAGGGCCACGGCCGCCCGGTCGGCGTACAGCTCGCGGTGGCGCAGGGTGTCGGCGCGGGCCAGGACGACCAGCAGGAACAGGAAGGCGGCGGTCGCGACCTCCCTGACCATGTACGGCCGGGCCGCCGGCCAGAACACGGCGTCGGCGCCCATGAACCAGCCGAAGTGCGCCGCGACGAGGCTCCCGCCGACCACGAGGGTGAACGGGACGGCGGCCAGGACGAGGAAGGCCCGCCAGAGTGCCGTCACGGCGTAGGCGATGTCCACGTCCCGATGGCGCAGATGGGCCAGTTCGTGCAGGACCACGGCCCGGAAGCGGGCCGGGTCGGACCGGCGGACGTGCAGCAGACCGTTGTTGAGGCAGAGGGTGCGCCTGCCCGCCCGGCCGAAGACCACCGCGCCGGCGTCGAGGGCGGCCAGGTCGACCACGAGGTCGGGCAGGGCGCGCACTCCGGCGATCCCGGCCAGCCGGGCCACCTCGGCCCGGATCTCGCCCTGCGGGTCGCGGCCGTGCAGCGGTACCAGACCGCGCCGCCGCCGCTTCCAGCGCGGCAGCAGCAGGTAGACGGCCGCGGCCGCCAGCAGGACGGCGGCGCTGCCGGCCAGGCCGTACCACTCCGGCGTCACGGGGGCGCCCTCGGCGCACTCCTTGATCGCCTCTGCCTGGGCGTTGCTCCGCGTCGCGTTGTCGATGAGGTTGCCGCCCGGGTCGTAGCCCGCCGCGAACTCGCAGAGGAACCCGACGTTCTGGTCGGGGTACGGCCGCAGGATGCCGCTCAGCATCTCGAGCGTGGCCGCCGCCATCGCGACGACCAGGACGAGGAAACGCAGCGTGGTCCCGGCGGGCAGCACGCCCGGGTCGGGGGCCGACGGCACGGGGGCCGACGGCAGGGGGGCCTTGCGGGGCTCGGCCGCCTCCGCGAACCCGTTCACCGGGCCGCTCCGTCCTCCTGGCGACCACCACCGCCACCCGGCTCACCGGGCTCGTCCGGCGTACCGGGCTCGTCCGTACCGGGCTCACCGGACTCGCCTGACTCACGCGCCTCACCTGCTGCCGCATGCGCGCTTGCCTCACCGGCCGCACCCGACGCGCCCGACGCGCCGGCCGCACCAGCCTCACCCGACGCGCCCGGCTCACCGGCCTCGGCGTCCTGCGGGTCTTCCGCCCCCGCCAAGGCCAGCCGTGCGACCACGCTGTCCGCGAGGGCATCGGCGTCGGCGCCGGAGAGGCCGCGCCGTAACGCCGCCTCCCGCACCCGCCGCCGTACGGCCGCCAGCTGCTCCCGGTCGAGGTCGGGCACCTCGGGCGGGGTGGCTCGGCGGCGGGCGGACGGGCGCAGCCGGCCGAGGGCGGCCGTGGCCCGGTTCATCAGCCGCCCGGTTCCGTCCGTGACGGCGGCGCGGCACGCCTCGTCGACGGCCAGCAGCACCAGGGGCGTGATCAGCGTCGCGATGTCGTCGAGGCCGAAGCCCAGCGGGTCGGCCCGTCCGCCCGAGGACGCCCGCCGCATCCGCCGTACCACCAGGCCGTAGTCCAGACCCGCCAGATCCTCGATCAACCGGCTTTCCGCCGGCGCGTGGCGGCCGACGACGTCCCGCACCACGTCCAGCACGGTCGCACGCATGCGTCCGCCCCCCTCCCTGCCCATCCGCACGGACCCGCCGACCAGGATGCCCCAGCGGGCACGACCATGGACAGACGGCACGTGACTCTCCGTGCGCCCCCGCCGAGCGCCCTCTTCCGGTGTGCCACGTCGGGGGGTGGCGACCCCGTGGGGCGAACCTGGGTCCAGCTGGACCACCCTCGACCCGCGCGCCGTTCCCGCGCCCCTCGAATACTGGACGTATGGAGCACAACAGCGAACTCGGCGACTTCCTCCGCTCCCGGCGCGCCCGCCTCACCCCCGACACCGCCGGGCTGCCGCCGGGCCCCGGCGCCCGCCGTGTCCCCGGGCTCCGGCGGGAGGAGGTCGCGCACCAGGCCGGCGTCAGCACGGACTGCTACACCCGCCTCGAACCCGCGGGGCGGGGGCGGGCGACCGACGTCGACGCGCTGCCGTACCGGGAGCGCGACTTCGCGCGGTTCGTGCTCCTCGACCCGGCCCCCCGCGAGCGGTACGACAACTGGGACGAGGCCGCCGAGATCGTCGTCGCCGATCTGTGCCTGGCCGCGGCCCGCCACCCCGACGACCGGCAGCTGAACGAGCGCATCGGCGAGTTCCTCGTCAAGGTGGAGGGCCCCCTCCGCACCCGCCCCGGTCCCGGCCCGGACGGAAGAGACCCGATGAGGACGAGCGCCGTGCCGCCGGGCGGCCGGGTGAAGCCGTCCGCCACCCGGCCGTTCGCGCCCGCTCGGGGTAGGAGTGAAGTGATGACCGGAACACTGAGGTGAGCGAGTGCGATGAGCCGAGCGGAGGAGCGTCCGGAACGGGCGGACCGGCCGGAGAACAGTGCGTCGGGCCCGAGCGGCCTGATGGACCTGCTGGGAGTCGCCGCGGTGCTGCTGGAGGCCGACGGTCGGATCGACATGTGGAGTCCGCAGGCCGAGGAGCTGTTCGGCTACGCCCGCGGCGAGGCGGTCGGGCAGTACGCGGCGCCGCTGCTCCTCCACCCCGAACACCAGGAAGCGGCGATCATGCTGTTCGCCGAGGTGATGGAGACCGGACGCGGCTGGGCGGGGGCGTTCCCCGTCCGGCACAAGGACGGCAGCACCCGAATGGTCGAGTTCCGCAACATGCGGCTGACCGACAACCTCGGCGACCACTACGCGCTGGGGCTGGCCACCGACCGGGCCACGCTGCGGCAGGTGGAGCGCAACCTGGCCCTGTCCACCCGGCTGGTCACCCAGGCCCCGATCGGGCTGTCCGTCCTGGACACCGACCTGCGGTACGTGGTCGTCAACCCGGCCCTGGCGTCGATGCACGGCGTCGCCGAGACCGACCACGTCGGCCGGGCATTCCGCGAGATCCTGCCCAATCCGCGCTTCCTGGACGCGGAGAGCACGATGCGCAAGGTCCTGGAGACCGGTGTCCCCGTGGTGGACCAGCAGGTGGTGGGCCGTACGCGCGCCGACCCCGACCATGACCACGCCTGGGCGGTGTCGTACTACCGGCTGGAGGACCACCACGGGGAGCCGCTGGGTCTCGCCAGCGTGGTGGTGGACGTCACCGACCGGTACCAGGCGGCGAGAAAGGCCGACCGGGCCCAGGAGCGCCTGCGCCTGGTGGCCACCGGTTCGGCCCGCATCGGCACCACCCTGGAGGTGGAGCGGACCGCCCAGGAACTGGCCGACGTCCTCGTGCCCGACCTGGCCGACATGGCCGCCGTGGACCTCCTGGACTCCGTGCTGCAGACGGGGCGCCCGGACGTGGGCGAGGGACTGGCGATGTTCCGCGCCCTGGCCGTGAAGACCGCCTACCCCACCGACGCCGCTCAGGCGATCGTTCCGCCCGGCCGCCTCACCACCTACCACGCCGACCACCCGGCGGCCCACTGCATCCGCACCGGCCGCCCCCAGCTGATCACCCACCTGGAGAGCGGCGACCTCACCCGGGTCGCCGCCGACCCCGCCGCCGCCCGTCTGCTCGCCCGGGCCGGTGTCCACACCGACATGGCGGTTCCCCTCATCGCCCGCGGACAGGTCATCGGGGTCATGGGGCTGGCCAGAGCCCGCAACCCCCTGCCGTTCGACGAGGACGACCTCACCCTCGCCTGCGAGCTGGCCGCGTCCGCCGCGCTGAGCATCGACAACGCCGTCCTGCACCAGCACATCCGCAGCGCCGCCGAAACCCTCCAGCGCAGCCTGCTTCCGCAACTCTCGCCGCGTCACCCCGGTCTCGAGGTCGCCGCCCGCTACCGGCCCGCCCAGGCCTTCAGCGAGGTCGGCGGCGACTGGTACGACGTCATCCCGCTCGACGGTGACCGGACCGCGCTCACCGTGGGCGACGTCATGGGCAGCGGTATCCCGGCCGCCACCGCGATGGGCCGCCTGCGCACCGCCACCTCCACCCTCGCCGACCTCGACCTCGACCCGGCCCGGATCCTCACGCACCTCGACAAGATCACGCGCGGTCTGGACCCCTACATCGCCACCTGCGTCTACGCGGTCTACGACCCGCACCGCTGCCGCCTGCACGTGGCGTCCGCCGGCCATCTGCCCCCGGTGCTGGTCCGGGACGGCCGGCCGGCCGAACTCCTCGACCTGCCCACCGGTATTCCGCTGGGAGTCGGCGGCGTGCCCTTCGAGGCCACCACCCTCGACCTGCGACCCGGCGACCAACTGGTCCTCTACACCGACGGACTGGTCGAGACCCGCCACGACCCCATCGACGAACGCCTGGAAGACCTCCTGCGTTTGCTGTCACCGCCGTACCGCTCGGCAGAGGAGACCTGCGACCGGCTCCTGCAGCGGCTCAGGCACCCCGCCGACCACGACGACGTCGCCCTGCTCATCGCCCGCGCACAGCCGCTGTCGGCCGCCGGCGGGTCCTGACCGGGACGCCGAACCCGGACCTGGCGCCGTTCGCGGGCCGCTGCCCGGCGCGAGAGGAAGATCACGCCGCCCGGCGCGGTCTTGGCGGGGTACCCGCCGCACGGTACGGTCTGTCCGATATCGACGACGGCGAGACGGAAGCCGGTGGGAATCCGGCACGGTCGCGCCACTGTGTGCGAGACGCCTTTGCGGGCGTCTCGTGAGTCAGACCCGTGGCCGTCGTCCACTGCACCACCGACATGGGACGCGAACTCCCGGAGGAGGTTCTGCCATGGCGCAGACCGTCGCCCAGCCGACAGCCACCACTCCCGCCATCCCCGCCAAGCTGCCGCTGAAGGCCATCGCCCCCTGGGCGGTCTTCTTCGGCGTCCTGATGCTGATCCTGCTGTACTTCGTCGGCGCCGAGCAGGGCGCCACCTCCGTGTTCAACGGCACGGACGTCCACGAGTGGGTGCACGACGCCCGTCACCTGCTCGGCTTCCCCTGCCACTGACGCGAGGGACGCCGCACGCCCATGAACTCCGCATCGGTAAGAAACCTCCTCGTGCGGGGCATGCTCGCCGGCCTGGCCGCCGGCGTTCTCGCCCTGATCGTCTCCTACCTCCTCGGTGAGCCGAACGTCGACAAGGCGATCAGCTTCGAGGACGCCCACTCCCATGAGCACGAGATGGAGGTCGTCTCCCGTTCCCTGCAGTCCACCGCCGGTCTCGCCACCGGTGTCCTCGTCTACGGGGTCGCCTTCGGCGGCATCGCGGCGCTGGCCTTCTGCTTCGCGCTGGGCCGCGTGGGCCGCTTCTCCCCGCGAGCGACCGCGCTGCTGCTGTCCGGCTGCGCACTGCTCGCCGTGTACGTGATCCCGTTCCTGAAGTACCCGGCCAACCCGCCGTCGGTCGGCGACCCCGACACCATCGGCGAGCGGACCGCCCTGTACTTCCTGATGATGCTGCTCAGCGTCCTCCTCGCGGTCGCCGCGACCATCCTGGGCAAGCGCCTGGCGCCCCGACTGGGCACCTGGTGGGCGACCGTGGCCGCGGTGGCCGCCTTCGCCGCCGCGATCGGTCTGGCCTACGCGTTCCTGCCGGCCGTCAACGAGGTGCCGGAGCACTTCCCGGCCACCCTGCTGTGGCGGTTCCGCCTGTCCGCACTGGCCATCCAGAGCGTCCTGTGGGGCGGATTCGGGCTGCTCTTCGGTGAGTTGGCCGAGCGGCAGCTGAACCCCAAGCCCGTGACAGCACCGTCCGGGCGGACAGTTCCCGCCCCGAACTGACGGTTTTGGGACACGGAAGGGCCCCTCGGAACCATCGGGGGGCCCTCTCGCGTTCTCGGGGCACCTGCGCGGTCGGATCACGGGCATGGCACGGCACACCATCCGACCGGTCGGGGACCGCCGAGTCCAGGAGCGGAGGAACCGAGTGGCCAGACCTCCCCAGCCGCGCCGTATCACCCTCGGGGGCCGTGAGGCGGTCGCCCTCACGGTCGAGGAGTACGAGCAGCTGATCGCCAGCCGACGGCAGATCGGCGGCCAGAGCGCCCGGGTGCGGGTGCTCGCCCAGCAGGTGAAGCGGACCGAACAGCTCCTGCTGGAGCTGGAAACGCTGGTGAACGACCCGGCGGACGGCCAGGAGCGGGGCGGCGGCGCGGCACGGCCGAAGTGCCCGGCGTCCTGTCCCACGGTCCGGTCGACGCGGTGGGACGAGGGGACCGACTGCCTGCGCTGTGCGATCGCGGCGCTGCTGCGCCGACACCGGGACCGGGCCTGCTGAACCACGGCGCCCGCACGGCCTCAGCGCGCCGCGGTGGTCCCCGTCGCGGCCAGGGGCTGCCCGAGCCGTAGATTCCAGCGTCCGGCCCGTCCACTGACTTCCGTGGCCGTCAACGGCGGTACGTCCAGCCGCCAGAAGGCGGTCACGGGCAGGCCCAGGACATGGACCACCGCGGCCCGTACGACCTCCGGCTCCACCACGGCGACCGTACGCCCGTCCGTGTCCTGCGCGCCGTCCAGCCAGCGCCCGACCCGCTCGCACACATCCCGTACCGACTCCCCGCCGTGTGCCGACCAGCCTGCGTCGGCGAGCCAACGGCCCACCGCCTCCGGCTCGGCGGCCCCCACCTCCTCGAGGGTGCGGCCTCGCCAGCGGCCCACATCCAGACCCGCCAGCTCCGGCGTCCGCACGCCGTCGAGGCCGAGTGCCGTCGCCGTCTCCCGGCAGCGCACGCTCGGGGAAGTGACGACACGGGCGGACGCGGGCAGCGCCCCGGCCGCCGAGCGGGCGCGGGCAGCCCCCATGTCGTCGAGCGAGTCGCCGTCGTAGAAGCGGGCCTGCCGCAGCGACGGGCTGGTCGCAGGTGAGACGAAGGTGACGCGGCTGGTCACGGGGCTGTTCCTCCTGCGGCTGCTACGGGGTGGGGCGCCTACGGCGGCGAGCACCTCCCCGTCGCCCCGCCGCGTGGCGAACCTAGCACCGGCCAGGCAGAGGACGGCGGCGACGCCGTGCGGGGGGCTCCTGGACTCGGCCGCGTGATGGATCAACATGTCGCGGACTGGGACGGTGTCACCCGCCGGTCGACGCTCAAGGAGAGATTCGCGCAGCAGCGGGACCGGCTTGCCGACGCCGCCCGGGACGGGGACTGGCGGACGGTCTTCCAGATCCTCGACGACAGACCCTCCTGGGCCAACTCCGCACGCCTGGAAGGCCGTAGCGGCTACGCGCCGCTGCACCAGGCCGCGTGGCACGGCGTCCCGGACGAGACGGCAGGGCGTCTCCTGGAGTACGGCGCCTGGCGCACCCTGCGGGCGAGTGACGGCAGCCGCGCCGCGGACATCGCCGCACAGCGCGGTCACCCTCACCTCGCCGCGCTCCTGCGCCCCCGGCCCAGGCACGCGCTGCCCGCCGAGGCGATCGCCGGCCTGCAGGGTCACCTGCACCGCCTCATCCGGCACCGGGCGGGCCTCGAGGACGGCACGGACCTGGCCACACAGCAAGGGCTGCGGCTGCCGGAGGTGGAGGTGCTGACCGAACTCGGCAACCCGGTGTGCTGGTTCCCCGTTCCGGGGATGTACGGGGGTTTCAAGATCGAGCTGACCGGACGCGAGCTGGTCGTGGAGAGCTGGATCCGCGTCGTCGGAGGCTCCGAGCGGACCGACCGCGTCACGGTCGACGGGGTGTATTTGCAGGAGGGCCGCCGGCTGTGACTGCCGCCGACCCCCGCCACGTCGGCTCCTTTCCGACCGGTATTCCTGGGTACACGGGGCCGGAGCGCGGACCGACCCCGCACGAGTCCCTCCCGTACGCCTGTACCGGACGGGGCCCGGCCCTGGTGGCGAGCCGGCCTTTGGCCACGGCGTCCTCATCGGCGACAGCCGCAAGACGGTGTGGTTCGAACTGTGGCCCGGAGCACCGGTGCCGCCGTCGTCCCCCTGGGAGACCGTGCCGCCGTCCGGCCGTACGGTGACGGTCACCTTCACCGATCTGCCCTACGCGCCCGTGGGAGTTCCACCCCTCCTCGGCCGGGCATCCGCCGCTGCTGCTGACCACCCAGGAGGGCGACACCCGCTGTCTCGACGCGGGGGCCGGCCCGTTGATCGGCCTGGATCCCGGCCTGCCCCGGGTCACGGGTGTGACCGGCTGCCGCCCTACTCCACGCTGCTGATGTTCACCGACGGCCTCATCGAGCGCCGGGGGAACCCCTCGACGACGCGATGACCCGGCTGCGGCAGTACACCGCGTCCCTGGCCCGCTCCCCGCTCGACGTCTTCTGCGACGAGCTGGTCATCGGCCTGGGCACCGACACCACGGACGACGTCGCCCTGCCGGCCCTCCGCCCGGCGCCACCGCCCTGATCGCACCGACCCGGTGCGGGTCCGTAGTAGGTTCCCTTTCGGAATGCAGTCGTGAGGAAGGGAACCCCTCGGTGTCTCAGCGGATTTGGGCCGACCCCGTCCACGCGCGCATTCCCGGCACTCCCGCCGGCGGCACCGTCGTCCTGCTCAACGGCACGTCCAGCTCCGGCAAGTCCAGCATCGCCCGGGACCTGCTCGAGGTGCTCGACGGCATCTGGTTCCACATGCCCGTCGACGCCTTCCACGCCATGCGCTGCGGTCACCCCATCGCCGACGAGGACCTGCAGGACGAGATCGACCGCACGGTCAAGGGCTTCCACCGCGCCGTCGCCGGGATGGCCGCGGCGGGCAACAACCTCGTCGTGGACCACCCGTTGAGCCGCCGCTGGCGCCTGCTGGACCTGCTCGACCTGCTCCCGCCCGCGGACACGGTCCTGATCGGCGTCCGCTGCCCCCTGAGCGAGCTGGAGCGGCGTGAACGCGAGCGCGGAGACCGGCAGCCGGGGCTGGCCGCACTCCAGTACGACCAGGTCCACGCCCACGGGCCGCACGATCTCGACGTCGACACCAGCCTGCTGTCTCCGCGGGAATGCGCCCTGCGCATCCGGGACCTCCTGGCGCGGCGGCCCCGCCCCACCGCCTTCGAGCAGCTCCGGCGGACCCTGCGGGCCCCGGGCGCGACCACGGAACAGAACGGACTCGTATGACTGCGCGTACCACGGACGGAAGCGCCGGCGACGCGGACTACGGGCGGATCGGCGGCGGTTATGCCGCGCACCGCCGCCCGGAGCCCCGGATCGCGGCCCTGATCGAGCGGGCGCTGGCCGGAGCCCGCACGGTGGTCAACGTGGGCGCCGGCGCCGGCTCGTACGAGTCGGCGTCCTTCGACGTCACGCCGGTGGAACCGTCGGCGTCCATGCGCGCCCAACGGCCGGCACACCTGCCACCCGCCGTCGACGCGGTGGCCGAGCGACTGCCCTTTCCCGACGACTCGTTCGACGCGGCGATGACCACCTTCAGCGTCCACCAGTGGAGCGACCCGGAAACGGGCCTGCGGGAGATGCGCAGGGTGGCCCGCGGACCCGTCGCCGTCCTCACCTGCGACCCCGCGAAGGTGCGGGACTTCTGGCTCTACGACTACGCGCCCCTCGTGCTGGACACCGAGGCCCGCCGCTTCCCCGCGCTCGACGACATCACCGCCGCGCTGGGCGGGCGGACCGAGGTCGCCTCGGTGCCGATCCCCGCCGACTGCGTCGACGGATTCAACGAGGCGTACTACGCCCGGCCGGAACGGCTGCTCGATCCGGCCGCCCGCCGCTCCTGTTCGGCGTGGAGCTTCGTCGACGCCGACCTGGAACGGCGGTACACCGAACGGCTGCGCGAGGATCTCGGCTCCGGCGCCTGGGACGAGCGTTACGGCCGGCTGCGCCGGCAGCCCTTCCTGGACGGGTCCCTCGTCCTCGTCCGGTCCGTGCCCTGAGCGCCGGCCACGGTGACCGTGCCGCCCCGGCCGGTCCGCGTACGCCTCAGGAAAGCCGTGGGGTGCCGTCGGGCACCGGAGGCAGGGCGAGGTGCGCGAGGTCGCCGGGTGGGGGAGTGGTCACCGGCCACAGTGGGGCGGCGCTCCCGTCGGCGAGCGCGGCCGGCGCGTCGGTGAGGTTCATGCGCTCGCGCAACCGGCCGTAGAAGTCCGTCGGACCCAGCCGGACCGCCTTGAGCCGTCGGGGAGCGGCGTACACGCCGATCCAGTCGCCGGGGCTCAGCACACCGCGCAGCTGGCCGTCGATGCTGACGGCTGCCTGGCCCGACCGTTCGAGCACCCGCAGGGCGACGGGCTCGTCCGGGGCGGCCACGACCGAACGGTTGAACACCATGTGCGGGGCGACCGGCGTGAAGATCAGGCCCTCCGCGCGGGGCGAGACGACCGGGCCGCCGGCGGCGAAGCTGTACGCGGTGGAGCCCGTCGGGGTGGCCACCAGCAGCGCGTCGGCGGAGTAGCAGGCGAGGAGCCGGCCGGCCAGATAGACCGCGACCGACACCTGCCGGTCCCGGGCCAGCTTCTCCAGGACGACGTCGTTCAGCGCCATGACGTTCAGGGCGACGCCCCAGTCACCGCCCGCCTCGCACTCCGTGCGGACCCGGGGCGGCGGCAGCATGGGACCCCGGCCGTACCGCAGCAGCGCCTCCATCTGCGGGGGAACCTCCAGCCGGCACGACGCCCGCATGGTCAGGAGCATGCGGCTCTCGACGGTGATCCGCTCCTCGCGCACCGCGTCCAGCGCCTCGCGCACCGCCGGGACCGGGACCTCCGTCAGGAAGCCGACGCGGCCGAGGTCGACCCCGAGCACCAGGGCGTCGTGCACGGCCGCCAGCCGGGCACCGCGCAGGAAGGTGCCGTCGCCGCCGAGGGTGACGATGAGGTCCGGGTCGCCCGCGGCGTCCACCTCTTCGCTGGCGCTGTGCCGCTCGCCCTCCTGCCACACGTCGATGTCGGTACAGCCCACGGCGTTCTCGGCGCACCACTCGCGCACGGCCCGCGCGGCGGCCACGGCCTCTTCGCGTCCGCCGTGCACGACCAGGCCGATACGGTTCACGGTCATTGCCGCCTCCCAGCCGTCTGTCCACACCGAGCGCCATCCTCGCCGGGGACCGGGCCGGCCCGGAGCGCGCCACGCCGCCGGGTGCCGCGGCCGGGGGTGCGGATGCCCGCCGGCCGGGCAGGACCCGCATCTGGGTGGGCACGCGCGCGAACGTGAGTACGGCTACTCAGGCCGCCGACGCCGGAACGCGGGACCGTGGACACCGGTGGACATCACAGGAGGTCGGACATGGACAGCTCGCAGGGCTCCACGGGCGCGCGGCGTTCTCTCGGCGCGGCGGTGCGCCACTACCTGCTCAATCCGGCCGCCCTCGGCTATCTGGCGGTGGTGGCCGGTGTCCTCGCCTGGATCGGGGCCGCGGTGCTGTTCGGGGATCCCGGCTTCGCCGGCGTGTGGGCGTTCCTGGTCACGGCCCCGACCTCGTGGCTGTTCCTCTTCCTGCCGGGCCCGCTGCCGTGGGTGGCGCTCCTGGTGAGCGCCCTGTTCCAGGCGGCGGTGCTAGGCGCGGCCTACCGCGGGCTCACCGAGCGTTCCCAGCGCCGCGCCGCCCGCCCGAACGGCGCCTGAAGCCCCGCGCGGCCCACCCCGGCCCCCGGTCGGGCGCGGCACCAGCCCGGCCCCGGTCAGGAGCGCTGCCCACCCCGCGGATCCGCCGGATGGCTGCCCGGAGTGTGGCCGAAGGTCCGCCTGAAGACCGCGATGAACGCGCTCGCCGACGACCAGCCGCACCGGTGCGCCACCGCGGTCACCGGCGTCCGCTCGGCCAGCAGGACCAGGGCGTGGTGCAGCCGCAACTGGGTGCGCCACTGCGGGAACGTCATG
Organism: Streptomyces sp. NPDC031379; assembly: GCF_055569615.1. NCBI lineage: Bacteria > Bacillati > Actinomycetota > Actinomycetes > Kitasatosporales > Streptomycetaceae > Streptomyces > Streptomyces sp. NPDC031379. The sequence goes on along the minus strand of NZ_JBVIIT010000003.1, from coordinate 240,202 downwards.
CCGAGGTCGTGGCGGAACAGCCGCGAGAGGGTACGGTCGCTCGCCCCGACCTCCCGCCCCAGCTCGGCGAGTGTGCGCCCGTCGGCCGGATCGGCGCGCAGGACGGCGCACAGGGCGCGCAGCACGGGCGAGGCCGGCGTCGGCAGGTGCAGCGGCTGCTGGGGCGAGGCCCGCAGCTGGTCGAGCAACACGGCACGCAGCCGGGCCCGTTCAGGGCTGCCGTCGTCCGGGCCACGGGTGTACGCGACGAGCAGCTCCCGCAGCAGCGGGCCCACGGCGAGCACGGTCGGCGCGTCGAGGCCGAGCGGGTTCTCGGTCGCGGGCAGCCCCACCAGATGCAGTTCCAGCTCACCGTGTGCCTGGTGGGCATGGACCGTGCCGGCCGGGACCCAGATGGCGCGGGTGGCCGGCGCGACCCAGGAGCCCGCGTCGGTGGTGACGGCCAGAACTCCCCGGCCCGCGTAGACGATCTGGTGGTCGTCGTGCCGGTGGGCGTCTATCGCCGCGCCGGGCGCCAGCCACTGGGTACGTGTGGGGGCGGCCGGTGTATGGCGGATCTGCGTCATCGTGTGGCAGGTTATCGAAAGCACGACAGGGTGCGGGCGCCGGAGCATGACGAGGTGCGAACGAATGCATCGATCACCCTGCTCTCCGTCGGGCACGCCTGTGTCGACGTCTACCAGGGCACTGTGGCCGCCCTGATCCCCGTTCTCGTGGCGGAGCGCGCCTACGGCTACGCCGCCGCCTCGGGCGTCGTACTGGCCGCCTCCGTGCTGTCGTCGGTGGCGCAACCGGTGTTCGGTGCCCTCACCGACCGCCGGGCGGTCCCCTGGCTGCTCCCGGTCAGTACGCTCCTGGCCGGCCTCGGTATCGCCCTGAGCGGGATCGGCGGCTCGTACCCGCTCACCCTGGCATGCGTGGCGCTGTCCGGCGTCGGGGTGGCCGCCTACCACCCCGAGTCGGCCCGGGTCGCCCGGCTCGTGAGCCGGGGCAGCCACAGCGCCATGGGCTGGTTCTCGCTCGGCGGCAACCTCGGCTTCGCCCTGGCCCCGCTCCTGGTCGCCGCCGTCGTGCGCACGGGCGGGCTGCACCGGACCCCGCTGCTGGTGCTCCCGGCGCTCGCGGGTGCCGCGCTGTGCCTGCCGGTGCTGCGCGCGCGGGGTTCGCGGCAGGTGGATGCCGGTACCGGTGCGTCACCCGCGGAACAGGCCGACGACCGGGCGTCGTTCGCGAAGCTGTCGCTGGCCGTGGTGTGCCGCTCGGTCGTGTTCATCGGGCTGAGCAGCTTCCTGCCGCTGTACGCCGAACAGCGCACCGGGGACGGCGCCGCCGGGACGGCCGCGCTGTTCGTGCTCTATCTCGGCGGCGCGGTCGGTTCCGTGCTGGGAGGACGGCTGGCCGGGCGGTGGCCCCGGGTCGCGGTGTGCCGCTGGTCCTATCTGCTGTCGGTGGCGGGGGTCGCGGGCGTCGTGTTCGCACCCGGGCCCGCTCTGTACCCGTGTGTGGCCCTGACCTCCGCGGGGCTGTACGTCCCGTTCTCCCTGCAGGTCACGCTCGGCCAGGACTACCTGCCCTCACGGGTGGGCACCGCCGGCGGCATCACCCTCGGGCTGACCGTCAGCATCGGCGGCCTGGCGAGCCCCCTCATCGGCCGTGTCGCCGACGCGACGTCCCTGCGGACCGCGCTGGCCCCGCTGGTCCTGATGCCGGCGCTGAGCTGGCTGCTGTTCCGCACCCTTCCGGAGCCCGCCGTCCCCGGGCGCCGCCGCGAACCGGCCCGGAGTCCCGGCCCGGTCCGGCGGCGCCGCCCGGTGCGATGATCAGCGGCGCCGGCCGCCCTCGGTCACCGGGCCGTGCCGAAGTCCTGGGTCCAGTAGCTGTTGGGCTGCGCGAGGCCGACGCCGATCTCCTTGAACCCACAGTTGAGGATGTTGGCCCGGTGGCCCGGGCTGGACATCCAGCCCGCCATGACCTGCTCCGCCGTGGAATAGCCGTAGGCGACGTTCTCCCCGTAGCTGCTCCAGGCGTACCCGGCCCGTGTGATGCGGTCGCCCGGGGAGGATCCGTCGGATCCCGTGTGCGACATGTTCTGGTGGGCCGCCATGTCCGCGCTGTGGGCCTGCGCGGCCTTGGTCAGCGTCGAGTTCAGGGTCAGGTCCTGGCAACCCGCCTTGGCCCGCTCGGCGTTCACGAGCCGCAGGATCTCGGCGGCGACTCCCGACGCCGTGGTGGTGGGCTTCGGGGTGCTCGGCGCGACAGGGGGGGTGGCGGGCGCGGAGGGGGGAGCCTCGGGAGTACGGGGAGCGGTGGTGGGAGCGGTGGTGCTCTGCGGCTTGTGGGCCTTCGGCTTGTGGGCCGTCGCCTTGTGCCCGGCACTGGGACGAGCGGTGGCCCGGGGCTCGGGCGACACGCTGGTCTGCGGTGTTCCTGCGACGGGGACATTGCGGTGGTGATGCCTGTGGACGTGCTGCCACTGCGCCACGGGTGCGCTCGTCACGGGGGCGTACGACTGCTCCTCCGCGCCGTACGGCCAGTCGGAACAGGCCAGGGCGACCGATGGCACGCCCACGGCTCCGATGGCGACGGCGGCGATGACTATCCGCCGGTAGTGCTTGGTCTTGCGGTGCTGTCCCATTCGTCAACCTCACTGCTGATCGCCGAGCGCTCATTGTCGGGACGGCTTCACAGTGAGTGCAAAGGGCTCTTACTACTACTCTGCTTCGTAGACTCCACCGGCCCTTGCCAGGCGGATCGAGAGATGCCGACTTCGCGTACGCGACGTTTGCGCGAGCACTGTCGTTCCGTCAGGAGCGCGTGGGCGGCGACGATTGGGGCGAGGTGCCGAGGGACCCTCGTGCCGTCGCTCCGGGCACGGCACGAGACGGCGGCAAGCCGGACAAATCCCATATGTCGAGGGAGCGCCATCTACTAACCGGCATGCTTAGTCGCCGCCATCGCTGTGATGGATGTCACCCGGCGTGCGGATCGACGGATCCTCCCCGGTGGTGGCGCCCGGGAGGACGGGTACTCGAGGCTCGACGGCAGGCGGGGGCATGGGCGGGAGGCCCTGATGAGCGAGTACACCCCTTCTCAGGCGGAGGGTGGACCAGAGGCGGACGCGGCGCAGGCCGATCAGCCGTCGCGCACGACTCCGGCACCGGCGGAGCGCCCGGACACCACCGACCGCGACGACGCCGCGCGGCGGACGGGGCGGACGCGGCGCGGCGGCAAACCCGGGATCTCCCAGCACCTGTGGGAAGAACCGAAGACACCGATCCACGAGGAGTTCGACCGCTGACCCGAGCCCCGCACCGGGCCCGCCGTACCCGACCTCTCGGTCCGCGGACGCCACGGGTCCTCGTGTCACGCGCGCCCCGTACCCCGGTACAGGTCCAGCTCCCCGTCCAGTTCCACGGCGAGCACGGTGGCGTGTTCGTCCACGTCCGCGGGGGCCGGCGCGTCCAGCCACGTCACACCCGGCACCTCGTGCAGCCCGCCGGTGACCTCGTGGCCCAGCTCCGCCCCCGTCCCGAGCACGGTCACCCTGCGGACCCGGTTGCGCAGCCCGCGCACGGACACCGCCTCGCGCGGCACGTCGAAGCAGACCAGGTACAGCGTGCGCCGGTCGGCCGACAGAGTGCCAGGGCCGTAGTGGTGCCCCGGAGGCAGGCCGGCGACCGTGCCGTACACCGCCTCGGAGTGTCGCGCGATCCACGCACCGAGCCCCTCCAGGCGCTCGGCCTGCTCCGCCGGGATCGTGCCGTCCTCGCGCGGGCCCACGTCCAGCAGCAGATTCCCGCCCGCGCCGATCGTCTCGGTGAAGTAACGCACCAGTCGGCGCACCGACTTGTGACGGTCGTCCCGGTGCTGGAAGCCCCAGGAGTCATTGACGGTCAGGCACAACTCCCAGGGCCCTTCCGGAGCCTGGAGCGGCACCCCCTGCTCCGGCGTGGCGTAGTCGCCGTGGCTGAGCATGCGCGCGTTCAGGACCGTGTCCGGATTCCCGGCCAGGATGCGCGCGGCCAGCGCGTCCAGCCCCCACTGCTCCTCGGTGCGCTCCCACTCGCCGTCGAACCACAGCAGATCCGGGCGGAACCGGTCGACCAGCTCACCGACCTGGCCGTCGCGGTAGGCGAGGTACCGCGCCCAGGCCACCGCGTCCTCCGCACCGGGACGGGCGTGCGCGTAGGGGTTGGGTGGCTCCTCGCCCGGGTCGGGATGCCGGGTGCTCGCATAGTCGGGGTGGTTCCAGTCCGAGTGCGAGTAGTACAGGCCCACCTTCAGGCCGCGCTCGCGCAGCGCGTCGGCGTACCCGGCGATCAGGTCGCGCCCGGCCGGGGTCCGGCGGACCACGTCGAGGTCGCCGTGGGCGCTGTCCCACAGGGCCACACCGTCGTGGTGGCGTGCGGTGAGCACGGCGTAGCGGGCGCCGGCGCGGGCGAACAGGTCCGCCCAGGCGCGGGGGTCGTAGCGGGACGCGGTGAAGCCGTCCAGCTGCTTCATGTACCGCTCATGGGGCACCTGACCGGTGTAGAAGGACCAGGACTCCGGGACTCCGTCCACCGCGTAGATGCCCCAGTGGACGAAGATGCCCAGCTTGGCGTCGCGGAACCAGGGTTGTATCGGCATGCGGCCACGCTAGGCCGCACCCGGGCGGGGGCGCGTGGGCGGCGATCACCACTGCTGGTCGGTTTTCACCCTCCGCGGTCCCCCGCCGGCACCGCCTCCTCCATCGGCCCGCCACCGGACCTCCCGCCGATCCCCACGCATGCCCCGCACCCCACCGGGTACGCGAGGCGGGAGCACGCCCGGTCGGCAACCGCCCGGGTGGCCCGTACGACCGCCGCTACCAGGGGATCTGCCATGGAGACACCCACACACGACGATCTGCCGACGCCGGCGCAGCAGGCGCTGGACGCGCTGACCGTGAACGCCGAGGACCAGGCCGCCCTGGACACCCTCGCCCACACCGACGTGCTCGTCCCCGTGCCGGACGACGCGGTCGACGGAGAGGGCGCCGACGCGACGACGGTGGCCCTGCCCGTCCTGGAGCAGCCCGGCGGCGATCAGGTCGTCCCGGTCTTCACCACGGAGGGCGAGATGGCCGAACTGCTGCCGTTCGTCTCGCGCTACCGCCTGATACCGCTCGGCGCGCTCGCCTCACAGTGGCCCGAGGAGGACCTCTCCCTCGCCATCGACGGCAGCTCGTCCCACGCACTGACACTCACCTCCCAAGGGGTGCGCACCCTGCTGGCCCGCTGATCCGCCAGGGGTGAGCGGCACCGACCCGCCCCCTCCGGCGATCTCCCCGATCATCGGCTCACGCACGGCAGGCGGCCCGGCGCAGGACGGCCGGAACTGCTCCCCGCCGAGGGGTAGCACCGGCCCTTCCGCAGGGAAAATCCCTGCGGGCGGCAGGTCCGGGCGAGCGTGAAGGAGCCGATGGTCGTGAGGGTCGTCCTGCTGGGCACCGCCGCCGGGGGCGGCTTCCCGCGGTGGAACTGCGCCTGCGTGCTGTGCACCGCGGCCCGGAGCGGCCGGCTGGCCCCCCGGACCCAGGAGTGCGCCGCCGTCACCGGCAACGGCCGCGACTGGTGGCTGCTGAACGCCTCGCCCGATCTGCGTACCCAGCTCGCGGCCACCCCCGCGCTCCGGCCCGGCCCCCGGGGCACCCCGCTGCGCGGTGTGCTGCTCACGGACGCCGAGGCCGATCACGTCACCGGTCTGGCGGAGCTGCGCGGGGCGGCGGGCCTGAAGGTCTACGCGGCCCCGCCGGTGCGCGCCGTCCTGGCCCCGGTGCGGGCCGCGCTGGACCGCTACGCCCCCTGGGAGTGGGCGGACAGCGTCGCCGACGGCGGCTTCGTACTGGCCGGCGGACTGGTCGTCACGGCCCACCCGGTGGGCGCGCGGATCCCCAGGTACGTCCCGGCGCAGGCGCCGCTGCCCGAGGAGCCGTGGGTGACGGCGTACCGCATCGAGGACCTGTCCAGCGGGGGAGTACTGCTCTACGCCCCCGGCATCGGCGCCTGGAGTCCCGCCCTGGACGAGTCGTGCGCCGAGGCCGACTGCGTGCTGGTGGACGGCACGTTCTGCACGGCCGACCGGACGGTGGGGGCGGTGCGGGCCGGTGCCGTACCGGCGGGTGGTCCGGGCCATCCGCCGGTCACGGGCTCGGACGGCACCCTCACGGATCTCGCCCGCCACCTCGGCGTACGCCGGATCTACACCCACCTCGACCACACGAACCCGCTCCTCGACCCCGCCTCACCGGCACGCGCGCGGATCGCCGAGGAAGGTGTCGAGGTCCTGCCGGACGGGACCGAGCTGCTGCTCTAACGCTCTTGTTCGGCCAGCATGCGCTGGAGCACCGCCCGCTGCACCGGCAGTACCTCGGTGTGCAGCTCGCGGCCCTTGCGGGTGAGCGCGACCCACACCCCGCGACGGTCCTCCGCGCACACCGAGCGCTCGACCAGACCGTCCTTCTCCAGCCGGCCGATCAGCCGGGACAGCGCGCTCTGGCTGAGATGGACCCGCCCGACGAGGTTCTGCACCCGGCACTGGTCGCCCTCCCCGGGCGATTCGGACGCCAGGATGTCCAGCACCTCGAAGTCGCTGGCGCCCAGCCCGTGCGGGTGCAGCGCCCGGTCGATCTCGCACATCGTGCGCGCGTGTACCGAAAGGATGCCCCGCCACCGTTCCTCGAGCCGGGCGTCGGCCGTCTTGACTGCCATACCCGCACCGTAGCACCGATCCGGCCAATCGTTGAGTGCGCAACTAGTGTGCTGTGCAGGCGGTTCGCGCGCGCCTCAGGCCGCCGCGTCCTGGAGCAGCCCCACCAGGTTGCCGTCGGGGTCCTTCACCGAGGCGATCAGCCTGCCGTTGCCGACGTCCCGCACGTCCTGCAGCAGTTCGGCACCCGCCGCCAGCAGAGCCGCGAGCCGCTCCCGGAGATCGGACACGTGCCAGAACGGCACCGGCCCGGTCAGGCCCTGCGCGTGCCCGTTCGGGTCGAGGCCGACATCCTGCCCGGCGGCCTTGAAACCGATGTAGTACGGCTCGTCCACGAACGGCTCGACGCCCAGCAGCGCGGTGAAGACGGCCGTGGCCCGCTCCGGGTCCTTGACCGGGTAGATGATCGTCTGCAGGCCGGTGGTCATAGGGCTCACTCCTTCTGAGGCGCGTGACCCGACGGGTTCCTCGTCGGGGCTCTCACGCTAGGGCCGGGGAGTCCGCCACGGCTTCTCCGATCCTGACCGGTTGCGGCGGACTCCCACGGCGGGGCCCTCACTCGCCGTGCAGCACCTCCGCGACGGTGAGGCGGGCCTCCCGGCGGGCGGGCACCAGGGCACCCACGACGGCGATCAGCACACCCGCCAGGGCCAGGAGCGCCAGGACCGGCGCATGCCAGACGTCCGTCATGTACGCCGGCAGGGTGATGTCGACCCCCGCCGCCATGCGCGGGAGCACGACTCGGTAGGCGGCGAACTCGTCGGCACCGGCGACGCCCTGCTGGCGCCGCAGATCACCCGGCGGCTGGTGGAGCGCTACGCGGCCGAGGCCGAACGGGCGGCCGAGTCGGTGCCCGCCGACCTGGCCGCCCTCACGCCCCGCGAGCGGGAGGTGCTGACCCTGATGGGCCGGGGCCTGTCCGACACCGAGCCGGACGCCGAGCTGACCCTGAGCGAGGCCACGGTCAAGTCCCCCGTGGCCCGCATCTTCGCCAAGCTCGGCCTGCGCGACCGCCGCGAGGGTGCCGCAGACGCCTGACGGCGTGTACCGGTACCCCGCGGCTCGCCGAAGCGGCTCACGCGGAAGCGCGCCGCACCAGCTCCGTCGGAAGGATCACCGCCGCCGGGTCCTCGCCGCCGATCTGGGCGAGCAGCACCCGGACCATCTCGTTGCTGATCCGGTCCCAGGGCTGGCGGATCGTGGTCAGCTCCGGGGTGGCGGCGGTCGCGGCGGGCGAGTCGTCGAAACCGCCGACAGCGATGTCGTCCGGCACCCGCTTCCCGGCCCGGTGCAGCGCCGCCAGCACGCCCTGCGCCATCAGGTCGGAGGCGACGAACACGGCGTCCATGTCCGGGGCCTGAGCCAGCAGCCGCTCCGCGCCCGCCTCACCACTGGTCCGGCTGTAGTCACCGGAGACGACGAGCCGCTCGTCGGTCTCGACGCCCGCCTCGGCGAGTACCTCCTTGTACCCGGCGAGCCGCTCCACACCACCGGGGGTGTCCAGCGGACCGGTGACCACGCCGATCCGGCGCCGGCCGAGCGACAGCAGGTGCCGCACCATGTCCCGGGCGCCGTCCCGGTCGTCGGCGGCCACGTAACTCACCTTCGAGCCGAGCCCGATCGGCTTGCCGCAGGCGACCAGCGGCACACCCGCCTCCCGCAGCTCCTCCGCCACCGGATCACCGGAGTGACTGGAGACCAGCAGCACCCCGTCGACATGCCCGGCGGTGATGTACCGCGTGATGCGCCGCCGTTCGTCCTCGGTGCCCGCCAGCATGAGCAGCAGCGGGATGTCGTGCGCGGCCAGCGCCTGGGTGCAACCCCGCAGCAGGACATTGAAGTTGGGGTCCTCGAAGAACCTCTCCTGCGGCTCGGTCAGCAGGAAGCCGACCGAGTCGGAGCGTCCGGTGATCAGCGAGCGGGCGTGCCGGTTCACGACGTACCCGGTCCTGCGGATGGCGGCGTCGACCGCCTCCTGGGCCGCGGGGCTGACGTAGTGCCCGCCGTTGAGCACGCGTGAGACGGTGCCGCGCGAGACGCCTGCCTCGCGCGCCACGTCGTGGATCGTCGGCGGTTTGCGCCGGCCCCCCGGATTGCTCATGGTCATGACTTTACGGCCCCGGACAGCAGATCCAGGCTCCAGAAGCGCTGAATGACCAGGAAGAGGGCGATCAGCGGGAGGACCGCGAGGAAGGCGCCCGTGATGACCAGCGTGTACAGCGCCGGCGTGTTGGAGCCCTGCTCCAGCAGCGTGTACAGACCGAGCGTGAGAGGGAACTTCTCGTCGTCGCTGAGCATGATGTACGGCAGCAGGAAGTTGTTCCAGACCGCGACGAACTGGAACAGGAACACGGTGACCATGCCGGGGATCATCATCGGCAGCGCGATCCGGGTGAAGATCCGCCACTCGCTCGCCCCGTCCATCCGTCCGGCCTCCACCACGTCGGCGGGGACGGCGGCGGCCGCGTAGATGCGCGCCAGGTAGACGCCGTACGGGGAGAGGATCTGGGGCAGCAGCACGGACAGGTAGGAGTCCGTGAGGTTCGCCTTCGCCAGCAGCAGGTACTGCGGGATCGCGAGGATCACCGGCGGCATCAGGACGCCCGCGAGCAGGATGCTGAACATCGTCTCGCGGCCCTTGAAGCGGTAGGTCGCCAGCGCGTAGCCGCTGAACGCCGACACGGCGGTCGAGAGCAGGGCGCCGAGACCGGCGTACAGGGCGGAGTTGCCCATCCACTTCCAGTAGACGCCGCCCCGGTAGGCGTTGAGGTCCTTGAGGTTGTCGGTGAAACCGGTGCCCGGCAGGAAGGTGAAGGTGGAGAACAGCTCGTGTCCGGACTTGGTGGACGCGATCACCACCCAGGCGACCGGAAGGAGGGTGTAGACGGCGCCGATCAGCAGGGTGACCGTCGGGATCAGGGCGATCCGGCGGCGCAGCGGCGGACCCTGTGCCGTGCCCGGGGTGGTGCCCGCGGCCGGGGCGGCCTTGCGGACGGCAAGAGAACTCATCGCGCTTCCTCCTGCTTGTCGCGGCGGTTCGCGGCCCGCAGGAAGCCGAACGACAGCAGCAGCGTGACGAGGGCGATCAGGGTCGCCTCGGCCGCCGCCGAGTAGATGTCGTTCCGGCCGAAGGCGTCCTGGTACACCTTCATCAACGGGCTCCAGGTCGTGTTGACGGAGTTGGTGAGCGGCTTGAGGGTGGTCGGCTCGTTGAACACCTGAAGCGTCGCGATGATCGAGAAGAAGAAGGTCAGCACCAGGGAGGGCGCCACCATCGGGATCTTGATCCGCAACGCGATCTGCAGCGGGGTGGCGCCGTCCAGCTTCGCCGCCTCGTACACCTCGGCCGGGATGGACCTCAGCGAGGTGTAGATGACGATCATGTTGAAGCCGGTGCCGCCCCAGACCGCGATGTTCGACAGGGCGAGATAGAGCGGACCGCCGTCCAGCAGGTCCGGCTGCGGCAGGCCCAGCTTGTCGAGCACGAAGTAGAAGGGGCTCACGTCCGGCAGGTACAGGAAGCCCCACAGCAGCGCGGCCACCACACCGGGGATGGCGTACGGCAGGAAGATCGCGAGCCGGGTGAACGGGGCGAGACGTACCTTGTCGGAGTCCAGCATCAGCGCGAACAGGAGCGCGAGGCCGAGCATCACCGGGACGACGATGCAGCCGTAGCCGATCACGCGCAGCGCGCCGTTCAGCAGTTCGCTGTCCTGGAAGGCCTCGGTGTAGTTCGCGAAGCCGGCCCACACCTCCTTGCGGGCGCCCGACCCGAGGCCGAGTCCGGAGACGTGCACCTGGCGGAAGCTGAGCCAGACCGCGTACCCGATGGGCAGCGCGAAGAAGAGGGCGAACAGGATCGTGGCGGGGAGGAGGAAGCCGTACGGGGCCCCCTTGACCCCGTACGACTTCCGGCTGGTGGAGGTGCTCACCGGGAAACCCCGAAGCCCTGCTTCTTCATGTCGGCGACCGTGGCGTCCTGCATCGTGTCCAGAGCGGCGCCGAAGTCCGACTTGTTCTTGGCGGCGGTGCCGAAGGCGTCCTTGAACGACGTGTAGGCGACGTTCACGTTCGGGCCCCACGCGGACGGTGCGGTGGTCTTCGCGATGTCGGCGGCCTTCGTGTAGAAGTCCGGCTGGTCGGAGAAGTACGCCGGCGGGTTGGAGAAGGCGCCGCTGAGCTGGGCGGAGGTGGAGGCCGGGTAGATCCCGCCCTCCTTGGCCAGCGCGTTCAGGGCGTCGTGGTCGGTGTTGAGCCAGGCCGCGAACTTCGCGGCGGCCTCCTGGTGCGCGGAGTCGGTGGTGACGGCCGTGGAGGACCCGCCCCAGCTGCCGGTGACGTCCTGGTCGAGCGACCACTGGGGGAGCGGGGCCATGGCCCACTTGCCCTTGGTGTCCGGCGCGGCCGTGGTCAGCGTGCCCGGCGCCCACACCGCGCTGACCCAGGCGATCTGCTTGCCGGTGTTGAGCGCCTTGTTCCAGGACGGGGTGTACATCGGCTGGTCGTCGACGACGCCCTCCTTGACGAGGCCGCCCCAGAACGTGGCGACCTTCCGGGTGGCCGCGTCGTTGATCGCCACCTTCCACTTGTCGCCGGAGGTGGTCCACCACTTGGCGCCGGCCTGCTGGGCGAGACCCGCGAAGAGGCCGGCGTCGTTGGCGGAGAACGTGGTCAGGGACGTCTCCGGCGCCTTCTTCCTCAGCGCGCGAGCGGTCTCGGCGAACTGGTCCCAGGTGGTGGGGACCTTCAGGCCGTACTTCTTGAACAGGTCCTCGCGGTAGTAGAACATCATCGGGCCGATGTCCTGCGGCACCGCGTAGACCGCGTCCGTGCCGAGCGTGGTCTGCTGCCAGACGCCCGCGGCGAACTTGTCCTCGACATCGCCGACCTGCTCGGAGATGTCGGCCAGCGCGTCGTTACTGACCAGCGTCGGCAGCGCCTGGTACTCGGCCTGCACCAGGTCAGGGGCCTTCTTCGCCTTGTGCGCGGTGAGGATCTTGGTGACCAGCGTGTCGCCGGACGCCTGCTTCTTCACCGTGACGGTGATCTTCTCCTTCTTCCCCGGCCCCTTGTTCCACAGGTCGACGACCTTGTCCATGCCGGGTGTCCAGGTCCAGTACGTCAGCGAGACGGGACCCGATTCGGCCTCGCCGTCATCGGAGCCGCAGGCGGCGAGGGCGGTGGCGCCGAGCGAGACGGCGAGGGCGGTTGTCACGAGGCGACGGCGCTTCGTGTGCGGCATGGTTTCTCCCCTGACCTGGGTCCCCGCCCACTGCGGGGACCTGCCATGCAGATGTGCACGTTCACATGACCCGGGCCCCCGATCGTGCAGAACCCCTGCCATGCTTCTGTGAGCGTTCACAGTAGAGAAACATCCCGGACACTTGTCAATGGTTGTTGCTGTGCGGTTATGTTGGGATCGCACCGCCGCTGCTGTGTGTGTACGTTCCCAAATGATCGATTTCAACGGGAGAGATCCATGCCGGACACCCACCCCAGGGGCCTCAGCAGGCTCGCCTTCGGCGGGGACTACAACCCCGAGCAGTGGCCGGAAAGCGTCTGGCAGGAGGACGTCCGGCTGATGCGCGAGGCCGGCGTCACCATGGTGAGCGTCGGGATCTTCTCCTGGGCCCTGCTGGAGCCGGCGCCCGGGGAGTACGACTTCGGCTGGCTGGACCGGGTCATCGATCTGCTGCACGAGAACGGCATCCGCGTCGACCTCGGCACGCCCACCGTCGTGCCGCCGGCCTGGTTCTACCGGGCGCACCCCGAGGCGCTCCCGGTCACCGCCGAGGGCGTGCGCCACGAGTTCGGCTCGCGCGGAGCGATCTGCCACAGCAACGCCGACTACCGCGCGGCCGCCGCGAGCATCACCACCCGGCTCGCCGAGCGCTACGGCGACCACCCCGCGCTGGCGCTCTGGCACGTCCACAACGAGTACGGCGTCCCCGTCTCGGCCTGTTACTGCGACTCCTGCGCCGCCCACTTCCGCCGCTGGCTCGCGGACACCTACGGCGACGTCGAGGCGGTCAACGCGGCCTGGGGCACGGCCTTCTGGGGCCAGCGCTACACCGGGTTCGAGCAGATCAACCCGCCCCGGGCCACGCCGACCGTCGGCAACCCGGGCCAGGCCCTCGACTACCGGCGGTTCGCCGACGCCACGATCCGCGAGAACTTCCGCGCCGAGCGGGACATCCTGCACCGCCTCTCGCCGGGCGTCCCGGTGACGACCAACTTCATGACCGCGCTCAGCCAGTGCGACTCCATGGACTACTGGGCCTGGGGCCGCGAGGTCGACCTCGTCACCAACGACCACTACCTGATCACCGACGGCCGCCGCACCCACGTCAACCTCGCGATGGCCGCCGACATCACCCGCTCGGTCGCCGGGGGCGCTCCCTGGCTGCTGCTGGAGCACTCCACCTCGGGCGTCAACTGGCAGCCCCGCAACCCCGCCAAGGCGCCCGGACAGATGGCCCGCAACTCCCTCGCACACGTGGCCCGCGGTTCCGAGGGCGCGATGTTCTTCCAGTGGCGGCAGTCCAGGCGCGGCGCCGAGAAGTTCCACTCGGCGATGCTGCCGCACGGCGGCACCGACACCCGGGTCTGGCGCGAGGTGGTCGAACTCGGCGCGGCCGTCGACTCGTTGAGCCCGATCCGCGGCACCCGCACCCGGGCCGACGTGGCCCTGCTGTGGGACTGGCAGTCCTGGTGGGCGCAGAACCTCGCCTGGCGGCCCACCGAGGACCACGACCCGCGCGAGCGCGCCGACTCCTTCTACGAGGCCCTCTACGACCGCCACCTCACCGTCGACTTCGCCCACCCGGAAGCCGACTTGTCGAGGTATCCCCTTGTCGTCGTACCGGCCCTGTATCTGATGACGGAGGCCGCCGGGAACAACGTCCGGGAGTACGTCGACAACGGCGGCACGCTCGTGGTGTCGTACTTCTCCGGCATCGTCGACGAGCACGACGCGGTGCACGAGGGCGCCTACCCGGGGACACTGCGGGACGTCCTCGGCCTGACCGTGGAGGAGTTCTCCCCGCTGCTGAAGGACGAGCGGGTGCACCTGACCGGCCCCGACGGCTCCGAGCCGGCCGGGGACGTGTGGACGGAGTTCGTCGTGCCGCGCGGCGCCGAGACGGTGTGGACGTACGCCGACGGCCTCACCGCCGGCCGCCCGGCCGTCACCCGGCACCGGTTCGGCAAGGGCACCGCCTGGTACGTGTCCACCCGCCTGGACGCCCAGGGCCTGGACGCGCTCGTCGGCCGGGCGGCCGACGACGCCCGGCTCGCCCCGCGCGCCGACCTGCCCCGCGACGTCGAAGTCGTGCGCCGCGACGGCGAGTCGGGCTCCTTCCTCTTCGTGATCAACCACACCGCCGGCGACACCAAGGTGCCGCTGGACACGGCCGGCACCGAACTGCTGACGGGCGAACGCGTCGCGGGCCGCCTCGCGGTCCCGGCGGGGGCCGTCCGGGTCGTACGGCTCGACGGCTGAGCCGGCCCCCCTCCGCCCGCGCGAGCCGTCGGAGCCGCGGGCGGAGGGCTCTCCTCCAGCCCCACCGGAGGACTTCTCTCCCCAGTTACGTCGAAGGGACGACGGACGATGAAGTTCCATCCCAGACGCACCATCAGGGCCCTGCTGCCGCCGCTCGCGGCCGGGCTCGCCCTCACCGCCCTGCCCGCCCAGACCGCCCAGGCCGCGAGCACTCTCTCCAACGGGGGCTTCGAGTCCGACGGTTCGGGCGTGGCCGCGCCCACCGGCTGGTCCGAGTACGGCGACACCGGAGCCTCGTACACCGAGTCCGGTGGGCACGGCGGGAGTTACCGCCTCACCCACTACTCGTCGTCCGCCTACAGGGTGGAGACGTACCAGTACCTGTCCGGACTGGCCAACGGCACCTACACCCTGACCGCATGGGTCCGCTCCGGAGGCGGCCAGAACTCCGCCTACCTGGCCCTCAAGAACTGCGGGAGTCCGGAACAGCGCACGGATCTGCCGATCTCGTCCAGCGGGTGGATCCGTATCGTCACACCGATCAAGGTGACCACCAACCAGTGCACGGTCAGCATCAACAGTGACGCGAACGCCGGCAACTGGATCAATGTCGACGATCTGACCTTCACGTCGGGCACCACCGGTACGTCGATCCACGGCGCCGACATCTCCTCCCTGGCCAAGAGCGAGGCCAAGGGCGGTGTATACAGGACGAGTTCGGGGAGCGCGGGCGACGCGATCACCATCCTGAAGAACGCCGGTATGAACTACGCGCGCCTGAAGGTCTGGGTGAATCCGGCCGACGGCTACAACGACAAGACGCGCGTCCTCGCCCTGGCCAAGCGCGTCAAGGCGGCCGGCATGAAGCTGCTGGTCGACTTCCACTACTCGGACACCTGGGCCGACCCGGGCGCCCAGACCAAGCCGGCCGCCTGGTCGGGCCACTCGTACAGCCGGCTCAAGACGGACGTGTACAACCACACGTACGACGTGCTGAACGCCTTGAAGGCGCAAGGCACCACCGCCGACATGGTCCAGGTGGGCAATGAGATCAACGGCGGCATGCTGTGGTCCGAGGGGTCGACCGACAACTGGAGTCAGCTCGCCGGGCTGCTCAACTCGGGCTACGACGCCGTCAAGGCGGTCGACTCGTCCACGGTGGTCGCCCTGCATCTCGCCAAGGGCGGGGACAAGGCCGGAACCGAGTGGTGGTTCGACAACGCGGTGGCCCAGGGCGTGAAGTTCGACGCGATCGGGCTGTCGTACTACGGCTACTGGCACGGCCCGCTCTCCGACTTCCAGACCACCCTGGACGACGCCGCCTCCCGCTACGGCAAGCCCGTGTTCGTCGCCGAGACCGCCTATCCCTTCCGCCTCGACAGCGACGACTCGCTCACCAACCAGATCGACACCACCGGCGAACTCGTCTCCGGCTACCCGGCGACCGTGGCCGGCCAGACCAAGTGGATGAACGACGTGGCGAGCATCGTGGAGGCCGTCCCGAACGGTCGCGGTCTCGGTGTCTTCTACTGGGAGGCGACCTGGACCGCCGTCACCGGCAACGGCTGGGACCCCGCCGACGCCTCCTCCGGCAACGGCTGGGAGAACCAGGCCCTGTTCGGCTACGACGACAAGGCGCTCTCCTCCATGACGTGGTTCAGCCACCGCTGAACCACCCGTGACGGGGGCCCGGCCGTAAGGGGCGGCCGGGCCCTCCCCCTTGTTCCCGGGCCTCGGGCCGACTGCGTCCCGGCGCGGCGGGGATCCGCTCGGTCGTACTGCCGTTCGGTACCGGACAACGGTCGCCGAGTGCCGGACGTGACGGGGTCGCCCGCGCCACAGTGGGCAGACTGCATACGAGGAGGCCGGACGGAGGGCGGACGGATGATGGGAACTCCCTCGGGCCGCACACGGCAGACCATTCTGGAGTGGCTCAAGGAACCTTCGGTCCACTTCCCGGCCTCGCGCCGCCGCAGCCCCGCCGAGACCGGCGTCACCGCCCGGGCCGTCGCCGTCAAGCTCGGCGTCCCCCGCCGGACCGCCCTCGCGCACCTGGAGTTCCTCAGCCGCCTCGGCCTGCTGCGCACCCGGCGGGTGCGCTGTCGCACCTACTACCGGCGCGACGAGATCCGCATCGCCGAAGTGGCCCGGATGTTCGAGAAGGGCTGGTGAGCCGCCGAACCCGGCCGACGCGGACCGGGCCGACGGCTTCCGTGCCAGGATGGGCCGACCCGACGGCGAAGGGCACCGCACATGGACCGACCGACGGCACTCGTTCCACTGCACTACGTCTCCCTGGGCGCCCGTGGTCCCGAGGACGTGGTGGCCGACGCGCACGGGCGCGTACTGACCGGGGTCGAGGACGGGCGCATCCTGCGCGTCCACCCCCTCGGCGGCTCGCTCGCACCCCGGGTGGAGATGCTGGCCGAGACCGGCGGCCGGCCTCTGGGGCTCGAACTCCTGCCGGACGGCGACCTGTTGGTGTGCGACGCCGAACGCGGTCTGCTGCGTGTCGGGCCCGGCGACGGCTCCGTCCGCGTCCTCGCCGACTCGGTGGCGGGGGAGCGGCTGCGGTTCTGCAGCAATGTCGTCGCCCTGCCCGACGGCACGGTCTACTTCACCGTCTCCAGCCGCCGTTACCCGCTGGACCAGTGGATCGGCGACATCGTCGAACACACCGGCACCGGGCGGCTGCTCCGGCTCGCCGCGGAGGGCGGCGAACCCGAAGTCCTGCTGGAGGGACTGCAGTTCGCCAACGGGCTCGCCGTGGCCGCCGACGGCTCCTTCCTGGTCATCGCGGAGACCGGAGCCCGCCGTCTCACGCGCTACCACCTCACCGGCCCGCGCGCCGGACACACCGACCTCTTCGCCGTCCTCCCCGGCATGCCGGACAACCTCTGGCGCGCCGGCCCCGACGGCCCGATCTGGGTCGCCCTCGCCGGCCCGCGCGTCGCCCCGCTGGACCTCCTGCACCGCACGCCGCCCGCCGTCCGCGCCACCGCCGCCCGGGCCGCCGTCCACGCGCCGTTCCGGCCGGGCGGAACGATCGGCGTGCTGGCGTTCGACGACCACGGCCGCACCGTCCACCACCTCAGCCGCCGCCGCTCCGGCTTCCGCATGGTCACCAGCGTGTGCGCGACCGACGACCACCTGGTCCTCGGCAGTCTCTGGGAACCGGGCATCGCCCTGTACGCACCCCCCACCTGATCCGCCCTCCGCCCGCCTGTTGTCCACATGGGAGGGGTCGCCGGCTGTGCTGGACGCGGGTGCCGACGTCTGTGTGGGGGGCTGTCGGCGGGGCGCCTGCCGGTCGCTCGGGAGCCGTCCTCGGGTGCGCTGGACGCCGAGCGCCACCGTGCCTGCGGGAGCCGCTGCCGAGTGTGCCGGGCGCCGGCCGCCCGCCGGTGCCGCCTGAGCTGTCGGCGGCTGTGCCGGATGCGGGTGTCGGCGTCTGCGGGTGGGCTGTCGCCGCATGTGCCGGTGCCGGTGTTGGCACCGAAGGCCGGGAGCCGGGGCCGGAGCCTGCTCGGCGCGCGGGCTGTCGCCGGATGCGCCGGCTTCGCCACCGCCGTCCGCGCGTGGGCTGTCGTCGGATGGGCCGGATGCCGACCGCCCGCCGTACGCGAGCCGCAGTCCGCTGAGCCGGAACCCGGACGCCGCTCTCCGCCGTGCGCGGGCGAGCCGCGCGAGTCGCCGGCCGCTGAGCCGGAAGCCGGACACCGCCGTCCCCGTGGGGGCCGTCGCCGGGTGGGACGGGGTCTGGCCGGCGGTACGCTGGTGGCTGGCCGTGATCACCCGTCGGGGCAGGGCCGAACAGGAGTCGTACGAGCATGACAGCCCCGGAAGCAGAGAGCCTCCGCGTCCGCCCCGCTTCCCGGCGGCGGTCGGAGTGGCGTACCCAGGCACCCGTCGTCGCCGTGGTCGCGCTGGGCGGTGCCCTCGGCGCGTCGGGCCGTTACGCGCTCACCCTCGCCTGGCCCACGCCACCCGGCGGATTCCCCTGGGCGACCTTCTGGACCAACGTC
Source organism: Streptomyces sp. NPDC031379 (assembly GCF_055569615.1). Taxonomy (NCBI): domain Bacteria; kingdom Bacillati; phylum Actinomycetota; class Actinomycetes; order Kitasatosporales; family Streptomycetaceae; genus Streptomyces; species Streptomyces sp. NPDC031379. The sequence continues at coordinate 221,947 of NZ_JBVIIT010000003.1, read as the reverse complement.
ACCGGTTGTGCGGTGATCGGCGTGTTCATGGTGCTCATCACCGACGTGTGGGCCGCCCACCGCCTGGTCCGCCCCTTCTTCGGCACCGGTGTCCTCGGCGGCTTCACCACCTTCTCCACCTACGCCGTCGACATCCGCAAGCTGGTCGACGCAGGCCGCCCCGGCCTCGGGCTCGCCTATCTCGCCGCGACGCTGCTCGCGGCCCTCACGGCGGTGTGGCTCGCCTCGGCCGCCGCCCGCCGGGTGCTGACCAGGAGGCAGCGATGACGTCACTCACCGGCCGTGCCCTCCGGCTGACCGTCTTCATCGGCGAGGACGACACCTGGCACCACAAGCCCCTCTACTCCGAGATCGTGCACCGCGCGCACGCCGCCGGCCTCGCCGGGGCCAGCGTCTTCCGGGGCATCGAGGGCTTCGGCGCCTCCTCCCGCGTCCACACCTCCCGCCTGCTGTCCCTCAGCGAGGACCTGCCGGTCGCGGTGGTCGTCGTGGACACCGAGGAGCGGGTCCGCGCGTTCCTGCCGCAGCTGGACGAACTGGTCGACGAGGGGCTCGTGACCGTGGAGGAGTGCGAGGTCGTCCGGTACACGGGCCGCGCCGACAGCCCGGACAAAGCGGACCCGAAGGGTAAGAAGTCGTTGTGAACTGGCTCCTGGTCATCGCTGGGGCCGTGGTCGGCGCACCCTTGCGCTATCTGACGGACCGCGCCGTGCAGGCCCGCCACGACTCGCTCTTCCCCTGGGGCACCTTCGTGGTGAACGTCACCGGCTGCCTGATCCTCGGGCTGCTCACGGGCGCGGCCTCCGCAGGCGCCGCCGGCCCGCATCTGCAGCTCCTGCTGGGCACCGGGCTGTGCGGGGCGCTGACGACGTACTCGACGTTCTCCTACGAGACCCTGCGGCTGACCGAGGCGGGCTCGGGCCTCTACGCTGCCGTCAACGTCGTCGCGAGCGTGGTGGCGGGGCTTGCGGCGGCCTTCGCCGGGGTCTCGCTCGCCGGTGCCCTGTGGGCCTAGGCGCTTGGCGCGCGGCCGGACACAGGAAGTACTGTCTACAGCACTGTCGACCAACCCACTCTCGTCAGAACTGGATCCCATGAGCGCCATCTCCGTCGGTCAGGCCGTCGTCCTCGGAGTAGTCGAGGGGGTGACCGAGTTCCTCCCGGTGTCCTCCACCGGCCACCTGAAGATCGCCGAGGGGCTCATGGACATCCCCGTCGACGACAAGTCCGTCGTCGGGTTCTCCGCCGTCATCCAGGTCGGCGCGATCGCCGCCGTGCTCGTGTACTTCCTCAAGGACATCAAGCGGATCGTCTCCGCCTGGTTCCGCGGGCTGACCGACCGCGAGGAGCGGTACCACCACGACTACAAGTTCGCCTGGTGGGTGATCGCCGCGACCATCCCGATCGTCGTGGTGGGCCTGGCGGCCAAGCCGCTGATCGACGGCCCGCTCGCCTCGCTCTGGGTGGTCGCCGGCTCGCTGATCGTCGGCTCGGGCGTGATGTGGGCCGCCGACCAGATGGGCCGCCACAAGCGCGGTGAGGACGACACCTCCTTCAAGGACGCGATGTGGGTCGGCTGCTCCCAGATCCTCGCCCTGCTCTTCCCCGGCTTCTCCCGCTCCGGCGCCACCATGTCCACCGCGCTCATCCTCGACCTGGACCGCGTCGCCGCCACCCGTCTGTCGTTCTTCCTCGGCATCCCCGCCCTGACCGGCGCCGGTCTGTACGAGCTGAAGGACGCCCTCGGTGCGGGCGTCGGCGCCGCCCCCCTGGCCGTCGGCACGATCGTGTCGTTCGTGGTCGCCTACGCCTCCATCGCCTGGCTGCTGAAGTTCGTCGCCAAGCACTCCTTCAACGCCTTCGTGATCTACCGGATCGTCATCGGCGTCGGGCTCCTCGGACTGCTCGCCACCGGGACGCTCAGCAGCTGAGCGGACCGCCGGATCGCCCACGGGGTGCGGATGCCTGTATTCAGGCGCCGCACCCCGTGAATGTCTCCTTACCCGGATGCCTTGACAGTTCCCGTCCGCAACCCGCAGGATCGCTCCCGTGAACCTGTCAGACAGCCAGACAGGTGGTCTCGGCCCGCGGCGCGTGAGCGCCATGGAAGCGGTCCTCGCCCACCTCCGCGGCGCCATCGAACGCGGTCAGTACGCCATAGGGGACAAGCTCCCCTCCGAGGCCGAGCTGTGCCGCACCCTCGAGGTGTCCCGGCCCGTCCTGCGCGAAGCGCTGCGCGCCCTGCAGACGATGGGCCTGACGGTCTCCCGGACCGGCAAGGGCACCTTCGTCGTCGCGAACGCCGTCGAGGACCCCACCTTCGGCGACTACGCGGCCAGCGACCTGCTCGAGGTGCGCCGTCACATCGAGATCCCGGTCGCCGGATACGCGGCCCTGCGCCGCACCCCGGAGAACCTGGACCACCTGGCCCACCTGCTCGACCGCATGGAGCGGGAGACGGACACCACCGCGTGGGTCGCGATGGACACCCTCTTCCACCTCGCCGTGGCCGAGGCCGCCCAGAACCCGGTCTTCCGCCGGGTCATCGAGGAGATCCGCGACGCACTGGCGCGTCAGTCGGCGTTCCTCAACGAGCTGGGCGGACGCCGTGAGCAGTCCAACCGCGAGCACCGGGCGATCGTCGAGGCGCTGACCGACGGCTGCGAGCACGACGCGGTGGAGGCCATGAGCCACCACCTGGACCGAGTCGAGACGACCCTCACCGACATCGTGCGCCCCGCGCGCACGGACCCCACGGAAGGCGGACCCGAGGCGTGAGCGAGCAGCACCTCAAGGACGAGACGCGCCCCTCCTCCACCCATGTCGACGCCGGAGACGCGGGCTACAGCAAGGGCCTGAAGCACCGGCACGTCAACATGATCGCCATCGGCGGAGCCATCGGCACCGGCCTCTTCCTCGGCGCGGGCGGCCGGCTCGCCGACGCCGGACCCTCCCTCTTCATCGCGTACGCCGTCTGCGGCGTCTTCGCCTTCCTGGTCGTCCGCGCCCTCGGCGAACTCGTCCTGTACCGCCCGTCCTCCGGCGCCTTCGTCTCCTACGCCCGGGAGTTCCTGGGCGAGAAGGGCGCCTACACCGCGGGCTGGATGTACTTCCTGAACTGGGCGACCACCGGTATCGCCGACATCACCGCGGTCGCCACCTACACCCACTACTGGGGCATGTTCTCGGACGTCCCGCAGTGGGTGATCGCGCTCGTCGCCCTGGCCGTCGTGCTCACCGTGAACCTGATCTCCGTGAAGATCTTCGGCGAACTGGAGTTCTGGTTCGCGATCGTGAAGGTCGGCGCGCTGGTCGTCTTCATGTGCATCGGCATCTACCTGCTGGTCACCCAGCACCCGGTGGACGGCCACCACCCCGGCCCGTCCCTCATCACGGACAACGGCGGCGTCTTCCCGAGCGGTCTGCTGCCCATGCTGCTGATCATCCAGGGTGTCGTCTTCGCCTACGCCTCCGTCGAACTGGTCGGCGTCGCCGCCGGGGAGACCGAGAACCCCGAGAAGATCATGCCGAAGGCGATCAACTCGATCATGTGGCGCGTGGGCCTGTTCTACGTCGGCTCGGTCGTCCTGCTGTCGATGCTGCTGCCCTGGAACAAGTACACCGCCGGCGAGAGCCCCTTCGTGACGGTCCTGTCCCACATCGGCGTCCCGGCGGCCGGCGGCGTGATGAACCTGGTCGTGCTGACCGCCGCCATGTCGTCCCTGAACTCCGGCCTGTACTCCACCGGCCGCATCCTGCGCTCCATGGCGATGAGCGGCTCGGCGCCGAGGTTCACCGGGCGGATGAGCCGCAGCCAGGTCCCGTACGGCGGGATCCTGCTCACCAGCGGTGTCTGTGTCCTCGGCGTGGGCCTCAACTTCGTCGTCCCCGCCGACGCCTTCGAGATCGTCCTCAACTTCGCTGCGATCGGCATCCTCGCGACCTGGGGCATGATCATGCTCTGTCACCTGCTCTTCTGGCGGAAGACCCAGGAGGGCGCACTGGCCCGGCCGTCGTACCGGCTGCCGGGCTCCCCCTGGACCGAACTCGTGACGCTGGCGTTCCTCGCCTCCGTCCTGGTCCTCATGTACGCCGACGGCGGCGCCGGACGCACCACCGTGCTCTGTCTGCCGCTGATCGTCGCAGCGCTGGTCGCGGGCTGGTACGGCATCCGCGGCCGGATAGCGCGCACGTCCACCGGCGCCGACGCGTGACCCGCGTACCGGCCGAACCCGACCCCATGATTCAGGCAGTGATGCACAGCAGCTCCCTCACCGACGCGCCCGTCGTCCGTGAACCCCTCCACGCGCCCGTCGCCCACCTCGTCCGCGGCGGGGTCGTCGAGGGCATCCACTACGGCTCGGTCGTCGTCCTCGGCGCCGACGGCCAGGTGCAGTTCCAGCTCGGCGACATCGAGGCCGCCTTCTATCCGCGCTCGGCCGTCAAGCCGGTCCAGGCCGTGGCCATGCTGCGGGCCGGACTGCCCCTCGACGGCGCACTGCTGTCGCTGGCCGCCGCGAGCCACTCCGGCGAGGAGCGCCACCTCGCCGGCACCCGGCGCATCCTCGAACTCGCCGGGCTCACCGAGGACGACCTGCGCAACGTGCCCGACATGCCGTTCGACCCGGTCGTCCGGGACGCCTGGGTCCGTGCGGGCCGGTCGCCCTCCAGGCTGGCCCAGAACTGCTCCGGCAAGCACGCGGCCATGCTCTGGACGGCCAGGCTCAACGGCTGGTCGCTGGAGGACTACCTCGACCCGGCGCACCCGCTCCAGCAGGCCGTCGCCGAGATCGTCGAGGACCTGACCGGTCAGCGCGTCGCCCGGGTCACCGTCGACGGCTGCGGCGCACCGCTGTTCTCCATCTCCCTGCACGGCCTCGCCCGCGCCGTCTCCCGGATCGCCTCGGCCGCGCCCGGCACACCCGAGGCCCGGGTCGCCGACGCGATGCGCGAGCACGCCGAGATGGCCTCCGGCTCCGGCCGCGACGTCGCGGCACTGATGCGGGCCGTGCCGGGGCTGCTCGCCAAGGACGGCTTCGAGGGCGTCCAGGTGGCGGCACTGCCCGACGGCCGCGCCATCGCCGTGAAGATCGCCGACGGGGCGAACCGGGCGCGGATCCCGGTCGCGGCGGCGGCGCTCGCGCGGGCGGGCGTCGACCCGGAGCTGCTCACCGAGTTCGCGGGGGAGGCGCTGCTCGGGGGCGGGGAGCCGGTGGGCTGCGTTCGCCCGGTGAGGGCGCTGGACCCGGTTCCGCTCACCGCCTGCGCGTAGTACGCCGCCGAACGCCCGCCGCCACCCCGCTTCCGTACCTCAGAAAGAGGACCCGTACCTCATGACCGCCGCCACCCGTAGCGAACACGATCTGCTCGGCGACCGCGACGTGCCCGCCGACGCGTACTGGGGCATCCACACCCTGCGCGCGACGGAGAACTTCCCCATCACCGGCACCCCGATCTCCGCCTACCCGCACCTGATCGACGCCCTGGCCGCCGTCAAGGAGGCCGCCGCCCTCGCCAACGAGGAACTCGGCCTGCTGGAACCGCGGAAGGCCGCCGCGATCGTCGCCGCCTGCCGGGAGATCCGGGCCGGCAAGCTGCACGACCAGTTCGTCGTGGACGTCATCCAGGGCGGCGCCGGCACGTCCACCAACATGAACGCCAACGAGGTCGTGGCGAACCGCGCGCTGGAACTGCTCGGCCACGCCAAGGGGCAGTACGCGCATCTGCATCCCAACGAGGACGTCAACCTCGGCCAGTCCACCAACGACGTCTACCCGACCGCCGTCAAGACGGCGACGGTGTTCGCGGTGCATGGACTGCTCAGGGCCATGTCCGTACTCCAGGACGCCTTCGCCCGCAAGGCCGTCGAGTTCCGTGACGTGCTCAAGATGGGCCGTACACAGTTGCAGGACGCGGTGCCGATGACGCTCGGCCAGGAGTTCTCCGCGTTCGCCGTCATGATCGAGGAGGACCGCAGCCGGCTTGCCGAGGCCGTCGAGCTGATCCATGAGATCAACCTGGGCGCCACGGCCATCGGCACCGGCCTCAACGCCCCCGCCGGATACGCCGAGGCCGCCCGCCGGCATCTCTCCGTCCTGACCGGACTGCCCCTGGTCACCGCCGCCAACCTGGTCGAGGCCACCCAGGACTGCGGTGCCTTCGTACAGATGTCCGGTGTGCTCAAGCGGATCGCGGTCAAGCTCTCCAAGAGCTGCAACGACCTGCGCCTGCTGTCCTCCGGTCCGCGCGCGGGCCTCGGTGAGATCAACCTGCCGCCGGTGCAGGCCGGTTCGTCGATCATGCCGGGCAAGGTCAACCCGGTGATCCCCGAGGTGGTCAACCAGGTCGCCTTCGAGGTCATCGGCAACGACGTCGCCATCACCATGGCCGCCGAGGCCGGGCAGCTCCAGCTCAACGCCTTCGAGCCGATCATCCTGCACTCCCTGTCGGAGTCCATCACGCATCTGCAGAGCGCCTGCCTCACCCTGGCCGAGCGCTGCGTGTCCGGCATCACCGCCAACACCGAGCAGCTGCGGGCGACCGTGGAGAACTCCATCGGACTGGTCACCGCCCTCAACCCGCACATCGGCTACACGGCCGCCACCGACATCGCCAAGGAGGCCCTCGTCACGGGCCGCGGCGTGGCCGAACTGGTCCTGGAGAAGGGACTGTTGCCGGCCGACAGGCTGGCCGACCTGCTGCGCCCCGAAGTCGTCGCGGGCAGCGGAGCACCGGCCGCCTGACCTGCGGCGACGCAAACCGGAGCGGCGAACGCGATGACGCTCCCGGACCGGCCGGAGGCACAATGGTGATCATGACAACGACGTCGTCCTTCGCCTTCCTGCCGGTCCTGGAGCGCATCGCCGAGGAGATCAGCCGCACACCCGGGCGCGGACGTCCGGCCGACTACATCCCGGCCCTCGCGGCCCGTGATCCGCGCAGCTTCGGCATGGCCGTCGCGGAGCTGGACGGCACGGTCTACGGGGTGGGGGACTGGCGGCAGCCGTTCTCGGCGCAGTCCATCACCAAGGTGTTCACGCTCGCCCTGGATCTGGCCCGCGAGGGCGATGAGCTCTGGGAGCACGTGGGCCGCGAGCCCTCCGGCAACCCGTTCAACTCCCTGGTGCAGCTGGAGTACGAGAACGGCATCCCGCGGAATCCCTTCATCAACGCGGGCGCGCTCGTCGTCACCGACCGTCTGCAGACCCGTACCGGAGACGCGGCCGGCGAATTGCTGGCCTTCCTGCGCACCGAGAGCGGCAACCCCGCCCTGGACTTCGACAAGGAGGTCGCCGCCTCCGAGACCGCGCACGGCGACCGCAACGCCGCCCTCGCCCACTTCATGGCGTCCTACGGCAACATCGACAACGACGTGCCGGTCCTGCTCGACCAGTACTTCCGGCAGTGCTCCATCGCCGCCTCCTGCGCCGACCTGGCACTGGCCACCGGCTTCCTCGCCCGGCACGGCATCCGCGCCGACGGCTCCCGGCTGCTCACCCGCAGCCAGGCCAAGCAGGTCAACGCGGTCATGCTGACCTGCGGCACGTACGACGCGGCCGGGGACTTCGCCTACCGGGTGGGCCTGCCCGGCAAGAGCGGGGTCGGCGGCGGGATCATCGCCGTCGTACCGGGCCGGTGCACGCTGTGCGTGTGGAGCCCGGGCCTGGACGAGCGCGGCAACTCGGTGGCCGGCGTGGCGGCCCTGGACCGGTTCACGACACTGACGGGCCTGTCGGTTTTCTGAAGGGCGGCACCCTCCGGCCCAGGGCCGGGCGACCGACCCGGGGGCGCGGGGAGCGGCGCGAGAAGCCACCACGCGCCTGCGGCCGGCGACGGACCACGCCCCACCCCCACCGGTCACACCCCGGCTTCCGCCCGGAGGGCGCAGCGTCGCTTTCCCGCCATCCGGCGGCGGCACGCTGATCCGGTGTTGGCCATGGCGTTCCCCGTCGATCTCCGCCGCTGCCGGCTGCTGGGACTGGCCGGCACCGCCTGCCTCGCGCTGGGCGGTGAGACGGCCGGCGCCCTGCCCGAGCGGGACCTCCTGTCCCCGGCCTCGGCACAGGCCGCCCTCGGCCTGGTCGGGGTGTATTTCGGCGTCGTCCTGCTGATCGCGGCCTGGGTCCTCCTCGGGCGCCTGGTCCGCGGCCCGCGACCGCCCGGCCCGCACGCCCTGCTGCCGGTGCTGGCCGTGTGGACGGCCCCGCTGCTGATGGCCCCGCCGCTGTTCAGCCGGGACGTCTACAGCTACCTAGCGCAGGGTGCCATGGCCCACGCCCACATGGACGTGTACGGCCAGGGCCCCGCCCGGCTCGGCGGCCCGCTCGCCGACGAGGTCGCCCCGATGTGGCGGCACACCGGCGCCCCGTACGGCCCCGCCTTCCTCGCGCCGGCCTCCGTGCTGTCCGGCCTCACTCGTGGCGAGCTGCCCGCCGGCCTGTTCGGCATGCGGCTCATGGCCCTGCTCGGCGTGGCCCTCATGGCGGTGGCGCTGCCCCGGCTCGCCCGGTACAGCGGCGCCGACCCCGCCGCCGCCCTGTGGCTCGGTGCCCTCAACCCGCTCGTGCTGCTGCACCTGGTCGCGGGCGCCCACAACGACGCCCTCATGCTCGGCCTGCTCGGGGTCGGTCTGGTCGCCGCGTGCGGCCGTCGCGTACCCGCTGCCGGTGCCGTACTCGTCACCCTCGCCGCCCTGGTCAAGGCACCGGCGGCGCTCGGCCTCCTCGCGGTCGTGGCCCTCCGGGTCCGCCCCGGCCGGCGGCCGCTGCGGGCCGTCCTGACCACGGCGGCGACCTCCGCCGCGACCACGGTCGCCGCCACGGCCGTCGCCGGCACCGGCTACGGCTGGCTCGCCGCCCTGGACACCCCGGTCTCCCCGCACAACTGGGCGCTGACCAGCCTGCTCGGCCGGGCCACCGGCGCCCTGCTCGAACACCTCGGCAGCAGCCTGGCACCGCTGGCCGTGCCGGCCTGGCATCTGCTCGGCCTCGCGGCCACCGCTGGCGTCGTCCTGCTGATATGGCGCCGGCTGCGCACCGGACCGGTGTACGCGCTCGGCCTGAGCCTGCTGGCCGTCGCCGTGTTCGGCCCGGCCATCCGCCCGTGGTACCTGTCGTGGGGCCTGTTCCTCATCGCCGCCGGCGCGCCCAGCACCTCCGTCCGGCACCGGGTGGCCGCCCTGGCGGGCGTGCTCGCCCTCGCGGTCCTGCCCAGCGGCGGCCCGGCCGACCTCGGGCAGCTGCTGCTCGCGGTCTGCGGCGGCATGCTCGGCGTGGTCGTCCTGTGGCAGGCGCAGCAGGCGGCCGGGGCTCCGGCTCCGGGACGCACGGCATGATCCGGTCGCTGGGACGGCCGGGGGCTCCCGGCCCGGCCGGGCCGCCCGGGCCGGGCGGCGGCCGGGGCCGGTTGCCGCTCGTGCTCGCCCTCGCCGCGGCCGTCATGGTCTTCACGGCCACCGTGCCGCTGCTGCGCGACTTCTTCGACCTGCGCGTCTACTACGGCACCGTGCACACCTGGGTGCACGGCGGCCGGATCTACGACTACCGGGTGCCCGGCACCTCGTACGGCTTCACCTATCCGCCGTTCGCCGCCGTCGCCATGCTGCCGCTGGCCGTGCTGGGCCGGACCGCCGCGGTCGCGCTCTCCGTGCTGGTGAACCTGGCGGCGCTGGGGGTGATCCTGCGCGTCCTGGCCGGTCCCGACTGGCGCCGGCACGGCTGGTACCGCTGGTCGGCGGCGCTGTGTCTGCTCGCCCTGTTCGAGCCGCTGCGCGACACCTTCAGCTTCGGCCAGGTGAACCTCGTCCTCCTCGCCCTGGTCCTCGGCGACCTCTGGCTGCCGGCGACCGGCCGGGGGCGCTGGGCGGGCGCCGGGATCGGGCTCGCCGCCGCCGTCAAGCTCACGCCGGCTCTCTTCGTCGGGCTGCTGCTGATCGCCGGACGCCGGCGGGCGGCCGGGACCGCGACGGCCGTCGCCGTCGCGGCGACCGCGCTGGCGGCCTGGGCGGACCCGGGGGCGTCCCGGTTCTACTGGACCGAAGCGCTGTGGGACACCGGCCGGGTGGGCCGGCTCGACTATGTGTCGAACCAGTCCCTGCAAGGCGTGCTGGCCCGGCTCGGCGAGCCGGGCCGCCCCCTGTGGGCGACGGCGGTCCTGCTGACCCTGTGCGTGTGGGCCTGGCGGACCCGCCGGGCGGTCGAGGCCGGCGACCCGACGGCGGCCTTCGCGCTCACCGGTGCGGCGGCCTGCCTGGTCAGCCCCGTCACCTGGGTGCACCACCTGGTCTGGCTGCTGCCCTCCTTCGCCGTGCTCCTGCGCGCCGGGCACCCGAGGATCGCGGCCGCCCTGTACGCGGCGCTGTGCACCAGCGTGGTGTGGCTGTGGTTCGATGACGCCTCCGGCCTCGACGGCTTCCTCGGCAGCAATGCCTACACCTGGATCACACTGGTCCTGCTGCTCGCCCTGCCGACCGGTCAGCCGCGTGCGGACCGCGCGCCCTTGGCCCGCATCCGCAGCGCCAGGGCCCCCGCGCCGAGCCCCGAGAGCCCGGCGACGACGGCGGTGCCGGACCAGCCGGAGTCGTCGTCCGGCGACCCCGACGTGCTCGCAGCCACGGGAACGGCCGTCGCCGACGGGGACTTCTCCAGCAGGCCGTCCAGCGAGCCGACCGGATCCACCCGCCCGGCCGCCGCGAAGCCCCAGTCGAGCAGTCGGCGGGCCTCCTCGTACACCGCGAACCCGCCGCCCGCCTGAGGGTTCATCACGGTCACCACGAGCGTGCGCCCGCCCCGCCGGGCCGCGGCCACGAGGGTGTTGCCCGCGTTGCTGGTGTAGCCGTTCTTGATGCCGATCAGCCCGGGATACGGCGCCACGCCGTCCTCGCCGGTCAGCAGCCGGTTGGTGTTCTCGATGGGGTACGGCGACCCGTCACCGGGGAAGCTGGCCTCCGCGGTGGCGCAGTACCGCGCGAAGTCGGGGTTGCGCAGCCCCGCCCGGCCGAAGACCGCCAGGTCATAGGCGGAGGAGACCTGGCCGGGCGTGTCGTAGCCGTCGGGGGAGACGACATGGGTGTCCAGGGCACCGAGCGAGCGGGCCTTCGCCTGCATCCGTTCGCTCGTGGCCTGCCAGCCGCCGTCCAGCGCGGCGAGCACGTGCACGGCGTCGTTCCCGGAGTTGAGGAACACCCCGTGCCACAGGTCGGCCACCCGGTAGGTGTGCCCCTCCTCGACGCCGACCAGGCTGCTGCCCTCGCCGACGTCCGCCAGCTCCTCGTAGCGCACGGTGTGCTGCAGGCCGCTGGGCAGGACCGGCAGCACGGTGAGGGCGAACAGGGTCTTCAGGGTGCTGGCGGGCGGCAGCTTGCGGTGCGCCTCGCTCGCTGCCAGTACATCCCCGCTGTCGGCGTCGGCCACCAGCCAGGACAGTGCCGAGACGTCCGGCACCTCGGGCACGCCCCGGTGCGGCCGGACCTGGGTGCCCTCGCGGTAGAGCAGGGACGGCCCGGGCATCGCCGCCCGGGGCGGCGGCGCGGGGTCCCCGGCCCGGTGCCCGGCGGCTGCCGTGGCCGGCGTGAGTGCCAGCACGCCCGCCACACACAGGGAACAGGCCGACACAGCCGTCCGATAAGAAAGTCCGGTGATCATATGATTTAACGTACGAACGAGAGTCCCTCCGCGCCGCGTCGGCGGGCCGTTCGGCCCACGCGAGCAACCCGGATGCCGGACCCCGGCCGCCCCGGGGCCGGTGATCAGCCCGTCGGCAGGGTGGGCCGGATCTGCCGCAGGAACGTGGCGTTGTCGGGGGTGTTCCGCAGCCGCTCCAGCAGGGTGTCCAGGCCGTTCGGCGCGCCGTCCCGGGAGCGAAGGACACGGCGCAGACCGTGAATGGCCGTCAACTCGGCAGGGGTGAGCAGGAGTTCCTCGCGGCGGGTGCCGGAGGCGTCGATGTCCACGGCGGGGAAGACACGACGGCCGGCGAGTTCCCGGTCCAGCCGGAACTCCATGTTGCCCGTGCTCTTCAGCTCCTCGAAGAAGTAGCCGTCGGCACGGGAGCCGGTGTCCACCAGGGCGCTGGCGAGGATGGTGAGCGAGCCGCCCTCCTCGGCCTGACGGGCGGCGCCGAAGAACCGCTTGGGGCCGAGCAGCGCGCCCGCGTCGACGCCACCGCTCAGGGTGCGGCCACCGGCGGCGGAGGCGTTGTTGTGCGCCCGGCACAGCCGGGTCAGCGAGTCCAGCAGGACGACGACGTCCTCACCGGCCTCCACCAGGCGCTTCGCCCGCTCGACGACGAGTTCGGCGAGGGCGATGTGCTCCTTGGCCGGCCGGTCGAAGGTGGAGGCGTACACCTCGCCGCGCACCGAGCGGCGCATCTCGGTGACCTCCTCGGGGCGCTCGTCCAGCAGGAGGACCATCAGACGGCACTCCGGGTGGTTGCCGGCCACGGCGGCGGCCAGCTGCTGGAGCAGTACGGTCTTGCCGCTCTTGGGTGGGGCCACGATGAGGCCGCGCTGACCCTTGCCGACCGGCGCGAAGAGGTCGGTGACGCGGCCGGCGAGTCCGGACGCGGGGTGCTCGAGGCGGATGCGCTCATGCGGGTGGAGGGGGGTGAGGTCGCGGAAGTGCCGGCGCGAGCGGAGGTCCGCGGGGGCGCGGCCGTCGACGCGTGCGACCTCGGTCACAGCGCGCTGGGCACCCCGCACGCCCTCGACCAGGTCGCCCTTGCGCAGTCCGTACCGGCGGATCAGCGCGGCGGGGACCTGCGGGTCGGCGGGGGAGGGCAGGAGGCTCGCGGCCCTCAGGTGCCCCTTTCCGTGCGTGTCGATGTCGAGCACGCCGGTGACGAGCCGGGCTGCCGGGGCCTGCTGGGCCACGACAGGGTGTTCGATCGTGGTGGTCATGGATGGTTGTCCTTTCACGGACGCGAGAGAGGGAAGAGGGAGAGGGCCGCGAGCGGGAGGCTGCACACCGCCTCCGGGCGGCGGGAACGGCACCTCGGGCAGGGCGTGGAAGGCCTGATCGCGAGGCGGTGCTGAGAAGCTGACGCGCCGGCAGCCGGAAATCCGGGAAGACGAGGAGCGGATCAGCGTGAGAAAGAGAGACTGGCACCGGGGCCCAGAGCGGGCGTGCACGGGTGCTGACGGCACGGTACCACTCGTCGGGGCACTTTGTCCGTGACCGTGTCAACAACTCGCCGTACCGGGTTGTTCCCGGTGGTGGGCGGCAGTCTGAGGTGTAGATCGTCTGGCAGGGTTGGTTGTGCGGGTTCGCGTCCGCCGGGATCGGCGCCGCTCGTACGCTCCGGCGCATGATGGACCGTGAGGGTGGTCCCGGAGCGTGGACCGGGAGTTTTGGAGTCCGCGTTGCCGGCGGAGTATCAGCGCATCCTGGCTGCCGTGCGGGCAGCCGGCAGTCCGGTCGCTACCCGGCAGATCGGCGAGGCGCTGGGCGTGGACACCGGGGTGCGGGGCAAGCGGGAGCCGCCGCGCGGGAAACTGACGAAGCCGGCCGACCGCGGCTGGCTGCACAAACGGCCCGACGGGAAGTTCACCGTCCGCCCGTGACCGGCCCGCACGGACGGCAGGGCGTAACCAAGGTACCCCTGGCGGCTGTTGGAATTGCGTGACGAAAAGCAATAAGCATGCCGGGGGCACCGACATGGCCGGCGGGAACGACCGGCGGATCCTCACTCCGCACCGATCCCGCCCGCGCGACCGGCCTGCTGCGTCGCCCTGTTCGTCCTGACGAACCTCGAAGGTGCCCGCTGACAGATGATCTATCCCCGAGACCTCCGCCCAACACCAGCATGACCACCCCGAACGACCCTCACGCCACCACCCCGGCCAGCTCCTTCAAGAGGGCGCAGCTTCACTGAAGCTCGCAGCCACGGAGCGTCACGGAGTCCACGTAGGTTTCCGAAGCTCGATCGCCGGTTACCGGAAAGTCATATTCGGCGCGGTACGGCTCCGTCCTGCCAGCGGTAGAGGTCGCGCAGCAGGGAAATCTCGGCGCCGTGATGGATCAGCTCCCTGTTGACGTGCAGGACGATGCCCTCCATGGGAAACCGCTCGGGACCCACCGTGGGCGGATTCTCCAGGTCAGCGTCCGAGAGCTCGCGGACCCCCGCGTTCCATCTCCCATACATCTCATCGAGCTGTTTCAGCGCCTCGTCAGCGGTCCCCGCGTAGGCGAAGGTCTGGGAGTCGACGTCCTGGCCGCCGAAGTGCCATCCGACCCGATAGCCCAGGCAGGAGACGATGATGTGCGCCAGCCGCCAGGCAATCGTGGTCACCGGCGCCGGTACCGGGTCAGGGGACGCGGAGTCCATCGTCCATTCCCCCGAACCTGCCGACATCGGTGCGGCCGACGTGCCACGTGGGCGGATGCTCCAGCAGCCACGCACCGGCTCCCAGAAGTACTCCTCATCGGCAAGACCGTGCAGCCGCGGCCGCAGGTTCTTGTGCCAGTGCCGGTCCAGCTGGTCCGCGATTCGCTCACTCCTTGTCATTTCCGCACACTACATACAACGGAGACCTGGCTGCGACCCTCGCGGACGCCGTCGCCGGCCGTGGGCCGCGAGAGCGTACCGCACCGGGAGACGACGCTGGGGGCTGATGTGCCCTTCGGGCCGCGCATGAGTACCCCGAGCGTGCGCCACGCCAGAGCCTCCGACCTGCAGGGCATGACCACCGCCGACGGTGACGGTCACCGGCGGCTGCGGTCGCTGGTCGGCGGCGCCTTCACGCCTCGACGCGTCGGAGAACTGCGGCCGCGCACGGAGCAGTTGACCGCCTGCCTGCTCGACGGCCTGGAGCGAGCCGCCGTCGCGGGCGGCGGAGTCGCCGACTGCGGCGGCGCTTCGCCCCGCGGCTGCCGATGGACGTCATCGGTGACCACGCTCAACCTGATCACGAACGCCGTCCGCGTCCTGTGCGCCCACCCCGGCCCCGACGCCGACCTCTTCGATGTCATCCGTCCGTCCCGTACCGACGCGGTACGCCACCTCTCCCTCGGGCACGGCGCCCACCACTGCCTGGGTGCCCCGCCGGCCCGGCTGGAGGCCACGGTCGCGAGGGAGCGGCTGTTCACCCGCTTCCCCGCGCTCCAACTCGCCGTACCGGCAGGCGATCTGGCGCCGCACGCCGGTTTCGTCGGCAACAGCGTGCGCGGCCTGCCGGTCCGGCTCGCACCTCCCGGGCGCCGATCCGGTCACCGACCGCCGTGTCAGGGAACCGCACCAGATGTCCCCAGAGCATAACGATCCCCGACCTCGGAGGACTTGACCGGTAACCGTCCCTTATGTTCAGGACATGTCCACGCCACCACAGCCCCCGCAGCCGGCCGACCAGCCGCCCGCGCAGCAGCCGGCCGTCCCGCCGCAGCCGACGGCCTACCCTTACCCGAACCCGCAGTCGCCCCCACCGGGGAACTTCTACGCACAGCCCACCCTGATCGGCCAGCCCGCTGCCCAGCCTCAGCCGGGCCAACCGCAGCCTGGGCAGCCGCAGCCGGGCAACCCCTATGCCCAGGCGCCGCAGTTCGGCCCCGTGCCCGCCCCTCCGGCCGGTGGCGGCGGAGGTGGCGGGGCCGGGAAAGCGGTGCTGTGGGCCGTCGTCGGCGCGGTCGTCGCGTCCGCCGCGTGGGCGGGCGGTGTCTTTCTGCTCGGCGGCAACGGCGACAGTGCGGACCTGCGCGGCTACTCGGCGCCCGGCAACATGTGCTCCAGCGCCGACTACTCGTCCTTCAAGGACGAATACACCCAGGACGACTCCTCGCCGACCCGGACCGCGCTCAAGGACGAGGCCCTGGACGAGAGTTACTGCAGCCTGAGCCTGAAGAAGTCCGGCTCCACGTATGCCGACGCCTACCTCTCCATGCAGCTGGACCTGCACAAGGAGACCGACCCCGGGCCCGAGTTCACCGCCACCTGGAAGAACTACGGTGACAGCCACAAGGACTACGACGTCGACCCGGTCAAGGGCATCGGCGACGAGGCCTACCTGGTCAGCCAGGACACCACCGGCGGCTCCTCCAGCGGCTCCCGGTACGCCACGCTCGCCGTCCGCGACGGCTGGGTGACGTACACGATGAGCTACAGCGCCTACCTCAGCTCGTACGACAAGGACAAGGACCCGCCCGCGCTCGCCGATGTGTCGGAGTGGCTGAAGACGGACGCCAAGGCCACCCTGGGACAGCTCAAGGACTGACGCCCGGCCGGCGCGACCGACGCGAGGGCCTCGGGCGCGCCGCTCAGGCGGAGCGTGCCTCCGCCTCCTTCACGATCTGCTCGAACCGCGCGCCCATGGCCTCGGCCAGGGCCTGGGCGCCCGACAGCGGACGGACCATGACCATGAAGTCGTCGATCAGGCCGTCGTCGTTCACGTGCAGGAAGTCGCAGCCGGTCAGCCGGCGGTCGCCCACCCGGGCGGTGAAGACCAGCGCGCTGTCCGACCCGGCCGGGTCGCCGATCTCACGGACGTAGCGGAAGTCCTCGAAGACCTCGATGACCGCGCGCAGGATCGCCGCGGTGATCGCCTTGCCCGGGTACGGCTTGAAGACGACCGGGCTGGTGAACACCACGTCCTCGGCCAGCAGCGCCTCGACGGCCTCCAGGTCCCGGGCCTCGACCGCCTCGCGGAACGCGCGCATCGGATCACCTCGCATAGTCAATTTCTTGAATAGGTGCGGATGAGATTAATCAACGGCTGCTAGCCTGTCCACATGTCGCTCAAGTACGCCGTCCTGGCCGCCCTGCTGGAGGGCGAGGCCTCGGGCTACGAGCTGTCGAAGTCGTTCGACGTCTCGCTCGCGAACTTCTGGCCCGCCACTCCGCAGCAGCTCTACCGGGAGCTGGAGCGCCTCGCGCAGGACGGTCTCGTCCAGGCCCGCGCGGTGCAGCAGGAACGCCGGCCCAACAAGCGGATGTTCACGCTCACCGAGGCGGGCCGGGCCGAGCTGAGCGCGTTCGCGGCCGAAGAACCGAAGCGGCCCACCGCCGTGCGCGACGAACTCCTCATCAAGATCCAGGCGATGGACGGCGGCGACCCCGAGGTCACCCGGGCGCTGATCGAGGAGCGCATGGGCTGGGTGCGCGGGAAACTCGAACGCTACCGGCGGATGCGCGACCGCCTCCTCGACGGACGCACCGAGGAGGAGTACCTGCGCACCTCCGACCGCGTCGGGCCGTATCTCACCCTCATGGCCGGAATCGGCTTCGAGGAGCAGAACCTGCGCTGGTGCGAGCACGCCCTGGCGATCGTGCGGCAGCGCGTGGCCCTGGGGTGACGTGATGTTCGGTCCCGGAGGTCCCACGCTGCGTGAACTCGCCGTGCAGGCGCTGTCGTCCGTCGAGCACGGCTACGACCTGCTGGCCCCGAAGTTCGACCACACTCCCTTCCGTACGCCCGACGCGGTGCTGGACTCCGTGGCGAAGGCCCTCGCCCCGGCCGGCCCGTTCGAGGACGGGCTCGACCTGTGCTGCGGTACGGGTGCCGGGGCGGAGGTCCTCGCCGGGTTGTGCCGTCGGAGCGTCACCGGGATCGACTTCAGCGCGGGGATGCTCGGTGTCGCCCGGCGCCGGACGTGGTCGGGCGAGGGTCCCGAGCCTGCCTGGGTGCGCGGCGACGCCCGGGCCCTGCCCTTCGCGGCGGCCTTCGATCTCGTCGTGTCCTTCGGGGCGTTCGGGCACTTCCTGCCCCGGGAACTGCCGGTGCTCTTCCGCCAGGTCCACTCGGTCCTGCGGCCCGGGGGTCGTTTCGCCTTCCCCGTGCTCGCCCCGCCGCGCCCGGCACAGCCCGCCTTCTGGATGCTGCTCGGCTTCGACACGGTGATGCGGGTGCGCAACGCGCTGTGGCGGCCGCCGTTCGTCATGTACTACCGGGCCTTCCGGCTCGGCGAGGTGCTGGGGGAACTGGGACGCGCCGGATTCACCGTCGAGCTGTCCGCCCTGCCCGCGTTCGGGCGCCGCGGCGACGGCGCTCCGCGGGCCCGCCTGGTGGTCGCCCGGCGCGTCACCCCGCGGCCGGAAGCGTGAACTCGTAGACCAGGGCGTCCCGTTCGGCGTTCACCACCAGGTCGGTGATCTCCAGCGGGCGGGCGTACTGGTCGTGCACCCGCCGGGTCACCCGGACCGAGGAGGCGTCGCCGACCTGGGTGATGGAGTCCCGGTGGTGCAGGGTCAGGCCGGCCCTGCGCATCCAGTCGTACGCCCGCCGCAGCTGCGCGGGAGTGGCGCCGTCGGCCCGGTCCCGGTAGCGGGCCAGCTCCGCGACCTCGGCCAGCGCCACCGCGGAGAACGAGGTCACCGCCGTCCGCAGCGACCGGCCGTCCGGTGCGACCGACCGGTAGCGGTGCACCAGCGTCGCCCGGTGCGGGGCCAGGCCCAGCGCCTGCGCGTGCTCCGGCGGGGGCGTCTCCCAGACCACCGTGGCCCGGTCGACCGCACAGGGGTCCGCCGAGCGGGCGCCCACCGGGAAGGTGAGGGACTCCGGCGCTTCGACCGGCCGTCCTGCCAGCGTGGCATGACTGCCCCTGCGGTCGGTGGCGACCAGACCGCTGCGGCGCAGCACCTCCAGCGCCTGCCGGACGGTCTCCCGGCTGACCTCGAAGTGCGCGGCCAGGTGCCGCTCGCCCGGCAGGCGTTCGCCCGGCGGGATGGTGCCGTCGCGTAGTGCCTCGAGCAACTGCCACGCGACGCGCGCGTACAGAGGCCGGTCGTCGCTCTGCGGGGGCTGGTGCGGGGTGGTGGTGCGGGCCATGCCGCGCCCTCCTGTTGGTCACAAGACGTAGCCGTACGGGCTCATTGCGCGACCACAATTAGCATTGGTCTAAACCACGAGGGAAGAGCCGCCTGCCGGTTCGGCCGAAACCCACCCGCGCGACCGGGGTGCCGCCCGGCGTGTCACAGGGCGCCGTAGAGGGCCTCGACCAGTGCCGTCTTCCGCGGATCGTCGGCGATGCGCGGCCCCATCCGGTTCATGACATAGCCCAGCGACACCCCGGCGTCGGGGTCGGCCAGCCCGCACGAACCGCCGAACCCGTCATGACCGAAAGCCCGCGCATTCGGACCGTACGAGCCCCGGGTGCCGCTCAGCCACAGGCCGAGCCCGATCTCGGTCTCGCCCTCGAAGCCGGCCCCGAGCACCAGATCGCGGCAGCTGCCCTGGCCCTCGCGCACCCGCTCCGCCGCCCGCGGCGACAGGATCCGCCGGCCCGCGTGGGAGCCGCGCCCGGCGAAGACCCCGTACAGCGCCGCGACGGCCCGAGCGGTGCCGTGGCCGTTCGCGGCGGGGATCTCCGCCGCCCGCCACCGCGGTGAGTTCGCCTCCGTCGCGCCGACGACGGGATTGGCCAGCGCCGCGAGCGCCGCCGGCGCCAACCGGCCGGAAGCCGCCGCCTGTTCACTGGTCGGCGCGGCGGGTGCGTGCACCAGCTCGGCCGCCCGGTGGGACTCCCGCGCCGGCAGGCCGATCGTGAAGTCGATCCCGAGCGGGCCGGTCACCTCGCGTTCCAGGAAGGCCCCCGGCCGCAGCCCCGAGACGCGCCGGACCACCTCGCCGACCAGGAAGCCGTACGTCAGCGCGTGGTAGCCGGACCGGGTGCCCGGCTCCCACCAGGGCTCGGTGGCAGCGAGCCGGGCGGTGGTCAGTTCCCAGTCGTACAGGTCGTCCAGGGAGTGCGGTTCCCGCAGGCCGGGCAGCCCGGCGCGGTGCGACAGCAGATGCCGTACGAGCACCCGCTCCTTGCCGAAGGCCGTGAATTGCGGCCAGTACCCGGCCACCGGCGCGTCGAGGTCGAGCAGTCCCCGGTCGGCGAGGATGTGCGCGCACAGCGCCACCGGACCCTTGGTGGTCGACCACACGTTCACCACCGTGTCCCGCTGCCAGGGCCGGGAGCGGGCCACGTCCGCCCAGCCGCCCCACAGGTCCACCACCGTCTCCCCGTCGACGGTGACCGCCACCGCGGCACCGAGTTCGCCCCGCTCGCGGAAGTTGTCCTCGAAGGCCTCGCGCACCGCGGCGAACCGCGCGTCGCAGTGGCCGTGCACCTGGGGCTGTCGTCTCTGCTGCGTCTCGTGCGCGGACATGTCACCTCCGTGGTCGCCGGGGAGCCCCGGTCGCGGCGCCGCGACCGGGGCCACCCGAACGTACCGACTGGTCGGACTGGAGGGAAGTCCGCGACGCGGCCGGGTCGGCGGTACCGCTCGCCGGGTTCCCTCCCCTGCCTCCGGTGCCGCTCGCCTCAGGCGTACGACCGCAGCCAGTTCACCTTCGCGGCCTCCTGGAAGGGGCCGCCGCCCTCGTGGTCGTTGAAGTGGTACACCTCGATCGCCTTGTCCTGGCGCGCCCAGGCGTTGAACGCCGCGAACACGGTCGACGGGGGGCAGGTCTGGTCCTCCAGGGCCGCCGAGAACAGGGCCGGGGCCCGGCCCCGGGCCGCGAAATGCACCCCGTCGAAGTAGGACAGTGTGCGCAGCACGTCCGCCGAACGGCCCCGGTGCGTCTTCAGGAACAGACCGATCTCCCGGTAGGGGTGGCGGTCCGTCAGGGTCGCGGCGCGCGGGAAGTCGCACAGGAACGGCACGTCCGGCGCGACGGCGACCAGGTCGGGGACCAGGCCGCCGACGGCGAGCGTGATGCCGCCGCCCTGGCTCGCGCCGATCGCCACGGTCCGCGCCGCGTCGGTCAGCGGGTGCGAACGGGCGGCCTCGACCGCGCGCACGGCGTCCGTGAACACCCGCCGGTAGTAGTAGTTCTCGGGTGCGTCGATGCCCCGCGTCATGAACCCCGGGTACGCCGGCGCCGCCCCCACCGGGTCCGCCGTGCCACCGCCGGCGCCCCAGGCGCTGCCCTGGCCCCGGGTGTCCATCATGAAGTGCGCACGGCCCGTCGAGGCCCACAGCAGGTTCTCGTGCGGCAGTCCGCGCCCGCCGCCGTAGCCGATGAACTCCACGACCAGCGGCAGCGGTTCGGTCGTGCCGGCCGGCAGCCGCAGCCAGCCCTTGACGGGGTGGCCGCCGAACCCGGCGAACGTCACGTCGTACACCTCGACCGTGGACAGCCCGGTCTCCACCGGCTCGAAGCGGGCGTCCAGTTCGTGCTCGCGCGCCTCCTGGAGCGTCTTGCCCCAGAAGGCGTCGAAGTCCTCGGGCTCGGCCGACTCGCTGCGGTACGCGCGGAGTTCGTCGAGGGAAAGGTCGAACAGGGCCATCAACAACCGCCTTAGCGAAGGGGGATCGCGTCAGCACACCGTACGTGGGTGATCCGATGGCTGACCAGGGTTCTGCGGCGATCTGGCAGCCTTGCTCCGTGGCGGCGATGCTGGTCAGCGACTGAGTAAGCGCTTGCATGAGGGGGCGGGCTGGATCAAACGACACCGCGCAGTGATCGGGTCACCGTCACGCCCTCGGCTGGGTCCACCTCGGTCCCGTCCGGGCCCACTCCCGCTCCCACTCGGCCAGCCGGTGGCGGAGCGCGATCCGGCGCGCGACGGCGTGCCCGAGGACCACCACGCCCGTGGCACCGCCCGCCGCGCACAGGCCGACGGTGACCGCGTGCTGCCAGACCGCCGCGGCGTCCGGTGGCGGGGCCACGCCGCGCCCCCTCCGGTCGAGCCACACGGAGACCACGTCGCCGGTCCGGGTTCCCGCCGGTACCCGGGCCCACGTGGTGCGGGCGCCCTTGCCGGGCTCGGTCCAGCGGACCTGGGCGCGGTAAGGGTGCTCGCGGTCGCCCTGGGTGACCGGCCGCCGCTTCGGCGGGTCGCCGATCACCGTGGCGCGCACCCGGTGGCGTTCGGCCCGCTGGGCCGCGGCGAGTGTACGGGCCTCGCCGTGGGCGTGCAGACCCGCCGCGATCCCGACCAGAGGGACGACCACGAAGAGCAGGACGGCGACGACCAGCACCGTCCAGGCCTCCACGACGTCGGACCTGCGCCGCAGCGGATTGCGCCGCCAGCGCCAACCCCGCACCCGCGTACGCATGTGCACCTCCTCGCCACCGCCGGAGCCGAAGAGCCGGACGGGCCGCTCCACGGCCCGTCCCCCCTCCGCTCGCGCACACGAGCGTCCACACCCCTCTCGTACCCCGTACAGCGCACCTCGCGCATGCGATGGACCCGCGAGTTCAAGCCCACATGAAGCGCGGAACGCGCCATGCGCCCCACGATCGCGCTGCCGGGCCCGGCACGCGACCCGAGCGGTCAGCCGAAGCGCTCGATGCGGATGCGGTCCACCGGCTGGCCCGCCTCGACCAGCAGCCGGGAGGCGTGCTCGGCGAAGCCGTTGGACCCGCACACATAGGCCTCCCACCCACCAGGAGGCTGCTCGGCCAGGAGCGGAGCCACATGTGCGGCCGTCATACGTCCCACCGGCACCCCAGCCGGCGCGCTGCGGGTGAACACGGGCGTCGTCTCCGCGTCCAGTTCCCGTGCGTAGATCAGCTCCCCGGGGCTGCGCGCGGACACCAGCATCCGCAGCGGCACGGTGAGACCGCGCGCCCGGTGGTGCCGCACCATCGACATCAGCGGCACCACCCCGGAGCCGGCGCCGAGCAGCAGCGCGGGCCGGTCGCCGGGCCAGGCGAAGAAGCCGCTCAGCGGGCCGCGCACCTCGACCGTGTCACCGGGCCGGGCCTCCGTGTGGAACCAGCCGGACACCTCGCCGCCCGGCACATGGTCCAAGGTCAGCTCGATGTGCCCGGACTCGTCCGGCGCCGACGCGATGGAGTAGTGGCGCTGCGCCACGTAACCGTCGTGCGCGGTCAGCCGCAGCATCAGGTGCTGCCCGGGCAGATGCCCCGCCCAGTACGGCACCGCCAGCCGGAACGTGGCCGCGTACGGCGTCTCGCGCCGGATCTCCGTCAGCGTGGCGGTCTGCCAGAGAGCCGCCGCCTGCTGGCTCACGGCGATGCGTCCGGGCACCGCGAACCGCGCCCCGGGAACGCCGGGCGCGGTGGAGGCCGTGTTCGTCGTCACCGTGTCAGTCACCGGAGTACCGCTGCTCCTCCCAGGGGTTGCCCCGCGCGTGGTAGCCGTTCTGCTCCCAGAAGCCCGGCTCGTCGTGGTCGAGGAGCGTGAGGCCGGCGATCCACTTGGCGCTCTTCCAGAAGTACAGGTGGGGTACCAGCAGCCGCGCCGGGCCGCCGTGCTCGGGCGGCAGCGGCGCGCCGTCGTACTCCCAGGCGATCCAGGCCCGGCCGCCGGTGAGGTCGGCGAGCGGCAGGTCGGTGGTGTAACCCGTGTGGGAGCGGGCGAGGACATGTGTGGCGGAGCCATGGGGCCGCACCACATCGAAGAAGGCGTCCAGCGAGACGCCGCCGAACCGCACGCCGAATTTCGACCAGCCGGTCACACAGTGGATGTCACCCTCGTACGCCGACGCCGGCAGCGCGTGGGCCGCGTCCCAGTCCCAGGTGTGCGGCCGCTCGACCAGGCCGTCGATACGGAAGGACCAGTCGGTGGGCGCGAGGTCGGGGGTGACCTCGGCGGACAGGACGGGCCAGTCCTCGCCCGCGTCGTACTGCCCGGGCGGCAGCCCCGGGTTGTGGACGCGCGGGCGGCCCGTGAAGCCTCGCGTGACGTTCATGCTTCAACCGTACGCTGTCGTTCCGGGTGCTCTGTCCCTGGTCATCAGCCCGATCGTTGCGGCCGTATGAACACTCCGAGGGAGGGGGAATACCGGCCCGGTGCTCCTCCTTGGCGCTCAGTGCCGGCTCCGGTGCGCCGGTGACAGCGCGAGAGAAGTGAGGGAAGAGGATGCCCAAGGCCAACGCCCGCAGGACCGTGATCGAGGTGGCCGCGTGAGCCTCACGAGCAGTTCCGGCGCCCGCGGCCCGGCCGCCGCCGCCCCGCACGTCCTCGACAACCCGGCCCTCGCCTCCCTGACCGGCCCGCACGCCCACTTCGCCGAGCGGCGCGGCCGGGTGCTGCGTTACCCGGTCGACGTCTCCCCATGGCTCGCGCTGCCCGACGAACCGGACGCGCAGGACTGGGCGGACCTCGCCGCGCTGGCCGGTCCCGGAACCGAGGTTCCGCTGCCCGGTTTCCGTGGGGAGGTGCCGGAGGGCTGGGAGATCACCTTCCGGATGACCGGCGTGCAGTTCGTGGACGACGGCCTGGCCGCGGCGCCGGACGCGGAGGCGGTCCGTCTCGGCCCGGCGGACGTACCCGACATGCTGGACCTCGTGGCGCGCACCCGGCCGGGGCCGTTCCTGCAGCGCACGGTCGAACTCGGCACCTACCTCGGCATCCGCCGGGACGGCCGGCTGATCGCCATGGCGGGGGAGCGGCTGCACCCGCCGGGCTGGACCGAGATCAGCGCCGTCTGCACCGACCCCGCGTTCCGCGGTGAGGGGCTGGCCACCCGCCTGATCCTCGCGGTCGCCCACGGCGTCCGGGAGCGTGGCGAGACGCCGTTCCTGCACACGAGCGCCGAGAACGGCACCGCCATCCGGCTGTACGAGTCCCTCGGCTTCCGGCTGCGCCGCCACACGGCGTTCCTGGCGGCCCGGGCACCCGAACGTCTGCCGGACGGCCGCCCCGCGGTACCGGTGCCGTAACGCCCCTCGCACCGCGGTCGCACACCCCGGGCACCCCGCCACGTGACCGCCTTGGGCGGGGGATCGCAACGCATGCCTCGGGCGGCGCACCGCACCGGCGTCCGCGGTCCCCTCTCGCAGCCCGGGCCCGCGGCGGAGAATCTCCCGCTCCCCTGCCGGCCCAGGCCGCACCCTTCCCTCGGCTTCCGGCTGCGCCCGGCAGTCCGGGTGCGGTGCCGGGCGAGTGCCTGGGGTGGTCCAGCGCACCTGAGCGTCCGGTGGTTCCGGTGGTGCGTCGCGGGCTGGGCCTCCGGTGGGGGGGCGCCCCGCTCCTCTAGTGGCTCCGGCCGCTCCGTTGTCTGGGTTTCCGGCTGGGCCGCCACCGGGCGTTCCTCGCTGCCCGGGACCACACCATGCGAAACGCCCCTGGGGCCCGGCACCTGCACATCCGGCGCCACACCGCACCCGCGCTTCCGATGGTGCGCCGCAGCCGGTGGCGTCTCGCTCCTCCGGCGGGGGGGGACCGCACCCTCCCCCCGCCCGCCGTCCCGGAAGCTCAGTCCGAGTCGGGGGAGGCCGGTCCCGCGTTGTAGCGCTCCAGGTAGGCCGCGAAGCGCACCAGGTCCTCCTCCGGCCAGTCCGCGAGCCGCTCCTGGAAGGCGGTGCGGCGGCTGCGGGTGACCTGGGCGAGGATCTCCTGGCCGGCCTCCGTGAGATGCAGCACCTGGACCCGGTGGTCCTCCGGGTCCTGCCGCCGCTCGATCAGCCCGGCCCGCTCCAGTGCGGCGACCTGCCGGCTCACCGTGGACTTGTCCAGGGCGTAGTGGGCCGCCAGGTCCGTCGCCCGGCAGCCGCCCTGCTCCTCCAGGTGTCCGAGCAGGGTGTACGACACCAGCGACAGTTCGGGATGCATGCGTCCCGCCGAGGCGCGGGCCCGGCGGGCGAAGATCGTCATCTCGCGCTGGATCGTCTCGACGGCCGACTGCGCTGCACTCACGGGATTACCTCCTCCGGCGTTCTAGTTGTATAGTACAACTTGAACTGAAAGTTGTATAAGCCAACCATTGGAGGTCGTGCGCGATGAGGTCACCGGCGTTGCGCCACGTGCTCACGCACCTGATCACCCCGCTGCTGATGTGCATAGGCATGGGGCTCGCGTACATGGGGGCCTTCGTCACCCCCGAGCCGCACCACCTGCCCGTCGCCGTCGTGGGCACCGCCCCGCAGGCCAAGGTCTTCGCACAGACGGTGAAGGACACCGCGGGGGACAAGCTCGACGTGCGGACGGTCGCCACCCGCGCCGAGGCCGTCGACCTGCTCGAGTCCCGGGAGGTGACCGGCGCCTATGTGCCGAGCGCCAAGGCGCCCGAGCTGCTCGTGGCCCGCGCCGCCTCCGACATGGGCGCGATGGCCGTCGAGAAGGTGTTCACACCGGTCGCCGAGCAGCAGGGCGACCCGCTGAAGGTCACCGACGTGGCGCCGCCGGTCGCCGACGACCCCACCGGCCAGGGTCTGTTCTTCCTGCTGATCGCGCTCAGCATCGGCTCCTACGCCTCGGTCGCCGCCCTCGGCGCCGCGGGTGCCGCCCTCGCGATGCGGGTGCGGGCGCTGCTCGCCCTCGGCGTCTCCGCCGTGGTCAGCGGCATCGGCGTGCTGCTCGCCGGTCCGGTGTTCCATCTCGCGCACCACGACCTCGCGGGCGTGTGGGGCATGGCCTGGCTGTACTCGGCGGGCGTCCTCTTCGTCGGCGTCGGCCTGCACACCTTCCTCAAGCGCTGGACCACGCTGACCATGATGGTGCTGTTCGTGATGCTGAACTTCACCAGCTCCGGCGGCCTGTTCCGGCCCGAGCTGCAGAACGGCTTCTTCGGCACCCTGCACGCATTCTGGAACGGCGCAGGCTTCGTCGAGGGCATCCGCAGCCTGCTGTACTTCGACAACGACGGCCTGGCGCGCAACGCGTGGACCCTCGTGGTCTGGCTGCTCGCCGGCCTCGTCGTGACCGCGCTAGCGGCCCTGTACGAGGGCACCCGTCGGGCCCGGCCGGCCACCGCCCGTCCCGAGCCCGCGACCGAGACCGAGGCAAGGCCCGAGCGGGACGCCGAGCGGGCGGCCGAGGAGGACGCCGAGGAAGAGGTCGAGGAGACGGTCGGCGTCTGACCGTGCCCCTACGGGCCGCGCGCAGGCCGCCGCCGGGCGGGGGTGGTGACGCGCCTGACCGCCTCGCGGGTGAGTGCCCGGCTGTGCGGTGCGCCGTCGAGGGCTCGGTGGAGGGTGAGCCCTTCGATGAGCGCGTCGAGCTGGCGGGCGGTGCCGGGGTCGAAGTGCCGCTCCAGGAGGTGCCGGCTGCGGAGCATCCACGCCTGGGTCAGCTCCCGGTACTCCGGGCGCCGGGCGGCGAGGGTGTACAGCTCCTGAGTGAGGATCAGGTCGCGTTGGGGACCTTCGGAGAGCGTGTGGACGAGGTCGGTGACGGCCTCGCGCGCCTCGTCGGCGCCGGCGGCGCGGTCCAGGTGCTGCTCGAAGACGGTCACGATGTGGTCCGCGAAGCGGGTGAAGGCTTCGCGGAGCAGCTCGTCGATGCCGGTGAAGTGATAGGTCATCGAGCCGAGCGGGACACCGGCCCGCGTGGCGATCTTGCGGTGGGAGACACCCGCGACGCCTTCTTCGGCGATGTGGTCGAGGGTGGCGGCGAGGATGCGCTCGCGCCGCTGCGGGTCGGTGTGTCCGGTGGCCATCGGTGACGCGCCTCAGTGCCTCAGAGGTCGCGGACCGGCCGGGCGGGGTTGCCGACGGCGACGACGTTCGCGGGGATGTCCCTGGTCACCACCGAGCCGGCGCCGATGACGCTGTTGTCGCCGATGGTCACACCGGGACAGACGATGACGCCTCCGCCGAGCCAGACGTTGTCCCCGACGGTGATGGGCAGGGCGGCCTCCAGCTTGTCGCGCCGGGGCCGGGGCTCCACGGGGTGGGTGGGGGTGAGCAGTTGGACGTTGGGGCCGATCTGGCAGTCCTCGCCGATGCTGATCCGGGCGACGTCCAGGGCGGTCAGATGGTAGTTGACGAAGGTGCGGGCACCGATGGTGATGTTGCTGCCGTAGTCGACGTACAGCGGCGGGCGCACGTCGACGTTCTCGCCCGCGGAGCCGAGCAGTTCCTCGAGGACCGGCCGGGCCGTGGCGGGGTCCTCGAGGTAGGCGGCCTGGTAGCGCGCGGCGAGCCGCCTGGCGCGCTGCTGTCTGCCGGCGATCTCGGGGTCGTCGGCGATGTAGAGGTCGCCCGCGAGCATGCGCTCCAGGTGGGTGCGGGGGTCGTCCGCGAAGTAGTCCGACGCCATGCGTACGATCGTACGCTCTGAAGGTACGTTCGTACACTCCTCGGCGTGCCGTGATGCCGTCCTGCACGCGGCCGACGGGCTGTTGGGGCTGTTGGGGCCGTTGGGGCCGTTGGGGCCGTTGGGGCCGTTGGGGTATGCTGGCCGTCCGGTCGCGGACTCCCGCGGCCCCGACGGCGAGGAGGTGAGACCCATCACCGCTGTGTCAGCTGGGGTGCTCTCTCCTCGTGACGGCGCGGTACACCGGCAGCGGTGACACCGCGGGAGCGCCCTCGGTCCTCGCGCTCCCGAAAGGCTTCCGGCCTCCATGCCCTCCCTGCCCCCTCCGTCCTTTCCGCCCGCCGATTCCTCGGTCTTCCCCGTTTCTCCCGCTGCCGTCGTGGCCGCGCTGCGCGCCGCCGGGTGCGTCTTCGCCGAGGACGAGGCGGAGTTGCTGCTCGCGACCGCCGAGACCGTGGAGGAACTCACCTCTATGGTGGATCGGCGCGTCGCCGGGCTTCCCCTCGAACAGGTTCTCGGCTGGGCCCGGTTCCACGACCTGCGCATCACCGTGGAACCCGGGGTGTTCGTTCCCCGCCGCCGTACCGAGTTCCTCGTCGACCAGGCGCTGGCCACGGCGCCGCGGGCGGGGGTGGTCGTGGACCTGTGCTGTGGTTCCGGCGCACTCGGCGCGGCCCTGGCCGCTGCCCTGGACGGTGCCGAGGTGCACGCGGCCGACATCGACCCCGCCGCCGTACGCTGTGCCCGCCGCAATCTCGCCGCCTTCGGCGGCCGAGCCCACCGGGGCGACCTGTACGACGCCCTGCCCGCCGGTCTGCGCGGCCGCGTCGACATCCTGACGGCCAACGTGCCCTACGTCCCCACCGATGAGGTGCCCCTGCTGCCGGCCGAGGCCCGCGAGCATGAGCCGCGGGCCGCCCTGGACGGCGGCGCGGACGGCCTCGACGTGCTGCGCAGGGTGGCCGCCGGGGCCGCCGGCTGGCTGGCGCCCGGCGGCTGCCTCCTGAGCGAGACGAGCGAGCACCAGGCGGCGACCGCCGTGGAGGTGTTCACCCAGGCGGGTCTGACGACCCGTCTGGCGGTGTCGGAGGAGCTGTACGCGCACGTGGTGATCGGCGTTCGGCAGTAGATGCCCTACGGCAGCTGCTGCGCGCGGGCGATGAGCAGGGCCACGTCGTCGTGGTTGTCGGGGTGGTGCAGCGTGCGCAGGAGCAGGTCGCAGGCCTCCTCCAGCGGGCGCTGAGGGTCGTCGAGCAGGGACAGCAGGAAGTCCAGGCGCTCGTCCAGCGAGTGACGACGGGTCTCCACCAGGCCGTCGGTGTAGAACACCAGCTCGTCGCCGGGCTCGAAGTCGACGGTGACGGTGCGGAACTCGATCCCGCCCACGCCGAGGGGCACCCCGGTCGGCAGGTCGAGCAGCTCGGCCGGGCGGCCGGGCCGGACCCGGGCCGGCGGCAGGTGCCCGGCGTTGGCGATCCGGCACTGGCGCAGATGCGGGTCGTGGACGGCGTACACGCAGGTCGCGATGGAGTGGTCCAGGGCCGAGGTCGTCTTGTCCAGGTGCTCCAGCAGCAGGGCCGGGTCGAGGTCGAGCGCGGCCAGCGTGGTGGTCGCGGTACGCAGCCGGCCCATCGTGGCGGCCGCGCTGATGCCGCTGCCCATCACGTCGCCCACCACGAGCGCGGTCTTCCCGCCCTCCAGCGGGATGACGTCGAACCAGTCGCCGCCGACCTCGCTGGTGGCGCCCGCCGGCTGGTAGCGGGAGGCCACCTCGAGTCCGGTGGTGACCGGCGGATGACTGGGCAGCAGGCTGCGCTGCAGGGTGAGGGCGGTGTTGCGGGCGTTCTGGTACCAGCGCGCGTTGTCGATCTGCACGGCCGCGCGGGCCGCCAGTTCCCGCGCCAGCAGCACGTCGTCCTCGCCGAACGGCGCCGGATTGCGGGTGCGTTTGAGGTCGAGCGCCCCCAGCACCTCGCCGCGCGCGATCAGCGGGACCGCGAGGTACGAGTGCAGGCCCGCCCGGCCCAGCAGCACGGCCGCGTCGGGCGAGCGGGCGATGCGCGGCAGGTCGTCGTCCTTCACCTGCGGCACCAGCACCGCCTCGCCCGTACGCACGCACTCGGTGACCAATCGGTCGGGCGCGTACCGGGCGATCCGGCCGGGCGGGTCGGCGGCCCGTACGGCTTCCGTGTCCTCCTCCGGGCGCAGGGCGAGTGCCCGGATCACCGCGGGCTCCGTGGGGCCGAGCGTGCTGGGCCGGCCCTCCACCACGGCGTCCAGCAGGTCCACGGCCGCCACGTCCGCCAGTTCCGGTACGGCGACCTCGGCCAGCTCGCTGGCGGTGCGCTCCAGTTCGAGCGTCGTACCGATCCGGGCGGAGGCGTCGGCGATGACCGCGAGCCGGCGCCTGGCGGCCTCCGCCTCCACGGAGGCCCGGTACTGCTCGGTGATGTCGACGAGTGAGACCGCCACCCCGAGCACGTTGCCCATGGCGTCCTCGAGCCGGTACAGCGAGTGCGACCAGGTGCGCTCCTCGTCGGGGTCGGCGTGGGTACGGCCGACGAGCGTGTCGTCGATCACGGGCACGCCCGTCTCCAGTACCCGCCGGGCGGCGGCCTCCAGGGCGTCGGCGTCCACCAGTGGCAGCGCCTCGCGCAGCGTCCGGCCCACGTGTTCCGCGACCGGCACGCCGTTGATCTTCTCCAGCGCCAGGTTGACCGAGACGAACCGCAGTCGCGTGTCCAGGACGCCGTATCCGATCGGTGACTGCTTCACCATGCGCTCGGACAGCGCCACGTCCTGCTCCAGCCGCCGTACGGTCGACTGGTCGGCCGCGAGCCCGAGCGCGTACACGTCGCCGCGGTCGTCCAGCAGCCGCATGTTGCGGAACTCCACCAGGCGGGTGCTGCCGTCCTTGTGCCGGACCGGGAAGCCGCCGGCCCAGCTCTGGCCGGTGCGCATGACGTCGGAGAAGAGCCTGCCCACCAGCTGGATGTGCCGCTCGTGCACCATCAGCCGGGCGGCGTACTGGCCCAGGGCCTCCTGCGCGGTGTATCCGAACAGCTCCTCCGCCTGCGGGCTCCACAGCACGATCCGCCCGTCGGTGTCCAGCACCACCGACGCGACGCCCAGCACGTCCAGCAGGCCGCCCGGCCGCACCGGTCCGCGCGCGGGCTCGCCGCCCTCGGCCACCGGAGCCTCGGCTGCACTCATGCCACGCACCGCCTTCGCCCGTCCGCACGGCACGCCGTCCCCCGTGCCGACTCCCCTTGTTCTACCGCGCTCACACCGACTCTCCGAGGCCTTGGCCGTCTACCTCCACCATCCCTCAACACGGCGGCGGACGTCCGCCGAAGCCCCACGGGTGGAGCATCCGGTGCGGGGTCCTCCCGCGCAGACCGTACCGGCCGGTCCCGTGGGCCGTGAGAGTTCACGCTCATGTTGCTGCATTGGCCTGTACATGACTATCGCGCCACGCCAGACTGTCCGCCGACCGAGTGCCCCCGCCCCCCTCCGAGGAGTCGGCCATGCCCGCGCCCGCCCGGCAACGTTGTCACGCAGTCCTCGCCGGACTCGTCACCCTCGCCGTCGTGTCCCTCGCCGCACCCACGCCCGCCTCGGCGGCCGACGCGTGGAGCGAGACCGGCTCCGACCGCGCCGACCCGCTCACCGAGAGCCAGGGCCTGACCTCGGTGGAGGTGCCGGCCGGCAGCCCCAACCACTACACCGGCATCGGCACCATCCCCCTCGGGGTCTCCAGCCGCGGCTGGAACCACGTCGGCGACCCCGACGCCTCGTACGACGGCTACTACATCGAGCCCTATCAGCGGGACTCCGGCAACGCGAAGATGTTCCGTGTGCAGGCGCCCGGCGGTACCTGGTCGGAGTACGTCCACACGCTCGGTCCCGGTGAGGCCCTGAACAACTCCTGGGTCGCCGTCTCGCCCGACGGCCAGTGGATGCTCGCGGGGGAATGGGGCACGATGACCCGGCTGCTGGTCTTCCCGACCCCCGGGGTCCATCCGGGCACCTCGCCCGCGGCCGACCTCCCGCAGGCCTCGGCCGTCGACCTCGACCATGCCGTCCGCGACGTCCAGGGCTGCGACTTCTCCGGCCCCACGACCCTGCTGTGTTCCTCGGACGACCCCGACGGCAGCCTCTTCGGCATCACCAAGCCGCTGCTCCAGATCGACCTCTCGGCGGCCCCGAACGGCTCCGCGAACGTCTCCGGGCACGTCACGGCCCTGCGCCAGCTGCCGCTGCGCAGTTCGTGCTCGGGCGGCTTCGAGGCGGAGGGCATCGACTACGACCGGCGCACGGGCGTCCTGCGGGTCATCGTGGTGTCGCCCGGCTTCTGCGTGCTGACGGACAGCAAGACGTACAAGTTCACCCGCAGCTGAGGTGTGCTCGTCCGCCGGTGGTGCTTTCCTGAGGATGGACGCGGTTCGGCGGGGTACCCCGTTCCACCGCAGCGCGGCCACGAAAGGAGCGATCAATGGCACACACGGAGCGGTCGCATCCGGAAACCGTCACGGTGGAGATCAGCGGCTCCAAGGAGGATGCCCGCCTCGTCTTCGACGCCCTCGGGTCCTGCTTCGCCTCCGACCGGGGCGCGGACGAGGAGCCCCAGCAGCTCCACGCGACGCGCCCTATGGTGTGGCTCGGCACGTACGACGTCGCGGACGCCCATGGGCAGGGCTGCCCGCCGGTCCACCTCGGCTCGTCCGTTCAGGCCGACATCCAGGGCGGCTACTGGGCCGTCAACCGGTTCCGCACCACCCTGGACTCGATGTTCACCGTGCAGGAGACCTGCGCGGCCTCCGGCGACCAGGAGAGGGATCTGCACCTCCTCCTGGACAGCCGCTGACCGCGCGGTGGAAGGGCGGTACGCCCCGGCCGGCTCCCCGCCGGCCGGGGCGTACCGCGTCAGGCCGTGGCCGACCAGTAGGCAGGGAGTGGCTGGAGTCACCCCCGCGCGGTTGTGCAACTAGTTGCATAAAGCGTCGGGCTTCCTCTACAACAAGAGGCGACGACACCGCGCACGGAGGGCCCGATGAGCCGTTACCCGCACCTGATGACCCCGCTCGACCTGGGCTTCACCACGCTGCCCAACCGCGTGCTCATGGGCTCGATGCACGTCGGCCTGGAAGAGGCCGAGCACGGCTTCGAGCGGATGGCGGCGTTCTACGCGGCCCGCGCCCGCGGCGGGGTCGGGCTCATCGTCACCGGCGGCATCGCGCCCAACGACGAGGGCCGGCCGTACGAGGGCGGCGCCAAGCTCACCACCGAGGCGGAGGCCGCGCAGCACCGGACCGTCACCGAGGCCGTGCACCGCGAGGGCGGCCGCATCGCCCTGCAGATCCTGCACTTCGGGCGGTACGCCTACCACCAGGGCCTGGTAGCCCCGAGCGCGCTGCAGGCCCCGATCAGCCCCTTCGTCCCCCGCGAGCTGACCGACGCCGAGGTCGAGCGGACCATCGACGACTACGCCCGTGCCGCCCGCCTCGCCCGGCAGGCCGGCTACGACGGCGTCGAGATCATGGGCTCCGAGGGCTACCTCATCAACGAGTTCATCGCCGCGCAGACCAACCGGCGCGAGGACCGCTGGGGCGGCTCCTACGAGAACCGCATGCGCTTCCCGGTCGAGATCGTCCGGCGGGTGCGCGAGGCCGTCGGCGAGGACTTCATCATCGTCTACCGCCTGTCCATGCTGGACCTGGTCCCGGGCGGCTCCTCCCTGGAAGAGGTCGTCACCCTCGCCAAGGCCGTCGAGGCCGCCGGGGCGACGATCATCAACACCGGCATCGGCTGGCACGAGGCCCGCATCCCCACCATCGCCACCTCCGTGCCGCGCGGCGCCTACACCTGGGTCACCCGCAAGCTCATGGGCGAGGTGTCCGTCCCGCTGGTGACCACCAACCGGATCAACACCCCCGAGGTGGCGGAGCAGTTGCTCGCCGAGGGGCACGCCGACATGGTCTCCATGGCCCGCCCGATGCTCGCCGACCCCGACTTCGTCGCCAAGGCCGCCGCGGGGACGCCCGAGGCCATCAACACCTGCATCGGCTGCAACCAGGCCTGTCTCGACCACACCTTCAGCGGGCAGATCACCTCCTGCCTGGTCAACCCGCGCGCCTGCCACGAGACCGAGCTGGTGCTCTCCCCGACCCGGCTGCGCAAGCGCGTCGCGGTCGTCGGCGCGGGCCCGGCCGGACTCGCCTGCGCGGTCTCCGCCGCGGAGCGCGGCCACGCCGTCACCCTGTTCGACGCCGCGAGCGAGATCGGCGGCCAGCTCAACGTCGCCCGCAAGGTCCCCGGCAAGCAGGAGTTCGACGAGACCCTGCGCTACTTCCGCCACCAGCTCGACGCGCACGGCGTGGACGTACGCCTGGACACCTGGGTGGGGGCCGGCGACCTGGCGGACTACGACGAGGTCGTCGTCGCCACCGGCGTCACCCCGCGCACCCCCGACATCCCCGGCGCCGACCACCCCCGCGTCCTCGGCTACCTCGACGTCCTGCGCGACGGTGCCCCCGTCGGCGACCGCGTCGCCGTCCTCGGCGCCGGCGGCATCGGCTTCGACGTCGCCGAGTTCCTCACCGACGGCGGCGACAAGGCGAGCGAGGACCCGGAGACCTACTTCCGGCACTGGGGCGTCGACATGGACTACCGGGAGCCGGGCGGCCTCGCAGCCCCGCGGCGGCCGGCCCCGCCGCGCACCGTCCACCTGCTCCAGCGCAAGACCACCAAGGTCGGCGCCGGGCTCGGCAAGACCACGGGCTGGATCCACCGCGCCGAGCTGAAGCACCGGGGCGTCACCATGGTCCCCGGGGTGCGCTACGACCGGATCGACGACGCCGGCCTGCACATCACCGTCGGCGAGGAGAGCACGGTCCTGGAGGTCGACACCGTGGTGCTGTGCACCGGCCAGGAGCCGCGCCGCGACCTCTACGAGGAGCTGGTCGCCGCCGGGCGCAGCGCCCATCTGATCGGCGGCGCCGACGTGGCGGCCGAGCTGGACGCCAAGCGGGCCATCAAGCAGGGCACCGAGCTGGCGGCGGCGCTGTAGGGCCGGGGCGCGCGTCCCTAGGATGAGTCCATGTCACTCCCGCACGCGATCCTCACCGCCCTGCTGGAAAAGCCGTCGTCGGGGCTGGAGCTGACCCGCCGGTTCGACAAGTCGATCGGGTACTTCTGGTCCGCGACGCATCAGCAGATCTATCGCGAGCTGGGAAAGCTGGAGGCCGAGGGCTTCATCCGCGCGCTCTCGGCCGAGCAGCCGGCCCGTGGGCAGAAGAAGAGCTACGAGGTCCTGCCCGCGGGCCGCGCCGAACTGGCCCGGTGGACCGCCGCCGGGCAGGATCCCAAGCCCCAGCGGGACGTGCTGCTGCTGCGGCTGCGCGCGGCGGCCGTGGTCGGCACCGCGGGCCTGGAGAGCGATCTGCGCCGCCATCTGGAGCTGCACCGGCGGCAGCTGGCCGAGTATCAGGAGATCGAGGAGCGCGACTTCCCGCCGGGCCGGGACGCCCCGCAGGACCGGCTGCGCCATCTGGTCCTGCGGGCGGGCATCGATCTGGAGACCTTCTGGACCCGGTGGCTCACGCACGCCCTGACGGAGTTCGCCGAACTGCCCGACGGGGAAGCGGCGGGCAGCGACCCGGCCGGGGGCTGAGGGGCCGGCCGGGACGGCACGGGGCGGCAGGGGCGTGTCGCCGCCGGCGGCACGGCCGGGGCCGAACGGCCGCCGCCCGCGGCCGGTGCGGCGGCCGCTCAGAGCCGGTACGGCTTCGAGCGGCGGCGCAGGAACCAGCCCGTGGCAACGACACCGGCGCCGACCAGGGCCGCGCCGACGCCCAGCGTCAGCGGGCCGTAGTCGCGGACGGCACCACCCAGCCCGCCCGCCACGCCCCGCGAGGGCGCGGCCGTGGACGTCGCCGAGATCGTCGGGGCCCTCGGGGTCGTCGCGGGCGCCGAGACGATCACCGACTGGCTGCCCGCCGTGACCCCGCTGGAGCAGAGCACGGCCACGGTGTAGGTCCCCGGGCTCACCCCGGTCCAGGCCGCGGACTGGCTGACGGTCGTGCCCGACAGGGCGACCTGCCGGCCCTGGGCGAAGCTCGCCTGACGGCTGGTGAGCAGGGCCGCGGTGCCCCAGGCGCCGTTGATCTGGCTGCACGCGCTCGTGACCACCGAGACGGTGGACCCGGTCGTGCTGACGGAGATGCCCGAGACCGCGGCGGACGGCCCGGCGAGCGCGGCCGGGAGCGTGGCGGCGGCCGCCAGGGTAAGGCCGGAACGGAGGAGGAGTCGCGAGGTGTGCATGGGCTGGCCTCCGGCGGCACGGTCGGCGGTACGTCCCATGCGCCGCCAAGGGTCGGGAAACGTCCGTGCTGCCTCCACCGCAGCCAACGCGGTCCCGGGCTCGGCCGCACCCGGGAGGCACCCGGACAGGTGACGGATTCCTTCGTCCGGCGCAAGGCGACACGCCGACGTGATGCGTCCGTCAGCCGCCCGTGGTCACCGTACGCTCCGCCGACCAGCCGCCCCATGTCCCGTCCGGCAGCCGCGCCCGCAGCCGCACCCGGTGTTCCTCCCCGGCGACCTCGCCCGCGTAGAAGCTGTAGCGGGCCCGGCCGCGCGGCGGGGTGCCGCCCCACACCAGCGAGGTCGCCGCGGCGCCGTCCAGGCGGATCTGGTACTCGGTGATCACGCCGTCCGTGCGCGGCGGAACCCAGGACAGATCGATGTAGTGGGCCCCGTCGGCCCGGTGGGTCGTGGCGGTGAAGCCGGTGGGCGCGGTGTCCCGGCCGTCGTCGGTGCCCGGGGTCGTGAGCCGGACCGGGCCGCTCGCGGGGGAGAGGTTGTCGGCGGCGTCCCGGGCCCGCACCGTGAAGACGTATGCGGTGCCGGGGCGCAGCCCGGTGACCACGGTGGCGGTCTGGTTCCCGCCGACGCTGTGGATCTTCGCCCCGCCCTGGTAGACCTCGTACGACACCACGCCCCGGTCGTCCCGGGACGCGCCCCAGGACAACTGGGCGGCACGGCTGCCGACGGCGCGCCCGGCGGGCTGCGGCGGCCGGGTCGGCGCCGAGTGGTCCGCCGCCGCGGCGGCCGGTGTCCGCGCCCGGACCGCCAGGCTCGGCGGACCGAGACGCCCGTCCGTATCCCGGGCCCGGACGGTGAAGGCATACATGGTGGACGGCCTGAGCCTGGTGACGTCCACCATGTGCTGCGAACCCGGGACTTCCTTCACCTTCGTGGTGCCGCGATATACCTCGTAGGAGCGGACACCGGGGCCGTCCGGGACCGCGTTCCACATCACGTGCACGCTGGTGGCGCTGCCCGCAGCCGCGGTGACCCCGGTCGGGGCACCGGGTGCCCGGCCCTCGTCGCCGTCGGCGGCCCGGCCCCAGCCGCAGGACGCGACCAGCAGCAGAGCCGCGCAGACCAGCACGAGCGGAAGGGGAGCGCGTCGCACGGTTCTGCCTCCCCGGGGACGGCATCGGCATCACGGCAAAGGTCCGGACCAATATGGCCCGGCCGATGCCGGCTCATCAAGAGGGCTGCGTGCACGGCTCCGGCGGGCCGGCGTCGAGGGCGGCCGGCCCGCAGGTGCCGGTGCCCGTGCGAGGGGGCCCGTTGGTGGCCACCGGGAGCCTTACGTATGCTGGGCCTCCCTACGGCTGAACTACCCGAGAAGGCAGGGGAGTTCACGCCTGTGGCGCGGACACGCTGTCGTCGCCGAACCCGCGCCGACGCGGGCGGCCGGGGGATCCGGGCCGAGAGCGGCCCGGATCCCCGGCCCCTGTTGTCCCCTCCTCGTCCCGGCCAGGCACCGCGTCCCCTCATGGGGTGTCAGAA
The DNA here is from genome assembly GCF_055569615.1 of Streptomyces sp. NPDC031379. NCBI lineage: Bacteria > Bacillati > Actinomycetota > Actinomycetes > Kitasatosporales > Streptomycetaceae > Streptomyces > Streptomyces sp. NPDC031379. The sequence goes on along the minus strand of NZ_JBVIIT010000003.1, from coordinate 184,220 downwards.
ACGTGCTCCATCCGGCCCCTTCGGTGCGGGCCTGATGGCCGGGTGACCCGACGCGCACCACAGTGGCCTGGTTGTTCCCGCGTCCCCGAGGAGAGGTCCCTCATCGTGCCTGTGCGTGTTCCGACGTTGATGCTGGCCGCGGCCGGTGCCGTCCTGCTCGCGCCGGCGGGGCTGCCCGCCCCGGCCGCCGCCCTCCCGCCCCGGGAAGAGCCAGCGGCCCGCGGCGAGGGCGCTGTCGCCGCCGCCGACCTGCTGGCCGGACTGGGCGAGTGCACCCAGGTCTCCCGCGGCCGGTACCGCACCGACGCCGACGGCCCCGCGACCGTGCCCGTGTGCGGCACCCGGGACGCCGTCTACTGGAAGGCCGACATGGACATCGACTGCGACGGGCAGTCCACCGCCCGCTGCAATCGCCGTACCGACCCGCTGTTCGCCGCCACCACCGCCTTCCAGCAGTCGGACGGCCGCCATCTGAAGGCCGAGAAGCTGCCCTACATCGTCGTCCCGCCCCCGAGCCGCATCTGGAACCCCCACGCGTCCGGCGTCCGGGGCGGTTCGGTCGCCGCGGTCGTCTACCGGGGACAGGTGCGGTACGCCGTCGTCGGCGACACCGGTCCGCGCGACATCATCGGCGAGGCCTCCTACGCCACCGCGCGGGCCCTCGGCATCCGGCCCGACCCGAGCGACGGCGGCGTGGCCTCCGGAGTCACCTACATCGTCTTCAAGGACTCCCGTGTGCACCCCATCGAGGACCATGCGGCGGCGGTGGCGGCGGGGCAGCGGCTGGCCAGGCTGTTCCTGGTGAACAGATGACCGGCCGCACCCATGGGAACGGCACCCGGAGGGGGCACACCGCCCGCACCGACGGGAACGGGACCCGGAGGGGCCATGCCGCCCGCGTCGACGGGAACGGCACCCGAGGGGGCCACGCTTCCCGGGCCGTCGAGGCGGGCACCCCGAGGCGTCACACCTTCCGGTAGCCGTAGGCCTCCGTGGCCGCGGCCACGACCGCGTCCAGGTCGCCACCCGCGGCCGCGGTGACCACCGCCGCCACCGCGCCCTCGACGAACGGGGCGTCCACCAGCCGCGCCCCGTCCGGCAGTTCGTCGCCCTCGGCGAGAAGCGCCTTCACGGTCAGCACGGCGCTGCCGAGGTCCGTGAGCAGTGCCACCCCGGCCCCCCGGTCGACCGCGGCGGCCGCGGCCGAGATCAGCTCGGCGCTGGTGCCGAGCCCCCCGCCCTCCGTACCGCCCGCGGGGGCCACGGGCACCGCCGTGGCCCCGCCCGCCAGACCCTTCGCCAGCTCGGCCACCGAGGCGGCGACCTCCGCGCTGTGCGACACCAGTACGATCCCGACCAGCTTGTCGGCGCTCACGGTCAGCCCTCCGCCGCCACTGCCGCTTCTTCGAGCGCGGCGATCAGCAGCGCCGACGAGGTCGCCCCCGGATCCTGGTGACCGATGCTGCGTTCGCCGAGATAGCTCGCCCGGCCCTTGCGGGCCTGCAGCGGGGTGGTGGCCACCGCGCCCTCCTCGGCGGCGGCCCGTGCCGCGGCGAAGCCGTCCCTGAGCGCGTCCACGGCCGGCACCAGGGCGTCCAGCATGGTCTTGTCACCGGGTGCCGCCCCACCGAGGGCCATCACCCCCTCCACGCCCGCGCGCAACGCCTCTGCCAGCTCCTGCTCGCCGACCTCGGCGGCGTCACCGAGCGCCTTCCCGGTCCGGCGCAGCAGGGTGCCGTACAGAGGCCCGGAGGCGCCGCCGACCGTCGAGATCAACTGCCGCCCGGCCAGGGTCAGGACGGCACCCGGCGTGTCCGGCGCCTCCTTCTCCAGGGTGGCCTTCACGGCCCGGAACCCGCGTTGCAGGTTGCTGCCGTGGTCGGCGTCGCCGATGGCCGAGTCGAGAGCGGTGAGCCGGTCCGCCTCGCGTTCGACGGACGCGGCCGTCGTCGTCATCCAACGGCGGAAGAAATCGGCGTCGAGCACTGGATCTCCTTGCGTGGTAGGGCTGTTGACCGGCGCGGTGGGCAGGGTGATCGCCTCGTCCGCCCTCACATCCCCCAGCGCAGCGCCGGGGTCCTCACCGGCGCGTCCCAGAGCCTGAGCAGTTCCTCGTCGACCTGGCACAGCGTCACCGAGGCGCCCGCCATGTCCAGGGAGGTGACGTAGTTGCCCACGAGGGTGCGGGCCACGGCGACACCCCGCTCGCTCAGCACCCGCTGCACCTCGGCGTTGAAGCCGAACAGCTCCAGCAGCGGGGTGGCACCCATGCCGTTGACCAGCACGAGCACGGGGCTGCGCGGGGGCATGTCCTCCAGGATCGCGTTCACCGCGAAGTCGGCGATCTCCCCGGAGGTCATCATCGGGCGCCGCTCCCGGCCGGGTTCGCCGTGGATGCCGATGCCCAACTCCAGCTCGCCGTCCGGCAGATCGAAGGTGGGACTGCCCTTCGCCGGTGTCGTACAGGCGCTGAGCGCCACACCGAAGCTGCGGGAGTTCTCGTTCACCTGGCGGCCGACGGCCTCCACCCGCTCCAGCGGCTGCCCCTCAGCCGCGGCTGCGCCCGCGATCTTCTCCACGAACAGCGTCGCGCCGGTACCGCGCCGCCCGGCCGTGTAGAGGCTGTCGGTGACCGCCACGTCGTCGTTGACGAGCACCTTGGCGACCTGGACTCCCTCGTCCTCGGCCAGCTCGGCCGCCATGTCGAAGTTGAGCACGTCGCCGGTGTAGTTCTTCACGATGAACAGCACTCCGGCACCGCTGTCCACGGCGGCCGCGGCGCGCGCCATCTGGTCCGGCACGGGCGAGGTGAACACCTCTCCGGGGCAGGCGGCGGACAGCATGCCCGGGCCGACGAACCCGCCGTGCAGCGGCTCGTGCCCCGATCCACCGCCCGACACGAGCCCGACCTGCCCGACCACGGGCGCGTCCCGGCGGACGATCACCCGGTTCTCCACGTCCACGTTCAGATCGGGATAGGCGGCCGCCATGCCACGCAGCGCGTCCGCCACGACCGTCTCCGGCACGTTGATCAGCATCCTCATCGGTATCTCCTAGTGAGCCTTGCGGGTGGGCCGCGCGGTCCGACGTCGGGCCGGGTTCGCCGATAGAGCTAATGGCAGTATCGACCTTGGACCAGGTGAGGTCACGTGCAAGCGCTTCTCGTCACGGTCCGCGATGAGCGCGGCACGTCGAAGGCGCAGCCGGTGCGCCTGGGCCGTCCACCGACGCTACGGAATGTGAAGGGTGTCGCCGTCGCACCCCCGGTCCGGCGCACGAACCGCATCGGCCGGGCCGTCGGGGGAACTCGGGCGCCCGGGGACACGGAGGCCGCCGACCCGGCGGAGGAGGTGCCGTAGCCGTGGACGACTGGGAGATGTGGGAGATGCACGACGAGGTCCGGCTGTCGCCGCGCGAACGCCTCGCGCTGCTGCAGATCGAGGCGAATCTCCGGCAGGACCGCGGGTTCGCCCGCCGCATGGCCGCGGCGCGCCGAGGGGTCTGGCTGCCGGTGGCGGTGCTGCTGTTCGCGGTCGCGTCGGTGTTCGTGGCCGTCATGGGCATGCGTACCTCGGATGTGGCGCTGCTGTGGTGTTTCGCGCTGCTGTGGCCGCTGACCCTCTTCCAGGCGTTCCGGCTGCTGTGCCGGGCGGTCCGCGACCGGCCCCGGCAGGGCGCCCGGGTCGGCCCCTGGCTCTGAGCCCGCGCCGGCGGCTCCCGCCACGCGCACGGCCTCCCGGTGCCCGCCGTCGAGGCGGGCGGGCACCGGGAGGCCGTGCGAACCGCCGTGCGCTCAGCTCTCCTTGCCCCGCCCCGACATCGCGTCGCGCAGCCGGTCCACCAGACCCGTGCCCGGTGCCAGCAGCTTGTTGGCCGGGGGCGTGTCCGGCGCCGACGGGTGCGGACGGGTGGGAGCCGTTTTTTTCGCGCGCCGGACCTTGTCGCCGAGTTCCATCAGCGCGTCCGCGGGGCAGGCCGCCTCCAGCTGCGGGAAGAGGTTCTGCTCCTCGTCGGCCACATGGGACCGGATCTCGCTCATCAGCTGCGTCATGAGCGTGTCGAACCGCGGATCGTCCGCCTGACAGCCCTCCAGGTCCTTCATGATCTGCTCGGCCTTGGCGTGATCCTCGAGTTCCTTGTCGGCCAGGGCGTCCCCGCCCGCAAGGTGCTCGCGCACCGCCGGGTACAGGTAGGCCTCCTCCGCGACCGAGTGGCGTACCAGCTCGATCGTGGCCTGGTCGGCGAGGTTCTTGCGTTCCGCGGAGCCGGGCGGCAGCGCCTCGATACGGCCGAAGAACTCCTCGACCTCGCGGTGATCGGTCGTCAGCTCCTGGATGACGTTTCCGCCGTGACCCATGTCCGTTACCTCCTGCGAGAATCGCGGCGGCCGTGAGCGGCCGGCCGTCGCCGCGCCGAGTGCCCCGGCCGCCGTGCGTTACACGGCCCACCCGCGCCCGGTCAGCGCATCGAGTGGCGGGCGGCGGCCATCCGGCCCGGAAACAGTGCCGTGGCGGCGACGGCCGGCCCGCCGGTGCGCCGCGCGGGCACCAGGCTGCACAGCCGGGCGGTGACGACCACGGCAGCGGGCAGCGGGCAGCGGTGGCGGGTCGGCGACAGGTTCTGAAGGCGTCGTGCGGGCGGCGGCAGTGTCGGCGTGCGGAGCCCTCTGCACCGTGGTACGCCCTCACCGGAGTCGCGCGGATACCCGGCGATCCGGACAATAGGAATCAACGTGTGAAGACGACTGGCAGGGGAACTCAGCCAGCCAGTGCCGTCCAGCCAGCGGCGGCCGACCAGGGCGGTCCTCCGGATCAGCGGGACCCGGGCCCTGTCCTTTCTTTCCCGAAACGGGCCGACGACGCCGGAGCCGGCGGACGCGGTACGCGCCGAACGCCCAGACCAGAAGCGTTTCTGGGGCGCGGACGACGTGGACGAAGGAATAGCCCTCCATGACTGGTGACACTCCGTTCTCCTGGCGGCGCGCCCTCGTGACCGGCGGCGCCGGCTTCCTCGGCTCCCACCTGTGCGAACGGCTGCTGGATTCAGGTGTCGAAGTCGACTGCGCCGACAACCTGGCCTGCGGCCGCCGTGAGAACGTCGCGCACCTCGAGGGCCGGCCCGGTTTCCGCCACGTGCACTGCGACGTCTGCGCCCCCGATTGCCCACGGCTGCTGCCCGGCCCGTACGACCTGGTTCTCCACTTCGCCTGTCCGGCCTCGCCGGCCGACTACCTGCGCATGCCCCTGCAGACCCTGGACGTGGGCAGCCTCGGCACCCGCAACGCCCTGGGGATCACCGAACGCGACGGCGCCCGCTTCCTGCTCGCCTCCACCTCCGAGGTGTACGGAGACCCGCTGGTACACCCGCAGCACGAGGGCTACTGGGGCAACGTGAACCCCGTCGGGCCGCGCAGCGTCTACGACGAGTCCAAGCGGTTCGCCGAGGCCCTCGTCACCGCGCACGCCGGGACCCGGCGCACGAACGCCGGGATCGTGCGGCTGTTCAACACCTACGGGCCGCGGATGCGCGCCCACGACGGCCGGGCGGTGCCGACGTTCATCTGCCAGGCCCTGGCCGGGGACCCGCTCACCGTCACCGGCGACGGCAGCCAGACCCGCTCGCTGTGCTACGTGGACGACACCGTCGACGGCGTCCTGCGGGTGGCGGCGAGCCGGTCCGTGCGGCCGGTGAACATCGGCGGCAGCGACGAGATCACCGTCGCGGACCTGGCCCGCCGGGTGGTCGCCCTCACCGGCTCCCGCTCACCGATCGCGTTCGTCGACCGGCCCGTCGACGACCCCGCCCGGCGCCGCCCCGACACCACCCTCGCCCACGAGCTGCTCGGCTGGTCGCCCCAGATCCCCTGGGAGGAGGGCCTGAAGCAGACCATCGCCTACTTCGCGGCCCTGTCCCCGGACGGCGAGCAGGCCCCGTCGCGTTCCTGACCAGACCCCCGTCCGTCCGCCGCCCTGGAGACAGCGCATGCACGTCCTCGGTATCAACGCACTCTTCCACGACCCCGCCGCGGCCCTGATCACCGACGGCAGGGTCATGGCGGCGGCGGAGGAGGAGCGGTTCTCGCGCCGCAAGCACGGAAAGCGGCCCGTGCCCTTCTCCGCCTGGGAGCTGCCCGAGCAGTCGGCCCGCTGGTGCCTGGAGCAGGCCGGGCTCACCCCGTCCGACCTGGACGCCGTCGCCTACTCCTACGACCCGGCCCTCGCCCGGCCCGCCGAGCGGATGGGCCTGCACGACCCCTGGGACCACCTGCGCCGGCAGTACGCCCGCCGGGCCCCGGACTTCCTCGCCGAGGCCCTGCCGGGACTCGACCCGGCCAAGGTCCGCTTCGTCCCGCACCACGTGGCGCACGCCGCCTCGGCCGGACCGGTCTCGCCGTACCCCGACTGCGCCGTCCTCGTCCTGGACGGCCGCGGCGAGTGCGGCTCCCACCTGGCCGGCCGCTACACCGACCGCGAGCTGACCGTCCTCGCCACCCAGGAACTGCCCGACTCCCTCGGCCTGTTCTACGAGGACCTCACCCAGCACCTCGGCTTCCTGCGCAGCAGCGACGAGTTCAAGGTGATGGCGCTCGCCTCCTACGGCGCCCCCCGCTTCGCCGGCCGGCTGAGCGAGTACGTCCACGCCGACAACCGGGGCGGCTTCCGGGCCCGCCCGGTGCCCTGGGCCGACCTCGTCCCGCCGCGCCCCGCCGGCGCAGCCTGGAGCCAGGACCACGCCGACCTCGCGGCCAGCGCCCAGCGGTGCCTGGAGGAGGCGATGCTGGCCCTGGCCCGGTGGCTGCGCGAGCGCACCGGAGAGGACGCCTTGACCATGGCCGGCGGTGTCGCCCTGAACTGCGTCGCCAACACCCGGCTGTGGCGGGAGAGCGGCTTCCGGCACGTGTGGGTGCAGCCCGCCGCCGGAGACGCCGGCACGGCCCTGGGCGCGGCCGCGCACGTCGCCGGCCAGAAGGACACCGTGGAGCCGATGCGGACCGCCGCGCTCGGCCGTGGCTGGAGCGACGCCGAGCTGCGCGCGTGGCTGGAGCGGGCGGCCGTACCGTACGAGGAGCCCGCCGACATCGCGGAGACGGCCGCCGAGGCGCTGGCCGCCGACGGGATCGTGGCCTGGTTCCAGGGCCGCAGCGAGTACGGGCCCCGGGCACTCGGCCATCGCTCGCTGCTCGCCCATCCCGGCAGGGCGGACAACGTGGAGCGGCTCAACGCCGTCAAGGGCCGTGAGGAGTTCCGGCCCGTGGCGCCCATGGTGCTCGCCGAACGCGCGGCCGAACTGTTCGACGGACCGCTGCCCAGCCCCCACATGCTCTTCGTGCACGATGTGGCCGCCGACTGGAAGGCCCGCATCCCGGCCGTGGTCCATGTCGACGGCACGGCCCGCATCCAGACCGTGGACCGGGCCCAGGAGCCCCTGGTGGCCCGCGTGATCGACGGCTTCGAGCGGCGCACCGGGCTGCCCGTGGTGGTCAACACCAGCCTGAACACCGCCGGGCGGCCCATGGTCGACGACCCCCGCGACGCGCTGGAGTGCTTCGGCTCCGCCCCCGTCGACCTGCTGGTGCTCGGGCCGTTCGCGATCCGCCGAGGAAAGGCGTTCGCATGACCGACGCCCCCGCCTACACCGTCGTCGTCCCGACGATCGGCCGCCCGTGCCTCGCCCAGTGCCTGCGCGCGCTCGCCGACGCCGAGGGGCACCCCCCGCACGAGGTCGTCGTCGTGGACGACCGGCCCGAGCCGGACGGCGACCTGCCGCTCCAGACGGCCGGACAGCTCCTCGACCGGGTACGGACCCTGCGCACCCACGGCAAGGGCCCGGCCGCCGCCCGTAACACCGGCTGGCGGACCGTCCGTACGCCCTGGACGGTCTTCCTGGACGACGACGTCCAGGTGCTGCCGGACTGGTCCCGGCTGCTCGCCGAGGACCTGCGGGAGGCCGGCGAGGACGTCGGCGGCATCCAGGGGCAGCTGCGTGTCCCCCTGCCCCTGGACCGCCGGCCCACCGACTGGGAACGCAACACCAAGGGCCTGGAGAACGCCGCCTGGGCCACCGCCGACATGGCCTACCGCACCCAGGCGCTCACCCGGGCCGGCGGCTTCGACGAACGCTTCCCGCGGGCCTTCCGGGAGGACGCCGACCTCGCCCTGCGGGTGCAGCGGGCCGGCTGGTCGCTGCGCCGCGGCAAGCGGGTCACCCGGCACCCGGTCCGCGCCGCCCACTGGTGGGCCTCGCTGCCCGCACAGCGCGGCAACGCCGACGACGCCCTGATGAACCGGCTGCACGGCCGCGACTGGTGGGACCGCGCCCAGGCGCCCCGGGGCCGGCTGCACCGCCACCTGGCGGTCACCGGTGCCGCGCTCGCCGCCGCCTCCTGCGCCCTGGCCGGCCGCCGCCGCGCCGCGACCGTCTGCGCTGCCCTGTGGACGCTCGGCACCGCCGAGTTCGCCCTCGCCCGCATCCTGCCCGGTCCCCGGACCGCCCGCGAGATCGCCGGGATGCTCGGCACCAGCGTCCTCATCCCGCCCCTCGCCGTCCGGCACTGGCTGCGCGGAGTCGTCCGCCACCGGCACGCCGAACCCCTGGGGGGCGCCGGGTGAGCACCGTCTCCGCCGTCCTGTTCGACCGGGACGGCACCCTCGTCGCCGACGTGCCGTACAACGGCGACCCCGACCGGGTGCGGCCGCTTCCGGGCGCCGCCGCGGCCGTCGCGCTGGCGCGCTCCCACGGCCTGGCCACCGGGGTGGTCAGCAACCAGTCGGGCATCGGACGCGGGCTGCTCACCGCCGGGCAGGTGCGGCGCGTCAACGAGCGCGCCGACGCGCTGCTCGGCGGACTGGACACCTGGGTGTTCTGCCCGCACGCCCCGGACGCCGGCTGCGGGTGCCGCAAGCCCCGGCCGGGGCTGATCCTCACGGCGGCCGCGCGGCTGGGCGTCGGGCCCGCCGAGTGCCTGGTGATCGGCGACATCGCCGCCGACGTCCTGGCCGCCGACGCGGCGGGCGCCCGGGGCGTGCTGGTCCCGAACGCGGCCACGGCGGCACAAGAGGTGGAACGTTTCGCCGACCGGAGCGCCCCCGATGTGCTCACCGCGGTGCGCTCGGTCCTCGGGGACAGGACGGTCCCGGTCGGCGGGCGGTCGCGATGAAAGCCCTCGTCGTCCGCCTCGACAGCTTCGGCGACGTGCTGCTCGCCGGCCCCGCCGTACGTGCCGTCGCCGCCCGCTCCTCCCACGTCACCCTGCTGTGCGGCCCGCGCGGCGCGGACGCCGCCCGGCTGCTGCCCGCCGTCGACGACGTACTGGTGTGGGAGGCGCCCTGGGAGGGCTTCGACCCGCCCCCGGTACGCCCGGCGGACATCGACGCACTGGTCCGGCGGCTGCGCGCCGGGGCCTTCGACACCGCCCTGATCCTCACCTCGTTCCACCAGAGCCCCCTGCCCACCGCGCTGCTGCTGCGGCTCGCCGGCGTCGGCCGGATCGGCGCCGACAGCACCGACCACCCCGGGCGGCTGCTGGACGTGCGCCACCGGCGGCCGGCGGGTCGCCACGAGGCCGAGGCGGCCCTCGACACCGCCGCCGCCCTGGGCTTCCCGCCACCGCCCGGGGACGACGGCCGGCTGCGGGTGCTGCCGCCCCCGGACACCAGCGGCCTGACCGGCCGTGGCCCGTACGTCGTCGTGCACCCCGGCGCCAGCGTCCCGGCCCGTGCCTGGAGCCCGCACCGCTGCGAGGAGGCGGTCGCGCTGCTCGCCGACGCCGGGCACCGCGTGGTCGTCACCGGCGGTCCGGAGGAGACGGACCTCACCCGGCGCGTCAGCGGGGACCTGGCCGTGGACCTCGGCGGCCGGACCGGCCCGCGCACCCTCGCCGGGGTGCTGCGCATGGCGGACGTCGTGGTCAGCGCCAACACCGGCCCCGCGCACCTCGCCGCCGCGGTCGGCACCCCCGTGGTCTCCCTGTTCGCGCCGGTGGTCCCGGCCGCCCGCTGGGCACCGTACGGCGTCCCGGTCATCCTGCTCGGCGACCAGTCGGCGCCGTGCGCGGACACCAGGGCACTGACCTGCCCGGTGCCCGGCCACCCCTGCCTGGACGAGGTCACCGGGCAGGACGTGGTGCGCGCGGTCCACAAGCTCATCCAGGAGCGGCACTCATGAACATCCTCGTCTGGCACGTGCACGGATCCTGGCTCACCGCCTTCGTGCAGGGCCCGCACACCTACCTGGTCCCCGTCACCGAGGACCGGGGCCCCGACGGGCTCGGCCGGGCCGTGACCTGGGACTGGCCCGGTAGCGTGCGGGAACGCACCCCGAAGGAGCTGTGGGACGCCGAGATCGACCTCATGGTGCTGCAACGGCCGCACGAACTCGACCTGGCCCTGCGCTGGACCGGCCGCCGTCCCGGCGTGGACGTGCCCGCCGTGTACGTCGAGCACAACAGCCCCGACGGGTCTCCGGAGCGGCAACCGCACCCGCTGTCCGGGCAGTCCGGGATCCCGGTCGTCCACGTCACCCACTTCAACCGGCTGATGTGGGACAACGGCCAGGCCCCGACGGAGGTCGTGGAGCACGGCATCCTCGACCCCGGCCCGCTGTGGACCGGCACCGAACGACGCGCGGCCGTCGTGGTCAACGAGCCCCTGCGCAGGGGCCGTACGACCGGCACGGACCTGCTGCCCCGGTTCGCCCGGTCCGTACCTCTGGACGTCTTCGGGATGCGCACCGAAGGCCTCGCCGAACACCTGGGCCTGCCGCCCGAGCGCTGCCGGGCCCGGGACCTGCCGCAGCACGAACTGCACCGGGAGATGGCCCGCTGCCGGGTCTATCTGCACCCCGTGCGCTGGACCTCGCTCGGCCTGTCCCTGCTGGAGGCCATGTTCCTGGGCATGCCCGTGGTCGCCCTCGACACCACGGAGGCCCGGGAGGCGATACCCGAAGGCGCCGGGGTGGTCTCGAACCGCCTCGACGTACTGGAGGACGCCGTGCGGAGGTTCCTCGCCGTACCGGAACACGCCCGCCGCACCGGCGAGGCGGCCCGGGCCGCGGCACAGGCCCGCTACGGGGAGCGGCGCTTCCTGGACGACTGGGAACGCTTGATCAAGGAGGTCATCCGATGAGCCGCAATCCGCACCCGGCCGGGCGCGTCGCCATGGTCTCCGAGCACGCCAGCCCGCTGGCCGCGCTCGGCGGACCGGACGCGGGCGGGCAGAACGTGTACGTGGCGCAGGTCGCCCGGCAGCTCGCCAGGAAGGGATATCGGGTCACGGTGTACACCCGGCGGGACTCGGCGGCCCTGCCGGACCGGATGACCCTGATCGACGGTGTGCAGGTGGTGCACGTGCCCGCCGGGCCGCCCGCACCCGTCCCCAAGGACGAACTCCTGCCCCACATGGCAGAGTTCGGCCACCACCTGGCCCGGCAGTGGACGACGAGCCCGCCCGACGTGGTGCACGCCCACTTCTGGATGTCCGGCCTGGCCGCCCTGACCGGCAGCCGGGGCCTCGGCGTCCCCGTCGTGCAGACCTACCACGCGCTCGGCACCGTGAAGAAGCGCTATCAGGGTGCCGCCGACACCAGCCCGGCCGAACGGCTCGCCATCGAGGAGGCCATCGGTCACGAGTGCGCCCGGATCATCGCCACGTGCCGTGACGAGGTGGCCGAACTGAAGGCCATGGGCCTGCCGGAGGACCGGATCAGCGTCGTGCCCTGCGGCGTCGAACCCGACCAGTTCGCCCCCGTCGCCCCGCCCCGGCCGCCCGGCGCGCGCCGCCGGCTGCTGGCCGTCGGACGGCTCGTGCCCCGCAAGGGCTTCGACCGGGCCATCCGCGCCCTGGCCGGCGTCCCCGACGCCGAACTCCTCGTCGCGGGCGGACCCGAGGCCGACCTGCTCGGCAGCGACCCCGAGGCCGGGCGCCTCTGCTCCCTCGCCGCTGAGTACGGCGTCCTGGACCGCGTGACCCTGCTCGGCGGGGTCGGCCGGGCCCGGGTGCCCCGGCTGATGTCCAGCGCCGACCTCGTCCTGTCGCTGCCCCTGTACGAGCCGTTCGGCATCGTCCCGCTGGAGGCCATGGCCTGCGCCACCCCGGTCGTGGCCACCGCGGTGGGCGGTCAGCTCGACACGGTCGTGGACGGCACCACGGGCGTCCTCGTCCCGGCCGACGACGACCACGACCTCGGCGCGGTCGTCCGTTCCCTCCTCGCCGACCCGGACCGGCTCGCCCGCTACGGCGCCGCCGGCCGCGAGCGGGTGCTCGCCCACTACACCTGGGACCGCGTGGCCGACGGCGTCGCCGGGGTGTACGGCGCCGTGTCCTCGGTCCGCTCGCTCTCGGGAGTCGTCCGATGAAGACCGTCACCGGCACGCACACCGCCACCGGGCCCGTCGCCGGCACCGCCCACTGCGACGACCTGGCGCGGGCCCTGGACAGGTTCCGCGACCGCGGCCCGCTCATCGAGCGCTGGGGCACCGAACTCGCCCGGCGCCTCGGCGGCGGCTCCCGGCTGCTCGTCGCGGGCAACGGCGGCAGCGCCGCGCAGGCACAGCACCTGACGGCCGAACTCGTGGGCCGCTACCGGGACGACCGGCCGCCGTTCTCCGCGGTCGCCCTGCACGCCGACACCTCCTCCACCACCGCGATCGCCAACGACTACGGCGTCCAGGAGGTGTTCGCCCGCCAGACCGCCGCCCACGGCCGCCCCGGAGACGTCCTCATGCTGCTGTCCACCAGCGGCGCGAGCGCCAACCTGCTGGCCGCCGCCGAGCGCGCTCACCGCCTCGGCATGACGGTGTGGGCGCTGACGGGGCGGGCCCCCAACCCGCTGCAGCTCGGCGCGGACGAGTCGCTGTGCGTGGACGCCCCGAGCCCCGCCACCGTGCAGGAACTGCACCTGGTCGCCGTGCACATGCTCTGCGAGACCTTCGACCGGGCGGTCGGGCGGGGCGAGGCCCACCGGGCCGGACGTGACGGCTCCGACGGCAGGCCCGGCGTCGTGGGCCGGCTCGTCGGCCGGGCCCGTACCGTCGGCCGCGCCGCGCCCGACGTGCCCGTAGCCCCCAGGAAGGGGCACACATGAGCGCCACGCCCCTGCTCGTCGTGGGCGACGCCCTGCTCGACCACGATCTGTGCGGCCGGGCCGAGCGCCTGGCCCCGGACGCGCCCGTCCCCGTGGTGCACGGCACCCGGCGCAGCTCCCGGCCGGGCGGCGCCGCCCTCGCCGCCTGCCTCGCGGCCTGCGACGGCCGCCCGGTGACCCTCGTCACCGCCCTCGGCGACGACCCGGCCAGCGACACCCTGCGCGCACTGCTGGCCGGCCGCGTCGACCTGGTGGAGGTGCCGTTGGAGGGCACGCTCAGCAGCAAGACCCGCATCCTCGCCGGAGACCGGCCGCTGCTGCGCCTGGACGACGGAGAGGGCCGCGCCCGCGCGGCGACCGAGGCCGCCGAGGCCATCGTGACCAGGGCCGACGGGATCCTGGTCGCCGACTACGGCCGCGGCACCGCCGACGTGCTCAGGGCGGCCCTGAGCACCGCCGCCACCCGGGCGCCCGTCGTCTGGGACCCCCATGTACGGGGCGGGGCACCGGTCCCCGGCGTCCGCCTGGCCACCCCCTCGGCGCAGGAGGCCCGCGCCTTCGCCCGGCGAATCGCCGACGGCGACGGCCCCGGCGACGAGGCCGGGCTGCGCACCGCGGCCCGCGACGCCCGCACCCTCGTCCGGGCCTGGCGGGTCCAGGCCGTCGCCGTGACCCTCGGCGAGCGCGGTGCGCTGCTCTCCCACGGCGAGACCCCGCTGCTCGTGCCGACCCCGGTTGCCGCGGCGGGCGACCCGTGCGGGGCCGGTGACCGGTTCGCCGCGGCCGCCGCCGCCCTGCTCGCCGACGGCACGATCACCGAGGACGCCGTCCAGGCCGCCGTGCACGCCGCCACCCGCTATGTCGCCGAGGGCGGCGCCCGCGCGGTCGCCGCCGCGGAGCGACCCGACCGGCCCGCGGCCTCGTCCGACGGGGACACCACCGCGGACGCCGTGCGCACGGCCACCCGGGTGCGTGCCGCCGGCGGCACGGTCGTCGCCGCGGGCGGCTGCTTCGACTTGCTGCACGCCGGCCACGTCGCCCTGCTCCAGGCCGCCCGCCGGGCCGGCGACTGCCTGATCGTCTGCGTCAACTCCGACCACTCGGTGCGCCGCCGCAAGGGCGAGGGCCGGCCCCTCGTCCCGGCCGCCGACCGGGTACGGGTGCTGCGCGCCCTGGAGTGCGTGGACGCCGTCGCCGTCTTCGACGAGGACACACCCGAACGCATCCTCGGCGAACTCCGCCCGCACATCTGGGCCAAGGGCGGCGACTACGCGCGCACCCGGCTGCCCGAACAGCCCCTGGTGGAGAGCTGGGGCGGACAGGTCCTGCTGCTGCCCTACCTCGACGGCCGCTCCACCACCGTCCTCGCCCGCCGCGCGGCGCTGTCCCCCGCGTCCCCCTCCGGGCGGACACCGTGACCGCGGGGCTCCGGCTCCCGTACCCACCGGAGGAACCGCTCGGTGACCTGACCCCGCACCCCCCGACCGTCCTGGTGCTGCGCGCGCTGGGGCTCGGTGATCTGCTGGCCGGAGTGCCCGCGCTGCGCGGTGTCCGGCGGGCCTTTCCGGGCCACCGGGTCGTGCTCGCGCAGCCGCCGGGGCTCGCCGGACTCGCCCTGGCCACCGGTGCGCTCGACGAGGTGTTCCCGGCCGAGGCGCCCGGGCGGGCCGTGCCGTCCCTCGCGCACTGGACCGGGCCGCCGCCCGACGTGGCGATCGACCTGCACGGGAACGGTCCCGAGAGCCGCGACGCGCTCGCCGCCCTGCGCCCGCGCCGGCTGCTCGCCCACGCCTGCCCGGACGGGCCGCCCTGGCAGGCCCATGTCCACGAACGGGACCGCTGGTGCGCCTTCCTGCACGGCTACGGCATCCCCGCCGACCCCCTCGACCTGCGGCTGCCCCGCCCCGGCACACCGTCTCCGGCGCCGGGCGCGGTGGTCGTGCACCCGGGAGCGGCCTCGGGCGCGCGCCGCTGGCCGGGGGAGCGGTTCGCCGCCGTCGTACGGTGCCTGCGCGCCGCGGGACACCACGTGGTGCTCACCGGTGGCCCCGACGAGGACGCCCTGGTCCGCTCGGTCGCCGAGCGCGGCGGACAGCGCGCGCGTGACGTGCTGACCGGCGGCCTGCCCCCCGGGGAGCTGTCCGCGCTGGTGGCCGAGGCGTCCCTGGTGCTCAGCGGCGACACCGGCGTCGCGCACCTCGCGGTCGCCCACGGCACCCGCTCCGTGACCTTGTTCGGCCCCATATCCCCACGCCTGTGGGGCCCGCCCCCGAGCCCGCACCACCTGGCCCTGTGGAAGCCCGGCCCGCCCGGCGACCCGCACGGCCGCACCCCCGACACACGCCTCCTGCGCATCCGCACCGACGACGTCGCCGCGGCCTGTCTGACCCTGCTCCGGCCGGTCCGCGACGACCCCCGGCAGGCCGGAACCGAGACGGCCCGCCTCCACTGACCAGGCCCCCGCCGCACCCGCCGCCCCACCACAGGCGACCCCGGGTCGCCGTCCGTCATCACCCGCGACCGGCCCGCCGGCCCGCGCCGCCCGGCCGCAACGGGACGGGCGGCGCGGGACATCACCCGCACGGCGGTACGTCGGCCTGATCCCGCGGTGCCGCCCCCGACACGCCCAGGTCTTGTCGTTGTAACAGGAGCGCGCCGAGGGCACAGTGATGCCTCCGGTCAAGACGCGGCTGGCCCATCCTTCCCCGCCCAGGAAGCCCGATCCCCATGGAAAACGGCCCGTTCCTCCGTGCTCGCGTGCGCCCCGGCGGCCCGGCCCCGCTGCTCCTGCAGACCGTGCACGAGCACCGCCCGGAGGTCGGGCAGATCAGCGTCCTGAAAGCCCGGGGCACGGTCGACGCCGGGAACGCCGTGACGTTCTGCAAGGCCCTCGCCGAGCACATCGCGCACGCCGACAGGGCCACGGAACACCCCCTGCTGGACCTGACCGAGGCGTATCTGGCCTGCGCGGCCGCCGTACGCTCCCTGGACCGGGCGACCGGTGTCCTCGCGTGCTCCGGCCGGGCCCTGCCCGTCGTCCAGCCGAGACCCCACGTGCGGGAGGCGCTGCGGACGGCCGGCCTGCCGGGCGTGCAGGTGCATGCCACGATGGCGTCGGCCCTGCACACGCTGGAGTCCCGGAGACCGGGACCGGCCGAATCCGGCGGCGCCGGCTGACACGAGCACCGGCGGTTCGCCCGCCCGGCGCGGTGGATGGCGCGGTTGAGCGCCGGTCACCTACCGTGCAAGGTGGTCTGGAAGAGGCCGATCGAGTCTTCTGTGACGTCTTGTGTGGGTGATGCGATGAAAGCCCCTTCCGACCGTCCCGGCGCACCGGCCTCCCTGGTCATCGAGTCCTCCGTCGTCGAGGGACTGCCCGCCGAGGGCGCCCTGCTCCTGCGGATGTCCGGCAGCCTCGACACGCACGGGGCGCAGGCCTGGTCGGCGCAGCTGCGCGGCCATCTGGAAGAGGCGGACCGCGCCGGACTGCGGCCCGTCCTCGACATGGCCCACGTCCAGCTGGGCGGCGCCGCCGTGCTGCGCACGCTCAGCGAGACGACCAGGACCCGCGTCGGGCGCCCGGACCTGATCATCGTCCGGGCCCGGCCCGGAGTGCGCGAGGCGGTGCACCTCGCCCGCCTGGAGGGCGTCCAGCTGTACGCCACCCTCGACGAGGCGGTGCGCGAGCTGGCCCGCACCTCCACCCGGGTGGAGGAACTGCCCGCCTGGCGGTCGCAGATGGCGGACCCGCTGCGGCCCTCGTACGAGGACCTGCACAACGAGGTCCGCGCGCTGCGCGCCCGGGTGCGCACCGCCCCGGTGATCGGCATGGCGCAGGGCACGCTGATGGTCCGTTACGGCCTGTCCGACTCCGGCAGCGCCTTCCGGGTGCTGCGCGATGCCTCGCAGCGGTTCAACGTACCGCTGCGCGTCCTCGTCTCCGCCGTGGTGGTGGCCCGGCCCCCGGACGGCGACGTGTGGTTCCCGGGCCGCCGTGCCCTGCCCGTGCCGCAGCTGCGGCTGCTGGGCCGGGGCGGCCGGGACCCGCGCTACCGGCGGCAGATGATCGACGCGGTGCTGTGCGAGGCACAGGCCATCGGGCGGGCGCCCGCCGGGTATGTGCAGTGCGTGGACCCCGCCGTCGGCACACTGATGCTGGAGGCTCACCACGGCTGTGCGGAAACGTTCCTTGACCATCTCGTGCGCGGCCGGGACGACGGCACGGCCGACGCGGTCGCCCGGACGCGGGGACGCCGGGTGAGCGTGCCCGACGTGGCCGCCGACGCGCTGCTCTCCGACGAGTGCCGGCGCGTCCTGCTGACCATCGGCACGCACGCCCTGCAGAGCATCCCCGTGCTGTCCTCGGCCGGCTCCTGCACCGGTGTGATCACCCTGCACTGGCCCGACGCGGGCCGCCGGCCGACCGCCGCGCAGGCCGAGGCCCTCGCCCTGCTGGCCTCCGACACGGCCGCCTGGCTGAGCTGGTACCACCGCTCGGTGCTTCTCGACGCCCTCGAGCACCTCCACCAGGGGCTGGCGGGCTCCGCCCCGTGAGGCGATCCACGGCGGAGGTGCGTCACCCGCGCGGCACCGGGAACCCGGACCCCGCACGGAGCACGCACCACCCGGAGGGAATCCGGCGCATGTCCGATCCGCAGCAGCCCGAGCAGCGGCGCAGTGACAAGGGAGGCGCCATCCCCGCAGGACAGCGGTGAACTCAGGGCCCGCCAGACGGCCGGCCGCAGCGCGGGCGGAGTGCCTCCGGCACAGGAGCCCGATCACCCCTGACCACGCCCGGTGAGTCATGGCTGTGTCCTGACCGCTCCGACGGCCGCCAGGGCTGCCGCCGCCCGGCAGGCGCTACCCTCCGCATATGCGGATCTCCGTCTCCTCCGACATGGACGAACCCGTGGCCCGCCTCCTCGTGGCGGAGCTGCGGCGGCGCGGGCACGAGGTGCGCGCGCACGGCGCGCTGCGGCCCGGGGCCGACGCCCAGTGGGCGGCCTGCTCGGAGGCGGCCGCCCGGGATGTCGCCGAGGGCCTGGCCGAGCAGGCGGTGGTGTGCTGCTGGACCGGTACCGGCGCGTCCATCGCGGCCAACAAGGTGCCGGGCGTGCGGGCCGCCCTGTGCGCGGACGCCACCACGGCGGACGGCGCCCGCCGCTGGAACGACGCCAACGCGCTGGCGCTCAGCCTGCGACTGACCTCGGAGCCGGTGCTGAAGGAGATCCTCGACGCCTGGTTCGCCGCCGAGCCCAGCGAGGACCCCGAGGACGTACGCAACGTGGCCCGCGTCGGCCGCCTGGACGCCGCCCGGAAGGTCTCGTAGGGGCGTCCGGCGGTCCGGCGCGGACCGTGAGCGGTTCGCGTGCCGCGGGGACGGTGACCGGTTCGTGGCGCGGGGCGGTGGACTTCAGTGAGCGCCGAGTCCGCCACCGCCGAACGAGCCGCTGGACCCCCGGCTCCAGCGCGGGCGGTCCTTGGACTCGCTCGGCCTGGAGTCCATGTTGCTCAGCTCGTACGGGGTGAGCGGGCGTCCACCCTTGGGGACCTGCGGAACCTCCGCGGATTCCCGGTTCTCCCGGATCTCGTGCACCGGGCCGTCGGGTGGGAGCTTGGGCTGTTCCTCGGGGCGCGGCCGGGCGGGCTCGCGGTACTTGATGCGGGAGTTCATCCAGAAGCCGCCGGCGAGCAGCGCCAGGACACCCATGGCCACGATGAACAGCACGAGGCTCATCAGGCCGCTCGCTGCTGCCAGCTGCGTCGATGCGGTAGTCATAGAACAGGAGTACCCCGCCCAGAACGGTACGAACCGGACACAATCGGTGGCCGGGTACCGACGGACGGCGATACCGGGCCCGCTTGCCGCCCACGTCCGCGCCGCTGCCTCTCCGGGCCGGGAAACAGTGGTTTGCGGCTCCCCGGCCCGGCTACCCGCACGGTGTGACATCGCCGACCTCGCAACAGCTCTACCGGTTCCTGGAGGACCGCTTCACCTGTGCCCAGGCCTGCACGGAGTGCGCCCGGGCCTGCGCGGTCCACGCCAGCCTCGTCGACCCGGACGGCACCGAGCGGCAGGAGCGCGTGCGCCGGCTGGGCATCATGTGCGCCGAGGTGTGCGACGCGACCTGCCGAATGCTGTGCGAGGAGAACCGTCAGGACGAGGAGGGCATCCGGGTCCGGCTGGAGTGGTGCCGCTCGGTCTGCCTCGAGTGCGCCCGCGCCTTCGACGAGCACGCCGGCGCCGAGGCGGCGGCGCAGACGTGCCGGACCTGCGCCGACGCCTGCACGGACTTCCTGGAGAGCCTGCGGTGACCGCCCTCGCATGACGCCGCGCGCCGCCCGGGCCGCCGGAAATCGCCCGTGGCCCGCCATTCCCAATTTCTGGAACACGTTCTACGGTGTGCGCCGTCAGGACCGCCCTTGGGGAGCCTGGAGGCGCCGTGCATCTCGATCACACGCCCGAGCAGCAACGACTGCGCGCCGACCTGCGCGCCTACTTCGCCCAGCTGGTCCCGGACAACGCCTACGCCCGGTACGGCGACCGGATCGCGCAGAAGCGGTTCTACCGCGACACCATCCGCCGGCTCGGCGCGGACGGCTGGCTCGGTGTCGGCTGGCCCGAGGAGTACGGCGGGCGTGGGATGACGGCGATGGAGCAGTTCATCTTCTTCGACGAGGCCGCGCAGGCCGGCGTACCACTGCCCCTGATGGCCCTGAACACGGTCGGCCCGACGCTCATGCGGTTCGGCACCGAGGAGCAGAAGGCGTACTTCCTGCCGCGCGTCCTGTCCGGCGAGATCGACTTCGCGATCGGCTACAGCGAGCCCGACGCCGGCACCGACCTCGCCTCCCTCAGGACCCGGGCCGTACGCGACGGCGACCAGTACGTCGTCAACGGGCAGAAGATCTGGACGACCAACGGCGACACGGCGGACTGGGTGTGGCTGGCCGTGCGCACCGACCCCGGGGCACCGCCGCACAAGGGCATCACCATGCTGCTGGTGCCGACCTCCGACCCCGGCTACTCCTGCACGGTCATCAACACCCTCGCCTCCCACGACACCACCGCGAGCTACTACGAGAACGTCCGCGTCCCCGTCTCCCGCCGGGTCGGGGAGGAGAACCAGGGCTGGCGGCTGATCACCAACCAGCTCAACCACGAGCGCGTGACCCTCGCCGCCCACGGCACCATGGCCGTCCGCGCCCTGCACGACGTGCAGCGCTGGACCCGGGAGACCAAGCTGGCCGACGGCCGCCGGGTGGCCGACCTGCCCTGGGTGCGCCGGCTGCTGGCCCGCACCCACGTCCGGCTCGACGCCCTGAAGCTCCTCAACTGGCAGATGGTCGCGGCCGTCCAGGACGGCACGCTCACCCCGCAGGACGCCTCCGCCGTCAAGGTCTACGGCTCCGAGGCCCGCCGGGACGCCTACGCCTGGCTCATGGAGATCGTCGCCGCGTCCGGCCCCCTCAAGGAGGGCTCGGCGGGCGCCGTCCTGCACGGTGAACTGGAGCGCGGCTACCGCTCGGCGGTCATCTTCACCTTCGGCGGCGGCAACAACGAGATCCAGCGCGAGATCATCTCCTGGATCGGTCTGGGGATGCCGCGGGTACGGCGTTAGCCTTCGGGGCATGGGCGACCCCGGGCTGTTCACGCCGAACTCCGTGACCTGGCAGATGCACGGCGACCCCATGATGTGGGTCGCCGGCGTCCGTGCGCTGTACCTCCAGGCCCTGCATCCGCGCGCGGTCCGCGGCGTCATGCAGAACTCCGACTTCCGCCGCGACGCGTGGGGACGGCTGATGCGCACGGCCGACTTCGTGGGCACCACGACGTACGGCACGACCGAGGCCGCCGAACGCGCGGGCGCCCGCGTGCGGAAGATCCACAGCGTGCTGACGGCGACCGACCCGGACACCGGTGAGCGGTACGGCGTGGGCGAGCCCGAACTGCTGCTGTGGGTGCACTGCGCGGAGATCGACTCCTATCTGCACGTGCTGCGCCGCTCCGGCTTCCCGCTCACCGACGCACAGGCCGACCGGTACATCGCCGAACACCGGGTCAGCGCCCGCCTGGTGGGCCTCGATCCCGGCACGGTACCGGCCGACCGGGCGGAACTCGCCGCGTACTTCGAGCGGGTGCGGCCCGAACTGGCCGCCGGACCCGAGGCACGCGAGGTGGACGACTTCCTGCTCCGTCCGCCGACGCACCCCCTCCTCGTCCCGGCGCGCGAGGTGCTGTGGCGGCGCGTGGCGCACCTGGCGTACGCCGCCCTGCCGCCGTACGCCCACCAGTTGTACGGCAGACCCGCGCCGGCACCCGCCGTCGTCACCCGCAGACTCCGGACCACAGGTGCCCTGCTGCGCGGCGTTCCCGCACGTGTGCGCTGGCAGCTTCCGCCCAAACACATCCTGCGTGCCATGGCGCGGCTGGGCCCGGACGTGCGTCCCGCACCATACAAAGTCGGGCCATAGACCGCCATACTGGACGAGCAGGGGGGGTGTCGCGGACCGGACCGACCCGGACGGCCGGACGCGGCCGCGTGCGGTGCGGCGACGACTCCCTGGCGCGGGGCGGGGCGGACGGCGACGGGGGCGGCGGATCGCTATGGGGGAGCACAGGCTCATTCAGGGCCGGTACCGGCTGCTCGACCTGATCGGGCGGGGCGGGATGGGCGAGGTGTGGCGGGCCCGGGACGAGTCCCTGGGCCGGCAGGTCGCGGTGAAGTGCCTCAAGCCGCCCGGTCCGTACCACGATCCGGACCTGACCCGGGTGCTGCGGGAGCGGTTCCGCCGGGAGGCCCGGGTGGCCGCCGCGCTCTCCCACCGCGGGGTGACCGTCGTCCACGACTTCGGCGAGGACGACGGCGTCCCCTACCTGGTGATGGAGCTGCTGGCGGGTCGCGACCTGAGCCGGCTGCTGGAGGACAACAAAGGGCATCCGCTGCCCGTGGACGACGTGGCCGAGATCGCCGGCCAGGTCGCCGCCGCCCTCGCCTACACCCACCGACAGGGCATCGTGCACCGGGACCTGAAGCCCGCCAACATCGTGCTGCTGACCGACGGCACCGTGAAGATATGCGACTTCGGCATCGCCCGTCTCGGCCACGACATCGGCTTCACCGCCCGGCTGACCGGCACCGGTGTCGCCCTCGGCACCCCGCACTACATGTCCCCGGAGCAGATCGGCGGCGACGCGGTCGACCGGCGCAGCGACCTGTACTCACTGGGCTGCGTCCTGTACGAGATCGCCACGGGCGCCCCGCCGTTCGACCTCGAGGACGCCTGGGCGATCCTCATCGGACACCGCGACACCCCGCCCCGGCCGCCCCGCGAGCAGCGCCCGGAACTGCCGCCCTTCCTCGACCGCGTCATCCTCGACCTGCTCGCCAAGCGGCCCGAGGAACGGCCCTACGACGCCGCCGAGTTGTGCCTGCGCATCCAGACCGGACGGACGACCGGCGCCGGTGTGCCGACCGTCTCCTCCGCGCTCCTCGATCTCGCGCGCGCAGCCCCCCTGCCGTCCTGGACCCGGGGCATGACCACCGGCCACAAGGCGGTCGGCGCCGGGCCGCACGCCCTGTCCCCGGACCCTGGCGCGGCCCTGAGGGGACGATGGGCCCCCGCGGCGGCCGACGCCTCGGCACCGCTCACCGCCCCGGCGCCGGACGCGCTCGCCGCCCTCACCGCCCGCCACCGCGAAGGCGTCCGGCTGGCCGGGCAGGGCCGCTGGACGGAGGCGGGCGAGGTGCACCGGGCGGTCGCCGCAGAGCGGGCCGCCCTCCTCGGACCCGACCACCCCGAGACCCTGGCCAGTCGCCACGAGGCCGCCTTCGCCCTGATCCGCACCGGCCGCGCCGCCGAGGCGCTGGGCGCCTACGCCGACGTCGCCGAGGCGAGGGCGCGCGCGCTCGGGGCCGACCACCCCGACACCCTCGCCGCCCGGCAGGAGACCGCCTACGCCCTGGGCCGGCTCGGCCGCCACTTCGAGGCCCACCGGGTGTACACCGAGGTGCTGACCGCCCGGGAGCGTGCCATGGGCCCCGAGCACCCGGACACCCTGCGCTGCCGGCACAACCTCGCCTGCACGCTCGGCCGGCTCGGCCGCCTGGACGACGCCTGCCGCATGGCCCGGGACGTGGCCGCCACCCGGGCGCGGCTGCTCGGCCCGGACCACCCCGACACCCTGGCCTCCCGCTGCGAAGTCGCCTACGCACTCGGCCAGTCGGGCCGCTGGCAGGAGGCGCTGCACCTCTACAGCGAGGTCGCCGAGGCCAGAGCGCGGGCGCTGGGGGCCGACCACCCCGACACCCTCGCCGCCCGCTACGAGAGCGCCCTCAGCCTCGGCCGGCTGGGCCGCAGCGCGGACGCCCTGCGCCTGTACCGCGACCTCGTCGAGGACCGCACCCGCGTGCAGGGCCCCACCCATCCCGAGACCCTGCGCGCCCGGCACGGACTCGGCGTCCACCTCGGCAGGCTCGGCCGATGGGAGGAGGCCCTGACCGAGGCCCGCGACGTGTGCGCGCTGCGCGAGCACGTCCTCGGCCCGGGTCATCCCGACACCCTCGTCAGCCGCCGCGAGGTCGCGGTCGCCCTCGGCTGGCTGGGCCGCTGGGCGGACGCCCTCACCGAGTACCGCCGGGTCGCCACCGCCCGCGAGCACGTCCTCGGCCCGGACCACCCCGACACCCTCGCCGGCCGCAACGACGAGGCCCACTGCCTGCAGCGCCTCGGCCGCGACACGGAGGCCGCGGAACTGTACCGCCGGGTCGCGGTGATCCGCCGGCGCCGGGCGTCCGGCGGAGCCTGACGGGGCCGGGAGCCGGGTGCCGGTGTCCGGTGGACCGTGATCTCTGCCCGGACCGGCCTCTGGCCCCGCGGATCAGCGCGTGTTACGAAGAACCATGCCTGCCAACGAGGGAACCCGCGCGTACGACGCCGTCATCGTCGGCGGCGGCCACAACGGCCTGGTCGCCGCCGCCTACCTGGCCCGGGCCGGCCGCTCCGTGCTGGTGCTGGAACGGCTGGACCACACGGGCGGCGCCGCCGTCTCCAGCCGCCCGTTCGCCGGTGTCGACGCCCGTCTGTCGCGCTACTCGTACCTGGTCAGCCTGCTCCCGCCGAAGATCGTCAGCGACCTCGGACTGGACTTCCGTGTCCGCACCCGCACCATCTCCTCGTACACCCCCGTGGAGCGGGAAGGACGCCCGACCGGACTCCTCGTCGGCGGTGGCGAGCAGCGCACCCGGGAGGCCTTCGCCCGGCTGACCGGCGGCGAGCGCGAGTACGCGGCCTGGCAGCGCTTCTACGACATGACCGGCCGGGTCGCCCAGCGCGTCTTCCCGACGCTCACCGAACCCCTGCCGACCCGCGACGAGCTGCGCCGCCGCATCGACGACGAGGCCGCCTGGCGAGCCCTGTTCGAGGAGCCGATCGGTGTCGCCGTCGAGGAGGCGTTCACCGACGACCTGGTCCGCGGCGTCGTGCTCACCGACGCTCTGATCGGCACGTTCGCCGACGCCCACGACCCCTCCCTCGCCCAGAACCGCTGCTTCCTCTACCACGTCATCGGTGGCGGGACCGGCGCCTGGGACGTGCCTGTCGGCGGCATGGGCGCCCTCACCGACGCGCTGGCGGCGGCGGCCCGCTCGGCGGGCGCGGTCATCGCCACCGGACACGAGGTGGTCCGCATCGACACCGACGGGCACACCGCGGAGGTCGCCTACCGCACCGCCGACGGGGAGGGCGTCGCCGCCGCCCGGCACGTCCTGGTGAACGCCTCCCCGCAGGCGCTGGCCGCCCTGACCGGCGACACCGCGCCCGAGCCGGCCGAGGGTGCCCAGCTCAAGGTCAACATGCTGCTCACGCGGCTCCCGAGGCTCCGCGACCCCGACGCCGATCCCCGGGAGGCCTTCGCCGGCACCTTCCACATCGCCGAGGGCTACCGGCAGCTGGCCACCGCCCATGCGCAGGCCGCCGCCGGAGAACTCCCCGCCACGCCGCCCTCGGAGATCTACTGCCACTCCCTGACGGACCCCACCATCCTCGGTCCCGGCCTCGCCGAGCGCGGCTACCAGACCCTCACCCTCTTCGGGCTGCACACCCCCGCCCGGCTCTTCGACCGGGACAACGACGCCGTCCGCGAGGAACTGCTGAAGTCCACCCTCGCCCAGCTCGACGCCCACCTCGCCGAACCGCTCGCCGAGTGCCTGGCCACCGACGCCGACGGCCATCCCTGCATCGAGGCGAAGACCCCCCTCGACCTCGAACGGGATCTGCGGCTGCCCGGCGGCAACATCTTCCACCGAGCCCTGTCCTGGCCGTACACCCATGAGGACACGGGGCGCTGGGGCGTGGAGACCCCGCACCCCAACGTCCTGCTGTGCGGCGCGGGCGCGGTGCGCGGGGGAGGGGTGAGCGGGGTACCGGGACACAACGCGGCGAGGGCGGTGCTGGAGCGCGGCTGACCTCTCCCGCGGGGCCGCCCTAGTCGGCCGATTCCTGCCATCCCACGGCCGTGATGCGGGCGGTGTCCGCCGGGCGTGCCCCGTCGAACAGGACCTCCCGGCCGGCCTCGACACGCAGGGCGTCGACGTACGCGCCCCGCCCGGCGTACAGCCGGTCGGTGCTGTACCGCCACCGCAGGGCCAGCCCGCGGTCGGCCGGCAAGAGCGCGGTCATCCGGTGCCAGACGCGGCCCGACCAGCCCGTGACCGTGCCCGACGGGTGGTCCTGGGAGTCCTCGCCGTGACGGGTGGTGGTGAACGGAAGCGGCTGCCAGGTCGTACCGCCGTCCGTGCTGGACTCCAGGGCCAGGACGTCGGATGCGGGCTCGGTGTCCCACCACAGGGCACACCGCAGGTGGGCCGGGCCGGGCCTGGTGTCCAGCGCGGGGAGGGTGAGCGTCGCGGCCAGGGCGCTGCCCATGCCCGAGAACCAGGCCGTACGGCCCCGTGCGGGGCGCACCGGCACCGCACGGGCCAGGTTGTTCCCGGCGGCGACCCGCGGCGCGGACCCGGACCGCCAAGTGCGCACCGGATGCACCGAGTTGCCGAGGACGACCAGGAAGGAGTCGGTCGTGGGGTCGAGCACGAGCGAGGTGCCGGTGAAGCCGGTGTGGCCGGCCGTGCGCGGGGTGGCCATCGCCCCCATGTACCAGTGCTGGTACAGCTCGAAGCCGAGGCCGTGCTCGTCGCCCGGGAAGGCGGTGTTGAAGTCGGTGAACATCAGATCCACCGACTCCGGCCGCAGGATGCGGCTGCGGCCGTAGGAGCCGCCGTTGAGCAGCGTACGGCCGAGGACCGCGAGGTCCCACGCGCAGGAGAACACCCCCGCGTGCCCGGCCACGCCCCCGAGGCTGAACGCGTTCTCGTCGTGCACCTCGCCCCACACCAGCCCGCGGTCCAGCCCGGACCAGGGCCGGCGCGCGTCCTCCGTGGCCGCGATCACCGGCTTCCAGGAGGCGGGCGGGTTGTAGCGGGTGCGCCGCAGGCCCAGCGGGGCGGTGATCTCGTCGCGCAGGAGGACGTCGAGGGCGCGGCCGGTGATCCGCTCCAGCACCAGCTGGAGGGAGATGAGGTTCAGGTCCGAGTAGAGATAGGCGGTGCCCGGCCGGCCGATCGGTGCCTCGTTCCAGATGAGCCGGAGCTTCTCCTCGTACGTCGGCGCGTTGTACAGCGGGAGCCAGGCGCGCAATCCCGAGGTGTGCGTGAGGAGCTGACGGATCGTGACGTCCTGCTTGCCGGCGGCGCCGAACTCCGGGACGTACGCGGCGACCCTCCCCTCCAGTGCCAGCGTGCCCCGCTCGATCTGCTGCACGGCGAGGAGTGAGGTGAACAGCTTGGAGACGGAGGCCAGGTCGAAGACGGTGTCCCGGGTCATCGGGAGCTGCCGGTCGGGAGGGAACTCGACGCCGGTGTCGGTCCTCTCGTCGTAGGCGGCGTAACGCACCGCCGACCCGACCGGTTCGTGCAGGGCCACGGTGCCGCCGCGCCCCGCGAGCAGGACGGCGCCCGCGTACCAGGGATGCTTGGGGGAGGGGCCGAGGAACGCCTCCGCGTCCGTGACGAGCTGCCGCAGGTGTGCGGGGAGCAGCCCGGCGCGCTCGGGTGTGCCGTGGCGAAGGGTGCGGCGCGGGACGTGGCGCCCCGAGGCGGGTGCCGCGGCGGCCGGGCCCGCGGGCAGCGCGGCGAGGGCCAGGGCGCCGCCCGACGCCAGTGAGCCCGCCACGAGCCGGCGTCGCGTCAGCCCGCTCGCTCGTCCGCCTGCCAGGTCGTCGTCCGTCATGGTGCGGCCTCCCGTCTGAAAGTATCTTTCGGGGCTTGCCCTGCACGGTGAAACTTTCCTGTCAGGCGGGGGGGTGTCAACGGGGCGCGTGCCGGCCCAGGAAATCTGACGGAGCATCAGAAAAGGTCTTCCGTCGTCCGGGTGACTGCGGCATCCTGCGCCCATGCAGACGGAGCTGAGCAAGCACCTGGGCGCCGAGCACGCCGTCTTCGGCTTCACGCCGTTCCCCGCCGTCGCCGCGGCCATCAGCCGGGCCGGCGGGTTCGGCGTGCTCGGCGCGGTCCGCTACACCGCTCCCGACGACCTCAAGCGCGACCTCGACTGGCTCGACGCGCACGCCGGGGGCCGCCCCTACGGGCTGGACGTGGTCATGCCCGCGAAGAAGGTCGAAGGCGTCACGGAGGCGGACGTCGAGGCGATGATCCCCGAGGGGCACCGGCGGTTCGTGCGGGACACCCTCGCCGAGCACGGAGTGCCGGAACTGGCCGAGGGGGAGGCGTCCGGGTGGCGCATCACCGGGTGGATGGAGCAGGTCGCCCGCACCCAGCTCGACGTGGCCTTCGACTACCCGATCCGGCTGCTGGCCAACGCCCTCGGCTCCCCGCCCGCCGATGTCGTCGCCCGCGCCCATGACCGGGGCGTGCTCGTGGCCGCCCTCGCGGGCAGCGCCCGGCACGCCCGCAAGCACCAGGAGGCGGGCATCGACATCGTCGTGGCCCAGGGATACGAGGCCGGCGGCCACACCGGGGAGATCGCCTCCATGGTGCTCACCCCCGAGGTCGTGGAAGCCGTCGATCCGCTGCCCGTGCTGGCCGCGGGCGGTATCGGCAGCGGCCCGCAGGTGGCGGCCGCCCTGGCCCTCGGCGCCCAGGGCGTGTGGCTGGGCTCCGTGTGGCTGACCACCACGGAAGCCGACCTGCACTCACCCGCCCTGACCCGCAAGCTGCTCGCGGCCGGCTCCGGGGACACCGTGCGCTCCCGCTCCCTGACCGGCAAGCCCGCACGTCAGCTCCGCACCGAGTGGACCGACGCCTGGGACGACCCGGCCGGCCCCGGCACCCTGCCCATGCCGCTGCAGGGCCTGCTGGTCGCCGAGGCGGTCTCCCGCATCCAGAAGTACGAGGTCGAGCCGCTGCTCGGCACGCCCGTCGGCCAGATCGTCGGCCGGATGACCAGCGAACGCAGCGTCCAGGCCGTCTTCGACGACCTCACCCGAGGCTTCGAGCAGGCCGTGGACCGCATCAACCGCATCGCCGGAAGGAGCGGCCAGTCGTGAGCACACCCCCCGCCGGTTTCTGGGCGCAGGCCGCCCAGGACCCCGACCGCACACTCCTGATCGCCCCCGACGGAGAGGAGTGGACCGCCGGACGCCTGCACTCCGCCGCCAACCGGCTCGTGCACGGGCTGCGCGCGGCCGGACTGGAACGCGGCGACGCCTTCGCCGTCGTGCTGCCCAACGGCGCCGAGTTCCTCACGGCCTATCTGGCCGCCGGCCAGGCGGGTCTGTACCTCGTCCCGGTCAACCACCACCTCGTCGGCCCGGAGATCGCCTGGATCGTCGCCGACTCCGGCGCCAAGGTGCTCATCGCGCACGAGCGGTTCGCCGACGCGGCCCGTGCCGCGGCCGACGAGGCGAGGCTTCCCGCCACGCACCGCTACGCGGTCGGACCGGTCGAGGGCTTCCGGCCGTACGCCGAACTCCTCGCCGGACAGCCGGAGTCCGCGCCCTCGGACCGTGAACTCGGCTGGGTCATGAACTACACCTCCGGTACGACGGGACGCCCGCGCGGCATCCGCCGCCCGCTGCCCGGCAAGACACCCGAGGAGGCCTACCTCGGCGGCTTCCTCGGCATCTTCGGCATCAGGCCCTTCGACGACAACGTCCACCTGGTCTGCTCGCCGCTCTACCACACGGCCGTCCTGCAGTTCGCCGGCGCGTCCCTGCACATCGGCCACCGCCTGGTGCTGATGGACAAGTGGACGCCGCAGGAGATGCTCCGTCGCATCGACGGCCACCGCTGCACGCACACGCACATGGTCCCGACCCAGTTCCACCGTCTGCTGGCCCTCCCGGACGAGCTGAAGGCCCGCTACGACGTCTCGTCCCTGCGGCACGCCATCCACGGCGCCGCCCCCTGCCCGGACCATGTGAAGCGGGCCATGATCGACTGGTGGGGGCACTGTGTGGAGGAGTACTACGCGGCCAGCGAGGGCGGCGGCGCCTTCGCCACCGCCGAGGACTGGCTGAAGAAACCCGGCACCGTCGGCAAGGCCTGGCCCATCAGCGAACTCGCGGTCTTCGACGACGACGGCGAACGGCTGCCGCCCGGCAGGCTCGGCACCGTCTACATGAGGATGAGCACCGGCGGCTTCTCGTACCACAAGGACGAGGCCAAGACCCGCAAGAACCGCATAGGCGACTTCTTCACCGTCGGTGATCTCGGCTACCTGGACGAGGACGGCTACCTCTTCCTCCGCGACCGCAAGATCGACATGATCATCTCCGGCGGGGTCAACATCTACCCGGCCGAGATCGAGTCCGTGCTCCTCTCCCATCCGGCCGTCGCGGACGCCGCCGCCTTCGGCATCCCGCACGACGACTGGGGCGAGGAGGTCAAGGCCGTCGTCGAACCGGCCCCCGGCCACGAACCGGGCCCGGCCCTCGCCGCCGCCCTCCTCGACCACTGCGCCGAGCGGCTCGCCGGCTACAAACGGCCGAAGAGCGTCGACTTCATCGCCGAGATGCCCCGCGATCCCAACGGCAAGCTCTACAAGAGGCGGCTGCGCGACCCCTACTGGGCGGGGCGCACCCGGCCGGTATGACGGCGGTCCCAGGTGCTTGACCGGCACGTCCCGCGGCCCGAGGATCGGCTGTCATGATGCAGGGACACGGCAGCACGGTCGACGGGGTCCTGCGGCGCAGCGCCCGGCGCACCCCGGCGCGCGTCGCGGTGGAGTACGGCGAGCGCAGATGGACGTACGAGGAACTCGACGACGCCGTCTCCCGCGCGGCCGCGGTCCTGAGCGCGCAGGGGCTCACCCCGGGCGACCGGGTCGGCGCCTACGGCCACAACTCCGACGCCTACCTGATCGGATTCCTGGCCTGCGCCCGCGCGGGCCTGGTCCATGTGCCGGTCAACCAGAACCTCACCGGGGAGGATCTGGCGTACCTCGTCGGCCAGTCGGGCAGCACGCTGGTGCTCGCGGACCCGGACCTCGCGGGCCGGCTTCCGCGAGGGGTAGGGGTCCTGCCGCTGCGGGACGCCGAGGACTCCCTGCTCGCGCGGCTGGCGGACGCGCCCTCGTACGACGGGCCCGAGCCGCGCACCGAGGACCTGGTGCAGCTGCTGTACACCTCCGGTACGACAGCCCTGCCCAAGGGCGCCATGATGACCCACCGGGCCCTGGTGCACGAGTACCTGAGCGCCATCACGGCCCTCGACCTGAGCGCCGGGGACCGGCCGGTGCACGCGCTGCCGCTGTACCACTCCGCGCAGATGCACGTGTTCCTGCTGCCCTACCTCGCGGTCGGTGCGACCAACATCATCCTGGACGCGCCGGACGGGGACCGGCTCTTCGATCTCGTCGAAGCGGGCCGCGTGGACAGCCTGTTCGCGCCGCCCACGGTGTGGATCGGCCTCACGAACCGGCCCGACTTCATGAGCCGCGACCTCGGCGGCCTGCGCAAGGCGTACTACGGCGCGTCGATCATGCCCGTTCCCGTGCTGGAGCGGCTGCGGGAACGCCTGCCGGGACTGGCCTTCTTCAACTGCTTCGGGCAGAGCGAGATCGGCCCGCTCGCCACCGTGCTCGGCCCCGACGAACACGAGGGCCGGCTGGACTCCTGCGGCCGGACCGTGCTGTTCGTGGACGCCCGGGTCGTGGACGACGAGGGCGAGGACGTCCCCGACGGCACACCGGGTGAGATCGTCTACCGCTCCCCGCAGTTGTGCGAGGGCTACTGGGACAAACCGGAGGAGACCGCCGAGGCGTTCCGGGACGGCTGGTTCCACTCGGGCGACCTCGCGGTGCGCGACGCCGACGGTTACTACACCGTCGTCGACCGGGTGAAGGACGTCATCAACTCCGGTGGTGTGCTGGTCGCCTCCCGCCAGATCGAGGACGCCCTGTACACCCACGAGGCCGTCGCCGAGGCCGCCGTGATCGGCCTGCCCGACGAGCGGTGGATCGAGGCGGTCACGGCGGTCGTCGTTCCGCGCGGCGAGGTGTCGGAGGAGCAGCTGATCGCGCATGTGCGGGAGAAGCTCACGGCTTTCAAGGCCCCCAAGCGGGTGCTGTTCGTCGACGGGCTGCCGCGCAACGCCAGCGGGAAGATCCTCAAGCGCGAGCTGCGGCACCGCTTCAGCGGCTAGCCGGGCGCTTCGACGGCGCCAGCGCGTCGGCCAGCAACCGCCAGTGCGGCAGCGCGGATTCGCCCGGCTCGACGCCGATCACCTGCACGGCCACATGGTCGGCGCCCGCCGCCACGTGGCCGTGCAGCCTGCGCACGACCGTGTCCGGGTCGCCCCAGAACACCAGGTCGTCCACGAAGCGGTCGCTGCCGCCGCCGGAGAGGTCGTCGTCCGTGTACCCGAGCCGGCGGAACTTGGCGATGTTGTACGGGGTTTCGAGGTAGCCGCGCAGGTGCTCGCGCGCCACGGCGCGGGCCCGGCCCGGATCGCTCTCGAACAGCACCGCGTGCTCCACGGCCAGGAAGGCGTCCGGCCCGAGGATCTCCCGTGCCTGCGCCGTGTGGGCCACGTTCACGTGGTAGGTATGGGCGCCGTCGGCCCGGTCGCGGGCCAGCTCCAGCATCTTCGGGCCGTAGGCGGCCAGCAGGCGCCGTAGCGGGGCTCCGGGGCGCGGGTTCGGGCTCTGCGGGGCGTCCAGCTCGTCGAGGTACGCGGCCATGGCGGCCAGCGGCCTGACCCCGGGCCGAGGGTCGCCGCCGAAGCCCAGTCCGAGCACGTGCCGGCCGGGGTAGGCGTCCGCGAGCAGCAGGGCGGCCCCGTACGTCCAGCGCGCCTCCCGGGACCAGATCCGGGCGATGCCGTTGACCACGTTCAGCCGTCGTGTGGAGGCCAGCAGAAAGCCGGCGTGCGTGAACGCGTCCCGCCCCAGCAGCTCCGGGATCCACAGGGCCCGCCAGCCCAGGTCCTCCAGCTCCTGGACCGAGTCCCGCACCCGTGCGGCCGGCTGGTGCTCGAAGTCGAAGGTGTAGATCCCGAACGTGCCCAGGTCCATCGGTGTGCTCCCTCACGAGGCTTACATCGCTAAATCGGAATATCGCAGAATTTCGATATGAAGCGCAAGGGGGGACCCCGGTGGCCGCGAGGCGCGGGGTCAGAGGGTCTGTCCCAGCTCCGCGACGAGGGCGGCGATGCGCTGCTCGTCCCGCCTGTAGTGGGTCCACTTGCCGACCCGGGTCGCGCGCACCAGACCTGCCCGCTGGAGTTCCGCCATATAGGCCGACACGGTCGACTGGGCCAGGCCCGCCTTCGCCTGGATGTGGCTCACGCACACACCCACTTCCGCCGGATCGGCGATGGCCGCCTCCATCGGGAAGTGCCGCTCGGGCTCGCGCAGCCACCGCAGCATCTGCAGCCGCACCGGGTTGGACAGCGCGCGGAGCGCGTTGACCAGGTCGGGATCCGGGGCGGGAGCGGTGTCCGTCATGGGTCCGGAGTATAGATCCCCTGCGACGTTTCGAGGTACGTCGATACGACCGCCCCGTGGCCCTGCGGCGCAGGGCCTCTCCCGGTCCTCGCCGGCCGGCGCTAACGCCGACGCAGGTCCACGATCCGGCGGATCTTGCCCACCGAGCGCTCCAGCGACTCCGGCTCCACGATCTCCACGTCGACGGAGACGCCGATGCCGTCCTTCACGGCCGCGACGATGGACCGGGCCGCTTCCTGCCGTACCTCCCAGGTCGCGCCCGGGCGGGCCTCGGCCCGGACGGTCAGCGCGTCCAGGCGGCCCTCCCGGGTCAGGCGCAGCTGGAAGTGCGGCGCCACCCCGGGCGTGCGCAGCACGATCTCCTCGATCTGGGTGGGGAACAGGTTGACCCCGCGCAGGATCACCATGTCGTCGCTGCGGCCGGTGATCTTCTCCATCCGCCGGAACACCCGGGCCGTGCCGGGCAGCAGCCGGGTCAGGTCCCGGGTCCGGTACCGGACGACCGGCATGGCCTCCTTGGTCAGCGAGGTGAACACCAGCTCGCCCCGCTCGCCCTCCGGCAGCACCTCACCCGTGATCGGATCCACCACCTCCGGATAGAAGTGGTCCTCCCACACATGGAGGCCGTCCTTGGTCTCCACGCACTCCTGGGCCACACCGGGACCGATCACCTCGGACAGCCCGTAGATGTCGACGGCGTCGATCGCGAAGCGCTCCTCGATCTCGCGGCGCATCTGCTCGGTCCAGGGCTCGGCCCCGAAGACGCCCACCCGCAGCGAGGTGCCGCGCGGGTCCACGCCCTGCCGTTCGAACTCGTCCAGCAGGGTGAGCATGTAGGAGGGGGTCACCATGATGACGGACGGCTGGAGATCCCGGATCAGCTGCACCTGCCGGGCCGTCATGCCACCGGAGGCCGGGACGACCGTACAGCCCAGGCGCTCGGCACCATAGTGGGCGCCCAGGCCACCGGTGAACAGTCCGTAGCCGTACGCCACATGGACGATGTCACCGGGCCGCCCGCCGGCCGCACGGACCGACCGCGCCACCATGTCGGCCCACATGGAGAGGTCGTTGTCCGTGTAGCCGACCACCGTGGGGCGTCCCGTGGTGCCGCTGGAGGCGTGCAGCCGGCGGATGCGCTCGCGGGGCACGGCGAACATGCCGTACGGGTAGTTCTCCCGCAGGTCGGCCTTGGTCGTGAACGGGAAGTGGGCCAGATCCGCGAGCGAGCGGCAGTCCTCCGGGCGGACGCCGGCCTTGTCGAACGACTCCCGGTAGAACGGCACGTGGTCGTAGGCGTGCCGCAGCGAGGCACGCAGCCGCTCCAGCTGAAGCGCCCGCAGCTCCTCGGGCCCGAGCCGCTCTCCCGCATCGAGCAGATCCGTCGCATCCGCCATCGAGCCGTCTCCCTCGCCGTCCGCACAATTCGGACGACCGATCATTCGGTCGCTCTGTTCGGGGCCAGTAATTCAGGCCAGGCGGCTCCAGGCAAGAGGGCGGCGGAGATTTTCCGTGCGGGGTGCCCCGCTACCCCCGGGGAACCGAGGCGGCGACGCCCGGGCCGTGTGCGGAAAGGCCTTGCGCACCGGCGGGGCCGGCGCCCATGATCACCCCCATGCCGACCTTCACCGCGGCCGACGGCACTCGGCTCGCCTACCACCTGCGGGGTGAGGGCGAGACGCTCGCCGTACTGCCCGGCGGGCCCATGCGCGCCTCCGGCTATCTCGGGGATCTGGGCGGGCTCGGCGCGCACCGCCGGCTGGCCCTGCTCGACCTGCGAGGCACCGGTGACTCCGCGGCGCCGGCCGACCCGGCGACGTACCGCTGCGACCGGATGGTCCAGGACGTGGAGCTGTGGCGTGCCCACATGGGGATGGAGCACATGGATCTGCTCGCCCACTCGGCGGGCGCAGCCCTGGCGATGCTCTACGCGGCCCGCCACCCGCACCGGGTACGGCGACTCGTGCTGATCACTCCCAACCCGTCGGCCCTCGGCATGCGGGCGACGCCCGAGGACCGGCTCGCCGCGGCCGGACTGCGCACGCGGGAGCCGTGGTTCGACGACGCGTTCCCGGCCTTCCGGGCCTGGCTCGCGCAGGAAGCCGACTTCGACGACGTGTTCCTGCCGTTCTTCTACGGTCGCTGGGACGACACCGCCCGGGCGCACGCGGACGCCGAACCGGAGCAGACCAACGACGAGGCGGGGGAGCGCTACTTCGGCGACGGGGCGTTCACCCCGGATGCCACCCGTGCCGCCCTCGCCGCCCTGACCGCCCCGGTCCTGGTGTACGCGGGCGAACTCGACGGCGGCCCGCGCCCCGACCTCGCCCGCCGCGCCGCGCGGGCCTTCCCGAACGCCGACTTCGCCGTCCAGCCCGGTGCCGGCCACTACCCGTGGCTGGACGACCCGGAGTGGTTCCTGGGCCG
Source organism: Streptomyces sp. NPDC031379 (assembly GCF_055569615.1). Lineage (NCBI taxonomy): Bacteria > Bacillati > Actinomycetota > Actinomycetes > Kitasatosporales > Streptomycetaceae > Streptomyces > Streptomyces sp. NPDC031379. Next base: position 148,751 of record NZ_JBVIIT010000003.1, on the reverse strand, counting down.
TACGCGTGCCTTTCTCGACCGGCCCGCGGGTACCGCTCCGCCGTCGGCGGATCAGGCCGCCCCGGCCGGACCGGTCGGCTAAGCGTGCCGGGCATGGACACCTCAGCCCCGCACGTCGTCGAGGCGAACGGAATCACCCTGGCCTGCCGCAGCTGGGGGCCGGCGGACGCCCCGCCGGTGCTGCTGCTGCACTGCCGGGGCGCCGACGGCGCGGACTGGACCCGGATCGCCGAGCGGCTCGCGGCACCACCCCGCCCGCGCCGGGTGTACGCCCCGGACCTGCGCGGCCACGGACGCAGCGACTGGCCCGGGGACTACGCGGCCGAGACGATGAGCGAGGACGTCCGGGCCCTGCTGGCCGCTCTCGGTCTCGCCGGCGCCGACGTCGTGGGGCACTCCCTGGGCGGCCTCGTCGCGTATCTGCTGGCCCAGCGCCACCCGGCGACCGTACGCCGCCTGGTGCTGGAGGACGTGTGCGCTCCGGTGCCGCTGGACCCGCCCCGGCCACCCGCCGAACGGCCCGACGGCGAGCTGCCGTTCGACTGGGCGATGGTGCGGGCCACCGATCAGGAGCGCAATGCGCCCGATCCCGTGTGGTGGGAGCACATGGACCGGATCACCATGCCCACGCTCGTCATCGGCGGGGGTCCCTCGAGCCTCGTCCCGCAGGACCAGGTCGCCCAGCTGGCCGAGCTGATCCCCGGCGCCCGGCTGGTGACCGTCGACGCCGGGCACCTGGTCCACGAGACCCGGCCGGAGGAGTTCCTCGCCGTGGTGGAGGAGTTCCTCGACGGGTGAGCGCCGGTGAGCGCCGGGCAGCGACGTGAGCGCCGACGGACCGCGGTGGCCGTGGTCAGCCCGGCTGCGGCCCGTACGCCCGCAGGAACCGGTCCCGGAACGCGCTCATCGGCCAGACCGGGGCGTTCGCGGCCGGCTTCAGCCCCTCCGTCCAGCCCCAGCCGGAGACCCGGTCCAGCACCTTCGGATCGTGGGCGACGATCGTCACGGGCACGTCCGTGCGGGGGCTGCCCGCGGTGACGGCCGGGATGGGCTGGTGGTCGCCCAGGAAGACCAGGACCGTGTTCTCGTTGCCGTACCGCTGCAGGAACCCGAGGAGGCTGCGCAGCGCGTACGCGACGGCGTCACGGTACGCGGCGCGCACGCTCCGGGGGTCCTGCCAGACCTCCTCCTGGTCCCTGGCCTCGCGCTTGACCCGGCGGAAGACCGAGCCGTCGCCCAGCTCCGCCCGGTCGACCAGGCGGGGGACGGGCGCCCAGGGATGGTGGCTGGAGGTGAGGACGATCTCCGCCATCAGCGGGCCCCGGCCGCGTCTGCCGAACTCCAGGCGCCGGAAGGTCTCCAGGCTGAACTGGTCCGGCACCCGCGACCAGCCGAAGACCGGACCCCGGTAGCCGAGGCGGGTGGCGTCGTAGACGTGGTCCAGGCCGAAGAACCCGCCCTCCGGCCAGGCCCGGTGGATCCCCGGCACGATGCCGACCGTCCGCCAGGCGCCGGTCCTGCGGAAGGAGCCGGTGAGGGTGGTCCGGTCGCTGGAGGTGAGGGTGCGGAACCGCTGCGGGTTGCTGATCCACAGGCCGGACAGGAAGGTCGAGTGGGCCAGCCAGCTGCCCCCGCCCGTCACCGGCGAGCGCAGCCAGCCGCTGCGCGCCCCGAATCCCGCCGCGCGGAGAGCCGCGGAGCCTTCCTCGAGGACCGCGCCGACGCGCGGGGCCATCATCGGGTCCTCGATCGCCGAACGCCCGTAACTCTCCACGAAGGTGAACAGCACGTCCTTGCCGCGCAGACCGGTCAGCAACCGCTCGGGCGGGGTGTGCGCGAAGGCGTCGGCGGCGGCCTGGCGGCGGAAGAGCCGCGCGTCCGCGAGGGACGCGCGGACCTGCGGGACCCGCCGGCCGACGAGGTCCGCGTCGACCGTGGCGGCGACGGGCAGGCCGCCGCAGCGCAGGCCGAGCGTGACGCAGGTGATCCAGGCGGTGCCCAGCACCAGGGTGACGCGGACGGCCCCGGGGCGGTGCCGGGTCATCAGGGAGGTGAGCCGGAGCGTGGCGGCCGGGGCCAGGACGAGGAGCGCGAGCGCGAGGAGCAGGGCACCGGAGAGGGCGAGCAGCTCGCGGGCCCGGCCGGACGTGTCCCGCAGACAGTCCGCGGCGTTCTCCAGCAGACCCCAGTCCAGCACCGGGTCGAACGGGCGGAAGAGCACCGCATGGAAGCCCATGTCCAGGCACTTGAGCAGGGCGAGCAGCCCGATCAGCAGGCCGGTGACCACCGCTGTGACGCGCCGCGCCCGGGGCGGCAGCACGAGCAGCGCGGCGGCGAGCACGATGCCCTCGGCCGGGAGGCGCAGGAACGCCACGGGGGTGAGACGGTCGAGACGGTCCGGGAGCAGCAGCGCGGCCAGGAGAAGGGCGGAGGCGAGGACGGTCGTGCCCGCACTCGGCAACCGTGCGACACCGGCGCGCCGGCGCCACCGCCCGAACGGGCCGGGCGCGGAGCCCGCCCCTGTGGTGCGGTCACGGCTCCCGGTCCCGGCGCGGCCGGTGTCCGCCTCTTCGCTGTCCGGCAGGTGTCCAGGCGTGAGGTACGGCACCCGCTGGTCCTTCCGTGCGTGGCCCTGGGCGGGGGCGACGGGCGGGGCGCGGAGTGGCTCCCCGCTTCCTCGCCACCCGGACGGTCGACCGCCACCGTCCGTGCACGGACGGTGGCGGCTGTGCGCACAGAGTAGTTCTCCGAGGTCATCGCCGGGACGGGACACCCCGCGCCCCTCCGGTGGATCCCCACCTGCCGGTGATCCCCGACCTGCCGCCGGCCCCTGCCTGCCGGTCGTACCCCGCCTGCCGGTCGCGCCCGGCCTAGCGCTGGGCCGCCGCCACCGCCGTCTCCCGTGCCCACCGGTAGTCGGCCTTGCCGCTCGGAGACCGCCGGACGGCGTCCGTGATCACCAGCTGGCGGGGGATCTTGTAACCGGCCAGCCGGGTACGGCAGTGGCTCTGGATGTCGGCCAGCGACGGACGCGGCGCTCCCTCCCGCAACTGCACCACGGCCGCCACATGATTGCCCCACCTGGTGTCCGGCACGCCCGCGACCAGCGCGTCGTACACGTCCGGATGCGCCTTGAGCGCCTGCTCGACCTCCTCGGGGTAGACCTTCTCGCCTCCGGTGTTGATGCACTGGGAGCCCCGGCCGAGGACGGTGACCACACCGTCCTCGTCGACCGTCGCCATGTCGCCCAGCAGCACCCAGCGCTGCCCGTCCCGCTCGAAGAAGGTCTCGGCGGTCTTGCGCGGGTCGTTGTAGTACCCGAGCGGGACATGGCCGCACTGCGCCACCCGGCCGATCTCACCGACGCCGACCGGCTCGTGCGTCGCCGGATCCACCACTCGCGTACGGGAGTTGACGCGGATGCGGAAGCCGCGCTCGGGCCCGGAGTCGTCGGTCGCCGTCCCGTTGAAACCGGACTCGGAGGAGCCGAAGTTGTTCAGCAGCATCGCGTTCGGCACCAGCGCGCGGAACTGCCCGCGCACCGTCTCCGACATGATCGCGCCGGACGAGGAGACGCTGAACAGGGCCGAGCAGTCGGTGCCCTTCATCGGCCCGTTCAGCGCGTCGATCAGCGGCCGGAGCATCGCGTCGCCGACCAGCGACATACTGGTGACCTTCTCCCGCTCGACGGTCCGCAGCACCTCCTCCGGGACGAACTTGCGGTGCAGCACGACACGTTGTCCGAAGTGGAAGCCGATGAACGCGGTCAGGGTCGAGGTGCCGTGCATCAGCGGGGGAGTGGGGAAGAAGGTGATCCCGGAGCCGCCCGCAGCGACCCGCTCGGCCAGTTCCTCCGGCGCCCTCACCGGTTCCCCGGTCGGCGCCCCGCCCCCCAGCCCGGCGAAGAAGAGATCCTCCTGACGCCACATCACGCCCTTGGGCATGCCCGTCGTGCCGCCGGTGTAGATGATGAACTGGTCGTCCCCCGACCGTGCCGGGAAGCCGCGCCCGGGCGACCCGGCGGCCTCCGCGTCCGCGAACGGCACCGCCCCGGGCACCCCCACCGGCCCCGCGCCCACCCGCAGCAGACGCCGTAGCCCCGGCGTGCGCGGCAGCGCCCCCGCCACCCGGTCCTCGAACTCCGCGTCGTAGACCAGCGCGACCAGGTCGGCGTCCCGGTAGAGGTACACCAACTCGTCTTCCACGTAACGGTAGTTGACGTTGACCGGGACGACCCTGGCCTTCAGGCACCCCAGGACCGTCTGCAGGTACTCGACCCCGTTGTACAGGTGGAGTCCGAGGTGCTCACCGGGGCGTACGCCGCCGTCGATCAGGTGGTGCGCGATGCGGTTGGCGGCGGCGTCCAGCTCGGCGTACGTCAGCCGGCGCTCCCCGCCCGTGCCGGGGTGGTCGAGGTACACGAGCGCCTCGCGGTCCGGGACCACGTCGACGACCGACTCGAACAGATCGGCAAGGTTGTACTCCACCGCTCCTCCTGACCCCGGCGGTCCGGACGACGAAAGGCGCATCGGCCGGTTCGCCGGTCATCAGAGCAAAGCGGACGGCAACTGGGAAGGGCCCGCGACAATAAATCTGACTAGGTGTCAGGAAACCCTTGAAGTGCCCCCTCGCCTCCTGCAACCTGTTCTCGTTCTTACCGAGGGGAGATGACCCATGGGTGGGACGGAACACCTCACCGTGCAGCGCGAGGGTGCCACGCTGGTGCTCACGCTCAACAGACCCGACGCCAGGAACGCGCTCTCGCTCCCGATGCTCGTCGGCCTCTACGACGGCTGGCTCGAGGCCGACGCGGACGACGAGATCCGCTCGGTCGTGCTCACCGGGGCCGGCAGCGCCTTCTGTGCCGGAATGGACCTCAAGGCGCTGGCCGGGAACGGCATGCAGGGGGAGCACCACCGCGCCCGGCTCAAGGCCGACCCCGACCTGCACTGGAAGGCGATGCTGCGCCACCACCGCCCGCGCAAACCGGTGATCGCCGCCGTCGAGGGCCACTGCGTCGCGGGCGGCACCGAGATCCTCCAGGGCACCGACATCCGGGTGGCGGGCGAGTCCGCGACCTTCGGCCTGTTCGAGGTCAGGCGCGGCCTGTTCCCGATCGGCGGCTCCACCGTCCGGCTGCAACGCCAGATCCCGCGCACCCACGCCCTGGAGATGCTGCTGACCGGCCGGCCGTACAGCGCCCGGGAGGCCGCCGGCATCGGCCTCATCGGCCATGTCGTGCCCGACGGCACCGCGCTCGCCAAGGCGCTGGAGATCGCCGAACAGATCAACGCCTGCGGTCCGCTCGCCGTCGAGGCCGTCAAGGCGTCCGTGTACGAGACCGCCGAGATGACGGAGACCGACGGACTCGCCACCGAACTCATCCGCGGCTGGCCGGTCTTCGACACCGCCGACGCCAAGGAGGGCGCCCGCGCGTTCGTGGAGAAACGGCCCCCCGTCTACAAGCGCGCCTGACCCGAGGAGCTGCCATGCCCGAAGTACTCAAAGCGCCACTCGTCGTCGAATTCCCCTTCACCCGCTCCCTCGGACCCGTCCAGAGCGCCTTCCTCACCGGCCTGCGCGAGGGCGTCGTCCTCGGCGTGAAGACCACCGACGGCCGCACCCTCGTCCCGCCCGTCGAGTACGACCCCGTCACCGCCGACGAGATCCGCGACCTGGTGGAGGTCGCCCGCACCGGCACGGTCACCACCTGGGCCTGGAACCACGCCCCCCGCCGCGGCCAGCCCCTGGCCACCCCCTTCGCCTGGGTCCTGGTCCGGCTCGACGGCGCCGACACCGCCCTGCTGCACGCCCTCGACGCCCCCGGACCCGACGCCGTGCACACCGGCATGCGGGTGCGCATCCGCTGGGCCGCGGACCGCACCGGCGCCATCACCGACATCGCCTGCTTCGAGCCGTACGACGGCGAACCGGAGGAACCGGGCGGCCACACCGGCGCGTTCGACAACCCCCTCACCGGGATCGTCGCCCCCGCCCGCCTCGACTACAGCTACTCGCCCGGCCGCGCCCAGTCCGCCTATATCGACGCCCTCTGCGCGCAGCGGACCGTCGGCGAGCGCTGCCCCTCGTGCCGCAAGGTGTACGTGCCGCCGAGGGGTGCGTGTCCCACATGTGGCCTCGCCACACACGAACAGGTCGAAGTGGGACCCCGAGGCACGGTCACCACCTTCTGCATCGTCAACATCAAAGCGAAGAACCTCGACATCGAGGTGCCGTACGTCTACGCGCACATCGCCCTCGACGGCGCCGACCTCGCCCTCCACGCCCGGATCGGCGGCATCCCCTACGACCGGGTCCGCATGGGCCTGCGCGTGGAGCCGGTGTGGACCGAGGGCGCCCGCTACCCGGACCACTACCGGCCCACCGGCGAGCCCGACGCGGACTACGAGACGTACAAGGAGCTGCTGTGACCCGCGAGAAAGCCCCCGCCCCCCGGGACATCGCCGTCGTCGCCTTCGCCCAGACCGACCACCGGCGCTCCACCGAGGAGTCCTCCGAGGTCGAGATGCTCATGCCGGTCCTGCACGAGGTCCTCGCACAGACCGGCCTCAGGGCCGCCGACATCGGCTTCACCTGCTCCGGCTCCAGCGACTACCTCGCCGGCCGCGCCTTCTCCTTCACCCTCGCCCTCGACGGCGTCGGCGCCTGGCCGCCGATCTCCGAGTCGCACGTCGAGATGGACGGCGCCTGGGCGCTGTACGAAGCCTGGACCAAGCTCCTGACCGGGGACGCCGACACCGCGCTCGTGTACTCCTACGGCAAGTGCTCACCCGGCTCGGTGCGGGACGTGCTGACCCGCCAGCTCGACCCGTACTACGTGGCCCCCCTGTGGCCCGACGCCATAGCCCTCGCCGCCCTCCAGGCGCAGGCCCTCATCGACGCCGGCGACACCGACGAGGCCGCGCTCGCCGCCGTCGGCGCACGCAGCCGGGCCGACGCCCGCACCAACCCGCACGCCCAGCTCAGGGGCACGGTCGCACAGGGCGACCACCGCGTCCGCCCGCTGCGCACCGGCGACTGCCCGCCCATCGGCGACGGTGCCGCCGCGGTGATCCTCGCGGCGGGGGAGCGGGCCCGTGAACTGTGCGAGCGGCCCGCCTGGATCCGGGGTATCGACCACCGCATCGAGGCCCACGCACTCGGCGTGCGCGACCTCACCGACTCGCCCTCCGCCCGGCTGGCCGCCGAACGGGCCGGAGCCTTCGAACGCCCCGTGGACACGGCCGAGTTGCACGCCCCGTTCAGCTCGCAGGAGGTGATCCTGCGCAAGGCCCTCCGCCTCGACGACGACGTGCGCGTCAACCCCTCCGGCGGGGCGCTCGCCGCCAACCCGGTGATGGCCGCCGGGCTCATCCGCATCGGCGAGGCCGCCGCCCGCATCCACCGCGGCGCGTCCGACCGTGCCCTCGCCCACGCCACCTCAGGGCCCTGCCTGCAGCAGAACCTGGTCGCCGTACTCGAAGGGGATCCACGATGAGCAAGGAGCCCGTGGCCGTCACAGGGATCGGCCAGACCAAGCACGTGGCCGCACGCCGGGACGTGTCGATCGCCGGACTGGTCCGCGAGGCCGCCCGACGCGCCCTGGCCGACGCAGAGTTGTCGTGGGCCGACATCGACGCCGTCGTCATCGGCAAGGCACCCGACTTCTTCGAGGGCGTGATGATGCCCGAGCTGTACCTCGCCGACGCGCTCGGCGCGGTCGGCAAGCCCATGCTGCGGGTGCACACCGCCGGCTCCGTCGGCGGCTCGACCGCGCTCGTCGCCGCGAACCTGGTCGCCGCCCGCGTCCACGGCACGGTCCTCACCCTCGCCTTCGAAAAGCAGTCCGAGTCCAACGCCATGTGGGGCCTGTCCCTGCCGATTCCCTTCCAGCAGCCCCTGCTCGCCGGGGCGGGCGGCTTCTTCGCCCCCCATGTGCGCGCCTACATGCGGCGCAGCGGCGCCCCCGACACCGTCGGCTCCCTCGTCGCCTACAAGGACCGGCGCAACGCCCTGAAGAACCCCTACGCCCATCTGCACGAGCACGACATCACCCTGGAGAAGGTCCAGGCCTCGCCCATGTTGTGGGACCCCATCCGCTACTCCGAGACCTGCCCGTCCTCCGACGGTGCCTGCGCCATGGTCCTCACCGACCGGGCCGGCGCCGCCCGCGCGCCCCGGCCGCCCGCCTGGCTGCTCGGCGGCGCCATGCGCAGCGAACCGACCCTCTTCGCGGGCAAGGACTTCGTCTCCCCGCAGGCCGGCAAGGACTGCGCCGCCGACGTCTACCGGCAGGCCGGCATCGCCGACCCGCGCCGCGACATCGACGCCGTCGAGATGTACGTGCCCTTCTCCTGGTACGAACCCATGTGGCTGGAGAACCTGGGATTCGCCGAGGAGGGCGAGGGCTGGAAGCTCACGGAGTCCGGGGTCACCGAACTGGACGGGGATCTGCCCGTCAACATGTCGGGTGGCGTGCTGTCCACCAACCCCATCGGCGCCTCGGGCATGATCCGCTTCGCCGAGGCCGCCCTCCAGGTACGCGGACAGGCCGGAGAACACCAGGTGGAGGGGGCCCGCAGGGTGCTCGGACACGCCTACGGCGGCGGCTCGCAGTTCTTCTCCATGTGGCTCGTGGGGTCCGCGCCCCCCGAATCCTGAAAGGTCCTTCCCACGTGGCCTGTCGGCTGTCGTGAGCGGTCGCTAGGCTGACCGCGGACGACGAACCGGGAGGAGCACGGACGTGGCCGAGAGCACCATCCAGCAGCAGCCGCTCACGGGCTGGGACAAGCCGGAGCTGGATCTCAGCAAGGCCGATTGGCAGTCCAGCAGCCGAGGTCAGGGGGATGTCCAGATCGCCTTCGTCGAAGGCTTCATCGCCATGCGCAACAGCGGCCGTCCGGAGAGCCCTTCCCTGATCTTCACCCCCGCGGAATGGGGCGCCTTCGTCTCCGGCGCGAGGGAGGGCGAGTTCGACCTGACCTGAGCGAGGGGTGTTCCGACCGGTTTTCCGGACACGCGACCAGCAGCGCCCCGAGCGGGCCGAGCCTGAGCGAGGCTGGCCCGAGCAAGGGGAAGGTCGTGTTGCCGGAGGTGAGGAAGGATGAGCACTGCGCCGGTCATCGCCGCGGTCGACGGTTCCGAGGACAGCATGCGGGCCCTGGAGTGGGCCCTGGCCACCGCCCGCCGCCGCGCGGCACCCCTGCGGGTGGTGCACGTACGGCAGTACGCCGCCTGGGGCCAGGCCGACGTCCTGGTCGCCGGACCGCCCGACGCGGAAGGCGATCCCGTGCTCGACGAGGTGCGGACCCGGCTCACGGGCCGCGCCGGGGAGCCGGCCGTGGAGTACGTCGCCCTGGAGGGTGTACCGGGCGCCGTACTGCCCGAACTGGGCACGGACGCCCAGCTGTTGGTCCTCGGCTCGCGGGGCCGCGGCGGCTTCGCGAGCCTGCTGCTCGGCTCCAACGGCCTGGCCACCGCCCGGGACGCCGAGTGCCCGGTGGTCGTCGTACCCCCGCCCGGCCGCGAGGTGCACGGCGACGGACCCGCCGAGCCCGGGCCCCGGGTGGTCGTCGGGCTGCACGCCGACAGCCCCGACGAGGCCGTCCTCGCCTTCGCGTTCACCGAGGCAGCTCTGCGCGACGCCCGGGTCCAGGTGATCGCCGCCTACCCGTGGCCGGTGCAGACGTGGTCCGCCCCCGGCCAGCTGGTGCCGCCCCCGGTCGACCGGGACGCCGTCGAGCACGAGATCCACACCCTCGCCGAGGGCTTCCTCGCCCCGCACCGCAAGCGGCACCCCGAGGTCCGCGCCGACGCCGCGGCGCTGCCCGGCGACGCGGCCGGCCACCTCGTAGCCGCCTCCAGGGGCGCCGAGCTGGTCGTCGTCGGGCGGCACCGGCGGCGGCTGCTCGTCCCGGCCCGCATGATGGGCTCGGTCACCCAGGCCGTGCTGCTGCACGCGGCGAGCCCGATCGCGGTGGTGCCACCGGGACCGCCGGAGGGGTGAGGCCGGTGCGTGGAGGCGGACCCGGCGTAGCAGACCGCACACCGCCCCGCAATCCGTCCGGTGCGGACTGACGCCCCGACGGCTGTGGTGCGCGGCGCCATGGTGCCCGGACACGCCCGAACCTACGGTTCCGCCACACCCGGCGCTCCAGGCGCCGCCCCTGCGCGGGAGCGGCCGGGACACGTGTGCCCACCCAAGGAGCCGCCCCATGTCACTGCCCCCGTTCAGGAAGCCGCCCGGAGCGCGCCGCGGGCCGGTCGCCGGAGCCGACGCCCAGGGACCTTTGCCCCGCCACGCCCAAGGACCTGCGCCCCGCCGCCGGTACCGCGTCCTGCCCCGCCTCCTGGCCGTCGTCGCCGTCGTCCTCGGGACCGCGCTCGCCGGTCCCGTGCCCGCCGCCCAGGCGTCCGTCACCCTCACCGAGGTCACCGGCTTCGGGTCCAACCCGGGCGCCCTGACCATGTACGTCTACCGTCCCGCGTCCCTGTCGGCGAACCCACCGGTGGTGGTCGCCCTGCACGGATGCACCCAGAGCGCCCAGGCCTACGCGGACAACTCCGGGCTGCCGCAACTCGCCGACACCGACGGCTTCCTGCTGGTGCTCGCCGAGACCACCACCGCCAACAACCCGACCAGGTGCTTCAACTGGTTCCAGGCCGGCGACAACCGGCGCGACCAGGGCGAAGCCCTCTCCGTGCGGCAGATGGCCGGCCACGCCGTCACCACCTACGGCGCCGACCCCCGACGGGTCTACGTCACCGGCCTGTCCGCGGGCGGCGCCATGACGTCGGTCATGCTCGCCACCTACCCCGACGTCTTCTCCGCCGGCGCGGTCGTCGCCGGCCTGCCCTACGACTGCACCAAGGACAACAGCCCCTACACCTGCATGAACCCCGGCGTCGACCTGAACCCGGCCCAGTGGGCCCAACGGGTCCGCGACGCCTTCCCGTCCTACACCGGACCCTGGCCGCGCACGGCCGTCTGGTACGGCGACCAGGACACCACCGTCGTACCGCGCAACGCCACCGAGCTGCGCGACCAGTGGACGGCCCTGCACGGCCTGTCCCAGACCCCCACCCGCACGACGACCATCGGGCCGGACGCCACCCGGCAGGAGCAGTACCTGGCCGCCGACGGCACGGTCGCCGTCGAGGTCGACCGCGTCCCGGGCATCGGCCACGGCACCCCCGTCGACCCGGGCACCGGCAGCGAGCAGTGCGGCAGCACCGGCGCCCCGTACTTCCTCGACTCGATCTGCTCCAGCCGCTGGATCGCCCGGTTCTTCGGCCTGGACACCTCCGACCCCGGCGGCTCCGACCCGGGCGGCTCCGACCCAGGGGGCGGAGGCACCGCGTCCTGCTGGACGGCGAGCAACTACGCCCATGTCCAAGCGGGACGGGCCACCACCAGCGGCGGCTACACCTACGCGAGCGGCTCCCACCAGAACATGGGTCTGTACAACACGTTCGTCACCCACACCCTGAAGGAGTCGCCCACCGGCTACTACACCCTCGCCGACAGCGGCTGCCCCTGACAGAAGGTCAGCAGGAGGAACCAGCCGCCATGGTGGCCGGCAACGCTGTAGGGGTCGCCATCATGGCGGCCCCACACATGTCCGGCCCCCTCACAGCGCCCTAACCTCCAGCGCGTCCCCAACCCGCCGGAGGTACCGCATGCTTCCCCACCGCACGTCACCGACCGGGCGGCCGGCACGGCGCGCCGCGCTCGGCGCCCTGTCGCTCGCCGCCGCCTGCTCCCTGCTGGTCACCCCGGCGACGGCGGCGCCCACGGCCTCCGAGGCACCCGCCGCGCACTGCGCCGGGCGGACCCAGCTGCGGGTGCCGGGCGCCGCCCACCAGCAGGCCGACTGCCTGGACGAGCTGACCACCGCCGGGACCGTGGCCTCCGGGCACACCGACCCCGCCGACTACGCGGGTCTCACCCCCAAGGACCTGCCCACGCCCAGCGGCGTCCCCGGAATCCAGATCGACGGCTACTTCCCGGACACCTCCACCACCAACACCGACCACGGCTGGAACCACGACTCCCAGTTCGTCCTCCGGCTGCCCGACCACTGGAACGGCGGACTGGTGGTCGCCGGCACCCCGGGCAACCGCGAGCAGTACGCGAACGACCGGGCCATCGCCGACTGGGTGCTCGCCCGCGGCTACGCCTACGCGGCCACGGACAAGGGCAACACCGGCACCGCCTTCCACCGCGACGGCCGGCGACCCGGTGACGCCATCGCCGAATGGAACACCCGCCTCACCCAGCTCACCCGCGCCGCCCGCACCGTGGTCGCGCAGCGCTACCACCGGCCCCCCTACCGCACCCTCGTGACCGGGATGTCCAACGGCGGCTACCTGGTGCGCTGGCAACTGGAGAACCACCCCGAGCTGTACGACGGCGGAGTCGACTGGGAAGGCACCCTCTGGCGCTCCGACGGCCCCAACCTGTTCACCTTCCTGCCCACCGCGCTGCGCCACTACCCCGCGTACGCCGCCGGCGGCCCCGGAGCCGCCGAAGCCCGGACAGCCCTGCACCGGGCGGGCTTCCCGGCCGGCTCCGAGTTCCTGTGGCCGTACCACCACCAGGTCTACTGGGACCTCACCCAGCGCGTCTACCGCGAGGAACTCGACCCCGGATACGACGGCACCACCGAGGCGGGCACCCCGTACTGCGCCTCCGGCACCCCCGGCTGCGACGCCGACTACGACTACCTGTCCCGCCCCGCCGCCGTCCACCGCGCCGTCGGCCGCATCGCCCTCACCGGACGCATCGGCAAACCCCTGATCACCCTGCAGGGCACCCTGGACGTGCTGCTCCCGATCAGTGAGGACTCCGACGTCTACGCGCGCATGGTCCACGCGGCCGGGCGCGGCGGGCTGCTGCGCTACTACCGCATCGAGGACGGCACGCACACCGACTCCCTGGTCGACGCCTTCCCCGGCCGGCTCCGCCCGATGGTGCCCTGCCACCGCTCGGCGTTCACGGCACTGGAACGGTGGATCTCCGGACACGGACGGCCGCCCGCCGGTCACACGGTCGCCCGCCCGGCCGGCGCGGACCCGGGCACGCTGCTCGACAGCTGCCCCCTGGGCTAGGGGGGCTTCGTTCGGATCAGCCCGGGCCCGCGCCGTACGCCCGCGCCCGGGTGCGCCGCCCGGCGCCCGCAGGTCACCCACCCGAGCCCGGGCACGTACCATGGCCGCATGTCGTTCCTCCGCCGCCGCAGCGCCACCCCTGCCGGACCCGACTTCGACGTGCTGGCCATGGACCCGGGCGACTGGCCGGGCAACCTCGGCGCGGGCCTGCTGCCCGCCCCCGACGGCACCTGCCAGGGTGTCTTCCTGCGCTACGACCTCTTCGGCGGCCGCGGCCCCGCCATGATCATCGGCAATCTGCCGGAGGGCTCCCCGGCCCGCGAGGTCGCCGAGGGAGAGATCCCCTTCGAGGTGGGCCAGCTCCTGCTGGCGCTGGAGAACGACGAGGAGATCACCGTCGTCGAGACCGAGGACACGCCGGTCCTCCAGGGCGACAACCTCCTCATCGTGCGGCGTCTGAAGCTCTCCGAGAGCCGGATCTCCTGTGTGCAGTTCGACCGCAGCGACGGCGTCCTCGTGACGATCGCCGCCTGGGACCGCCCCATCACCGACGACCTGTACGCCCTGCTGAAGCCGCTCCCGGCGGAGCTTTTCCAGCAGGGCTGAGACACCGGCCGCCGCTAGCGGGCCGAGCCTTCGAGCGTCACGTCCGCCGCCCGGACGAACCCGATCCGGTGACCGTACTGGATCTCGTAGTACAGGTCCTCGCCCACCACGACCCGGTGCGAGTCGGGGGTGAAGGTGACCGCGTAGTAGTACTCGCCCGGTACCTCGTCACCGACCACGTACTTCTGCCCGGCCGGGATCGTGTACGGCAGCGGCACCACCGACTGGGCGGGGACGCCCGCCGGGTAGGCCTCCTTCTCCGGGTAGGCGCGGCCGTACACCGGGACGCTCGCCAGGCCTGCCTTCGGGGTCACCACGAGCCCCCTCGCGGGCACCGCCGTCGGCTCCTTGCGCGGGTTCTCGAACCAGGCCTTCTGCCCCAGGTACCAGATGGCCGTCCAGCCGCCCCAGCGGTCGGCGACCGCGTACTGCTGGCCGGTGGACACCCGTGACGACAGGTCGTTCACCCCGTTGGTCGGGTCCGTCTTCAGACCGATGTCCTTGATCAGCGGCGCGTTCACATCGTGGTCGGAGTACAGCCGCACCTCGCTGGAACCGTGCGCCGTGCAGGGCTCGCCCTTGGCGGTGCAGCCCGTGTAGACGGGCCGGTTCGCGGCGTAGTCCGGAAGGATCGTCACCAGCCCGGCCTTCTTGCCGGCCGTGCGCTTGAAGGGGTGGCCCAGCAGCTGGAAGTAGTGCCGCCAGTCCCAGTACGGACCCGGGTCCGTGTGCATCCCGGGAATGGTGGACGTGGTCGGTCCGGGCACGTTGTCGTGGCCCAGGATGTGCTGCCGGTCCAGCGGGACGCCGTACCGGCCGGCCAGGTACCGCACCTGCCGCGCCGAGGACCGGTACATCGCCTCCGTGTACCAGGCGTCCGGATCGGCGAGGAAACCCTCGTGCTCGATGCCGATCGACCGGGCGTTGACGTCCCAGTTGCCGGCGTGCCAGGCCACGTCCTTCGCCTTGACGTGCTGGGCGATCAGGCCGTCGGTGGAGCGGATGGTGTAGTTCCAGGACACATAGGTCGGGTCCTGGACCAGGTTGAGCACCCCGTCCCAGGTGCCCTCCGTGTCATGGATGACGATGTACTTGATGCGCTGCGAGGCCGGGCGGTCGCCCAGGTCGTGGTTGCCGTAGTCGTTGTCCCCGAACTCCGCGTACGGCGCCGGGACCGACTCGCAGGACACCGACCTCGGGCACTCGGTGCCGTCCGTGGGGAGGGTGCGCAGACCGGCGCGCTCGAGCTGGGCGGTGTCGGCGGTCAGATTCGGCTGGGCGGCCAGGGCCACCAGTTGGCCGTCGTCGGTGGTGCGTTCCTCGCCGGTGCGCAGCACGTCGTAGACGTCGTCGGCGTAGGCCGCGGCGGTCGCGGTGTCGTCGGCGCCGGAGAACCGGGCCACCGCGCCGTACCAGTCGGCCGGGTCGGTGCTCAGCGGCTCGCCCAGGTCCTTCTGCGCGGCGGCGAGCAGGGCGGCACCGCCGGCCACGTTCGCCGCCGGATCGGTACGCAGCCGCTCGGCCGGGATGCCGGTCAGCTCCGCCGCCTTCGGCAGCGTCTGCAGGCGGGCCGGGACCGCGGATGCGGCCGGCTCCTCGACGGCGGGGTGCAGGGCGGCGCGGGCGCCGTCGCCCCGGGCGTCCTCCGCGCCCTCGGCGAAGTGCTCCGTGGCGGCGAGCGCCGTCCGGGCGTCGGTCAGGTGCATCGGGCCGTAGCCGCCGGTCACGCTGGGCGCGCCGCCGTGCCGGTCCCAGCGGGACTGCAGATAGGAGACGGCCAGCAGGACACTCTGCGGCACGTGGTGTTCGGCCGCGGCGGTGGCGAACGCGTGCTGCAACCGGGTGGTGGAGGAGTCGGTGGAACCGTGCGCGGGGACCGCGCCGAGCAGTGGCAGCAGCAGGGCCGCGGAGGCGAGCGGGCCGACGGTGCGCCGGAGATGTCTGTGGCCGGGGGCGGACGTGGGGTCGGTGGCGGAACCTCGCAATGCGGCCTCCTGTGACGGGCGGGCGTGGCGGGGCGTGCGGCGCCGAGCTGGGTCAGTGGTACCGGCTTGCCGACGATCCGTCAATGATGCCTTCACGGCGGTGATTTCCCACGTCACGGAGGGTTTTCGGCGAGTTTCGCGGCGGCGGTGCGCGGGCCTGCGGAGCGTCACTGGCATACACCAGTGGACAGGGCGGCCGCACGCATGCGGGGCAAGGCCGACGGACGCGGGCACGGGGTCCGAAGGCCGGGTACACACGAAGGCCCGCGGTGCGCCGCCGCTCTGGGCGCACCGCGGAGCCGTCGTCCCCGTCAGCGAGTGCCGACCGCCGCGCGCACGGCCTTGCGGGCCATCTGGCAGTCGTCGTGCAGCCGCCTGAGCAGCAGCCGCTGTTCCTCGCCGGACGGCGCAGCACCCGGGTGGGCCGCACCCGGTGCCGCCGGGGCCGTGTCGTGCATCGAACGCTGCACGGCCGTCTCGTACGTCCGGATCTCCCGGGTGAGCAGGAGCATCAGGTTCACCAGGAAGGCGTCCCGGGAGGCCGGGCCCGCCGACTGGGCGATCTGGCTGATCTGCCGCCGGGCCACCGGCGCGTCCCCGAGCACCAGCCACAGTGTCGCCAGGTCGTACCCCGGCAGATACCAGCCCGCGTGCTCCCAGTCCACCAGCACTGGACCGGCCGGTGAGAGCAGGATGTTCGAGAGCAGGGCATCGCCGTGGCAGAACTGGAGCATGCCGTGCCGGCCCACCTCATGAGCGATGCCGTGCAGCAGCTTCTGCAGGTCCCCCAGGTCCCGGTCGGTGAGCAGGCCCAGCTCGTGGTACCGGGAGATCCGGGCGGCGTAGTCCAGCGGCATGTCGAAGGTGCCGGCCGGGGGGCGCCAGGCGTTCAGCCGGCAGATCGCACCCAGCGCGGTCCGGACGTCCGCGCGGGGCGGGGCCTCCGACGGATGCCGCTGCAGCGCCGCCACGCGGCCCGGCATCCGCTCGACGACCAGGGTGCAGTTGTCCGGGTCCGCCGCGATCAGTCTCGGCACGCGGACCGGGGGCCGGTGCCGGACGAACGAGCGGTATGCGGCTATTTCGTGGCGGATCCGCTCCGCCCAGGCGGGCGAGTGGTCCAGGAGACACTTGGCGACGGCCGTGCTGCGCCCTGTCGTCCCGACGAGCAGGACGGACCGTCCGCTGCGCCGCAGCACCTGCACCGGAGCGAACTCCGGACAGATCCGGTGCACCGACGCGATCGCGGTGCGGAGCTGCGCGCCCTGGGGGCCGGACAGGTCCAGTCTCCCGCTGAGCGGTTGGGTACCGGATTGACCCGGCACCCGCCGGAGCCGGCCTGTGCCGAGCACGGGCGCGCCCGGCCGCGCCACCGGGTCGAGGTACGGCCCGCCACCCGCGGGGCGGGGGCGAAGTGGCCGGGGCGGGGCGGACACGGAGGACGATGCTGCGTACATGGGAGATACAGGTCCCTTCGTGTGCCTGCAGTGCCTGCCTGTGCGTCTCACGCGCAACCCGGCCCGGTCGCCCGGGTACACCCTGGGGAATGTGCCCGGCGGATGCCGTCAACTGCCGTCCCGCGCCCTCGTGTCGAGGGCTGCGACCGGGTCGGGGTGGCGCGTTCCTACCTGACACCCGATGCCCAGTGGCACACCATCTGGCGGACCCTGGCGAACCGTGGCGAATAGTCGCCCGGCAACCTCCAGCGGGCTACTGTCAACTCAGCCGAGAACCTGGGGGCTTGATGTGAGCGGACAACCCAACACCCGCCTTGCGGACCTGTTCGGCCTGGCCGGCTGGTCGAAGGGCGAACTCGCGAGACTGGTCAACCGGCAGGCGGCGGCCATGGGCCACCCCCAGCTGGCGACCGACACCTCCCGGGTGCGGCGGTGGATCGACACGGGCGAGGTCCCGCGTGATCCCGTGCCGCGGGTGCTGGCGGCTCTGTTCACCGAGCGTCTCGGCCGTGTCGTGACCATCGAGGACCTCGGTCTGGTACGGCACGGGCGTGCGGGGAAACGGCAGGGCGACGGGATCGAGGAACATCCCGACGGAGTGCCGTGGCCGCCCGAACGGACCGCCGCGGTCCTCACCGAATTCACGGGAATGGACCTCATGCTCAACCGACGCGGCTTGGTGGGCGCGGGTGCCGCGCTCGCCGCGGGATCCACACTCAGCAGCGCCATGTACGACTGGCTGCACACCGACCCGGCCCTCAAGGCCGACGCCCCTGTTCTCGACAACCCTCTGCACGCCGACCCCGCCGGGTTCGACCGCTACGAGGCCGCCCCCATCGGATCGCAGGAGATCGAGGAGCTGGAGCGCTCGGTCGAGGTGTTCCGCGCCTGGGACGCGGCCCGTGGCGGCGGCCTGCAGCGCAAGGCGGTCGTGGGCCAGCTGAACGAGGTGGGCGGCATGCTCGCCTACCACCACCCACCCCATCTCCAGCGGCGCCTGTGGGGCGTCGCCGCCAACCTCGCCGTCCTCGCGGGCTGGATGTCGCACGACGTCGGCCTGGAGCCCACGGCGCAGAAGTACTTCGTCATCGCCGCCCACGCCGCCCGTGAGGGCGGTGACCGGCCCCGGGCCGGCGAGGCGCTGTCCCGGGCGGCCCGGCAGATGGTGCACCTCGGCCGGCCGGACGACGCGCTGGACCTGATGAAGCTCGCCCAGTCCGGAGCCGGCGACCGCCTGCAGCCGCGCACGAAGGCGATGTTCCACACCATCGAGGCCTGGGCGCAGGCGTCGATGGGCAAGGGCCAGGCGATGCGCCGCACGCTCGGCCGGGCGGAGGACCTCTTCGTCTCCGACCGGCAGGACGTGGAACCGCCGGACTGGATGCAGACCTTCAAGGACGAGGACCTGTACGGCATGCAGGCCCTGGCCTACCGCACGCTGGCGGAGTTCGACCCGAGCGCGGCCGCGCACGCCCAGCACTATGCGGAGAAGGCCCTCGCCCTGCGCGTGGACGGACGCGAGCGGTCGAAGATCTTCGACCATCTGTCCATGGCGTCGGCCTGCTTCATCGCCGACGACCCCGAACAGGCCGACCGCTACGCACGGCTCGCCCTGATGTCGATGGGGTCGAACTCCTCCCGTCGCACCTGGGACCGGCTGCGCCAGATGTACCGGCTCACCGCGGAGTACGCCGGATACCCGAGGATCCACGAACTGCGGGAGGAGATCAGACTCGTCCTGCCCAAGCCGAGGGCCAGGGGCGACAACAGCGCACAGGCCTAGGAGCCTGTGCGCAGGGTCATCCGGGTAGGTCAGCGAGGTCGGTTCACGATGTGACCCTGGCGACGAGTACGCACGCGTCGTCCTCGCGCCCGGATCCGCCGAACTCCTCCACCACCGTCCGCACACAGTCCTGCGCGGTGCGCGCCGCGTCGAACCGTGGGGCGAGGTCGAGCAGTCCGTCCACGGCCGTCGAGCCACTGTGTCCCGAGGACAGTCCGTCGGTGTACAGCAGGAGGAGGTCGTCCGGCTGAAGGGTCACTTCGGCCTGCCCGTAGACGGCGCCCGAGGTGGCACCGAGCAGGACGCCGTCCGGCGCGTTCAGCCTGCGCCCCGTCCCGTCGCGGTACAGCAGCGGGGCGGGGTGTCCGGCCTGTGCCCAGAGCAGGGTGCGGGTCTCGGGCCGGTAGCGGCAGCAGACGGCGCTGCCCAGGGCGGGCTGCACGGTGGCGTCCAGTAACTGGTTGATCATGGCGAGCAGTTGGCCGGGTGCCGTGCCGGCCATCGCCATGCCGCGTACGGCACCGAGCAGCATCGCCATGCCCGAGGCGACGGCCACGCCCTGCCCGGTGAGGTCGCCGACGCTGAGCAGGGTCTGCCCGTCGGGCAGCTCCAGCGCGTCGTACCAGTCCCCGCCGATGAGCGTGCCCGTCGTCGCCGGCAGGTGGTGGGCGGCGAGGTCCAGAACCGGCGGCCGCTGGTGCGGGAGCCGCAGGGAGCCGCGCCATGGCGGTAGCACGGCCTCCTGCAGCTCGGCCGCGATCCGGTGCTCGGTCTGCTCCTGCCGGCGCCGGTGCTGCAGCGAGTCACGGGTCTCGCGCACCGTCCGCTGGCTGCGGCGCAGTTCGCTGACGTCCCGCAGCACCGCCCACATCGAGGCGGTGCCGCCGTCGGCGCCGAGCACGGGCTCGCCCATCATGTGCACGGTCCGCAGGGAGGAGTCGGCGCGCAGGACGCGGAACTCCCCGTCGATCGGCTTGCCGTCGACCAGGCAGTCCGTCACCATCGCGGTCAGTTTCGGCCGGTCCTCCTCCAGGACCAGGGAGGGCAGTTCGTCCAGGGTGAGGGCGGGGTCGGCCGGGTCGCGGCCGAGGATCTGGTACAGCTCCCCGGACCACGTGGCCTCGTCCGTCAGCAGGTTCCACTCCGCGCTGCCGACGCGGCTGAGCAGCGATCCCCGCGGAGTGCCGACGGGGGACGGCCGGGCGGCCGGGGCGTCGGCGGACTCCTCCGGGGCGGGCTCCGGGCCGTCCCGCAGCTGCGCCAAGTGGGTGTCCAGATCCTCCAGTTGATGCAGTGCGAGGTCGCACAGAGCGCGCTGCCAGCGTTCCTCGGGGTCCGAACCGTCGTTCCCGGTGTCCCGCCGCACGGCGTCCACGTCGCCCTTGAGTCGCCGCGCCTGCGTGATCAACGCCTCGACCGAGCCACGCCCTGGCGGCTGGGCGGCTGAGCGGTCCGCGGAGACTGGGGACGGCATGACGCACTCCGATGGGGACGATACGGCCAAGGGGGACGGGGGACCGTTACGACTGTCGCACAGCCCGCGACGCCCCGTAAGGGATTTGGCAACACACGATACGGTGGTGCTTCCGGCATATGCCAGAGTCTTCCCGGAGTGATCCTCGGGTACGGATGACGTACGCGTCTGCGGATACAAGTCGTAGGAATTCTACGGGAGTTGGGGCATGTCGACGGCTCCGGCACGGCGCTCAATCGCGTGTTCGACGCTCGCGTGTTCCATGACGTGTTCGACTGACGGGTATCCGCCGAAGTCTGACCGGATTTGGCGCCATGCGCGGGGCCTCCGCGGACTCCATAAAGGCATGGACTTCTCCATCGAACAGCCCGCGCTCGCCCGGCTCGTCACCGCCGAGGACCGGGAGATCCCGGTGTCGGCCACCCTTCGGTACAGCACGGACGACCCGCTCGCCGTCTTCGTGCACTTCCCCGCCGAGGCCGCCCTGGACGGCGAGGAGCTGACCTGGACCTTCGCGCGTTCCCTGCTCGATCAGGGGCTGCGGGCCCCGGCCGGCCACGGGGACGTGCAGATATGGCCGTACGGCCGTACGCGGACGGTGCTGGAGTTCCACTCGCCCTACGGCCTCGCCCTGGTGCACTTCCAGGCCTCGGCGCTGCGCCGGTTCCTCCTGCACACCTATGAGGTGGTGGCGGCCGGGCAGGAGGACATGGCGGCGTTGGTGGAGCGGGGGCTGAGTGCCCTGTTCGACGGCGTGTGAGGCGCGGCCCGGGTCCACCCGGCCGCGTCCCGCCACCGCGGGCCGGGGCGCGCACCTACCGCGGGCCGGGGCGCTCGGCGAGGTCCACGGTGACCCGCCCGCCCGTCTCCAGCGCCCGGACCCCCGCCTCGGCGACGGCCGAGACCGCGTAACCGTCCCAGACGTCCGGGCCGGTGACCTCACCGCGCCGGGTGGCGTCGACCCAGGCCTGCACCTCGCGGTCGTAGGCGTCCGCGAAACGTTCGAGGTAGTCCTGGGCCACCTCCTCGGCGGCGCTGCCCCTGGTGGTGACCACCATGGTGTGCTCGGCGCCGATCCGGGCGCTGCCCGCCTCGCACACGACCTCGCAGCGCACCTGGTAGCCGAAGCCGCAGTTGACGAAGACCTCGACGTCGACGAGAGCGCCCCGCTCGGTCTCGAACAGGACGAACTGCGGGTCGGCCAGGCCCTCGGGGGCGCCCGCGGAAGACCTGGGCCGCAGCACGGTCACCGCCGTCAGCTCCTGCCCGAGCAGCCAGCGGGCCGCGTCGATTTCATGGGAGACGGAGCTGTTGATCAGCATGGCGCTGGTGAAGCCGGCGGGCGAGGAGACGTTGCGGTGGGTGCAGTGCAGCATCAGGGGCCGCCCGAGGCTTCCCCCGTCCAGCAGGGCCTTCAACCGCCGGTACTCGGCATCGTAGCGGCGCATGAAGCCGATCTGCGCCAGCCGGCGCCCCAGCCGCGCCTCGGCCTCCACGACCCGCAGCGCGCCCGCGGCGTCCGGCACCATGGGCTTCTCGCACAGCACCGGCAGCCCGCGGGCGAAGCAGGCGAGCAGCGCCTCCTCGTGGGCGGGACCGGGGGACGCGATCAGCACGGCCTCCACCCCGGGCGCGTCGAGGGCGGCCGACGGATCGGCATGCACCGTCACGCCGGTGAGGCCTGCCGCCGCTTCCTTCGCCCGCTCGACGTCGGGGTCGGCCACAGCCGCGACCCTGGCGCCGCTGACCACTTGGCCAAGACGTCGTACGTGGTCGGCTCCCATGTGTCCGGCACCCAGTACGGCCACACCCAGCAGGTCACCCATGCGCGCGCTCCCTCCCGTCGACGATCACGCCGTAGCGTACGCCGACGGGAGAGCGCTTACCCCCGGGCCTCGGGAGAACCGGGTCAGTACCGCAGTACGCCCGCGATGCCGTCCGCGTCGCCCAGGGCGCCGTCGGGTACGAAGCGCACCTCGGCGCCGGTCTCCAGGCACTGCTCGACGATCTCGTCCACGATGTCGTCGCGGGCGTCCAGGTCACCGGGCTCGGCCGGTATCAGATGGGCGCCGAGGTCACGGACGGTCGCGCGGTAGTTCTCCTCCACGGCGAGCAGCCGTACCCGGCCCTCGCGGGCGCTCTGCCACAGCTCGTCCAGCCCGGCCGCGAAGGTGCGATGGCCGCGCGCGGAGGTCAGTTCCCGGACCACGGACGAGGTGTCCTTGGTCGTCTCCGCCTCCAGGACGGGCAGGATGGCCTGCCACACGGCTTCGGGACCGGCGTGCGCGAGCCCGCCGCGGCGCACCTGCACGGCGGCCTTGGCGACGGTGCCGGCCTCCTCCAGCAGGGAGAGCGCCGCCTGTTCACCGGTGAGGTACAGCGGGCGGGGCTGCTCGCGCAGCAGGGTGCCCATCGCGGTGTCGGCCTCCCGCAGGAACTGCCGCGTGCCCTCGTCGCGGAAGGTGCTCGGCACCTCGCCGACGCGCATCTGGCGCTCGGCGTCGAAGTTCTCCCGGTTCCGGACGAGCGGGAAGCCGGCGGAGCGGTCCTCGACGACCCGGTCCGGGCCGCCGCTCCACAGCGTGACGCGGTCCGCGGAGACCGACAGCACCCAGAAGGGCCGTTCGGCGGCCTGCGCGGCGACCAGGTTGCGGGTGAGGAAGGTGTCCGAGAGGACGACCCGTTCGGGGACGGTGCGGCCCAGGGACCAGACCTGGTGCTCGCCGGGGGCGGCGAAGATCACCAGGCCGTCCTCGGCGTGCGCCAGGTCCACCTCGGCCAGCGCACGGTCGAGTTGTGCCTCGACCTCGGCGCGCCGGTCGCGGGTGACGGCCGGGTCGGACTCCAGCCGTTTGCGGGCCTCTGCCACGACGTTGCGCAGCCGGACCGGATCCTGGCCGTTCTCGGGTTCGCGGCGGTGTGTCGGGGTCAGCACGGACACCGCCGGATAGGGACGCGGGCGCCGCAGTTCGGCGAGGGTAGCGGGACTCAGTGCGTGCTCCATGAGACGACGATAGGGCGGATTCGCCGCTACGGCATTCGGGGTAATCCGGGCCGCGGGTGCGGGGGGTCTCTCCGGCGGACGCCGGTGACGCGGTGCCGCACGGCCGGTTACCGTACTCGTCAGTAACCGCCCCGTACCGCGCCCCAGGAGGCCCCCATGCCGCAGTTCGAAGTCGACGGAGCGGCCCTGACGTACGACGACGAGGGGCCCCGCGACGCGGAGGACGTGCCCCTGGTGTTCGTGCACGGCTGGACCGCGAACCGGCACCGCTGGGACCACCAGCTGGCGCACTTCTCCGGCAGACGGCGGGTGATCCGCCTCGACCTGCGCGGCCACGGGGACAGCACCGGGGCGGGAGTGCGGACGATCGCGGAACTCGCCGAGGACGTCGTGTCCCTGCTCGATCACCTCGAGGTCGAGCGGTTCGTGCTGATCGGCCACTCCATGGGCGGGATGATCGCGCAGACCGTCGCCCTCGCCCACCCCGCGCGACTCGAGCGGATGGTGCTGGTCAACTCCATCGGCAGGATGGCGTACAGCCGCGGCCGGGGCCTGCTGATGGCGGCCTCCACGCTGGTGCCGTTCAAGCTGTTCGTCGCCGCCAACATCCAGCGGGCCTTCGCGCCCGGGTACCCGCGCGAGGAGATCCGGGAGCACGTCCGTGCCTCCGCGGGTACCCCGCGCGAGGTCGTCATGACCCTGTACGGCGCGATGCGCGCCTTCGACCTCCTCGACCGGGCCGGTGAGATCCGTACGCCCACCCTGATGGTGCACGGCTACCACGACGTCCAGCTGCCGGTGCGCCAGATGCTCCGGATGGCCAAGGCCTACCCGGACGCGGTCGTGCGGATCCTGGACGCGGGCCATGAACTGCCCGTGGAGAAGCCTGCCGAACTGACCGCCGTGCTCGACCGTTTCGTGACGGGAAAGCAGTGAACCGCACGGCGGTCGAGGAGGTTCTCACCCCGGGCCCGTTCTGACGGCGCCGGCGAGGGCACGCACCCCGGACCTCGCCCGCCGGCCGGACGCCCGCGCGCCCGAGCCGGCCCTCAGCCGAGACCGATGGCCCGGTCCGCGGCCGCCGCCGTGCGCTGCCACCACGTCGTCACCGGCTCCCACACCAGGACCTCCTTCCCGGTGCCGAGCCGCGCGGCGGTGAAGGAGCGGCCCCAGTGCGCCGCCGACGCGGCCACGGTGAGCGAGTCCACCCGGCGGGCCTCCGGGTCCGCCGGGTCGCCGATGGTCCGGACGTCCGCGTAGGCCGTGCCGCCCGCCGCGAGCCGGTAGCTGCCGGTGCCGCCCTCCGGCACCGGCAGGGCGGCCCCGTCCAGATCCCCGAAGGTCACCGTGGGCACCCGGTCGACGACGCAGGCACGGGTGCCCCGGTTGGTGACGCTCACGCGGACCACGGTCCGGTCGGCGGCCGCGGCCTTCGCCCGGACCGTCAGTGCCTGCTCGGTGCAGCGCGCGGGCTGGGCCCGGCCCGTGGCGGCCTGGCTCTGCGGCGCGGTCAGCAGCAGGGCAGCGGCGGCGGCCGAGGCGGCGGGTACGGCGATGGCGGTGCGGATGCGCATGATGGTTCCCCCTGTCGCGGTCACGTGCGGGACATGGCGGCCGAAGCGCGCCTGCCCAGTGTGACGGCCGGGGCGGCCGGAAGGTTGTTCCGGGTTCGGCCCTGTTGCGCGCTTGTGTCGTTCCTGTCATCGATGGGCGGATTTCGCGCCTTCAGTCGGAGGTGTTCGTGCTGCCGCTCCAGCCGCTCCCGTCCGCCGGGCAGGAGCTGCCGTTCGCGGGCAGGGAGCCGTAGAGCAGGAAGTCGTTGACCTTGCGGTGCACACACGTGGAGGAGGAGTAGCCGGTGTGGCCCTCGCCCTTGTTGTCGAGGACCACGGCCGACGGGCCGAGCCGTTCGGCCGTCTCCACGGTCCACCGGTAGGGCGTCGCCGGGTCGCCGCGCGTGCCCACGAGCAGCATCTTCGCCGAGTCGACGTCCTTGACCCGGTCCCGGATGAAGTCCGTGCCCCGGGGGCGGCCGTAGCACATCAGCAACTGGGTGAGCCGGAAGCGGCCGAAGACCGGCGAGGCCTGCTCGTACGCCGCCCGCAGCTCCCTGAGGTCCTTGGCGATCCGGGCCTCGGTCGGCCGGTCCGGGTCGTCCGCGCAGTTGATCGCCATCAGTGCGGCCGGCAGGTTGTCCGCCGGCACCTCGTCCGGGTCGACGAGCCCGCCGTCCTTCCCGTGCCGTTCGCGCACCACGCCGGCGCCGGCGGCCGAGAAGTTCAGCACGCCCCGGGTGTCGCCGTCCTCGACCAGTGAGGCCAGCGCACGCTCCAGCGAGGGCCACAGCTCCTTGTCGTAGAGGCCTTGCCCGATGGCGCCCACCAGGTCCTGGCCGGAGAACGAGCCGCCGAAGTCCGTCGGCACCGGGTTCTCGTCCAGGGAGCGCACGACGGCCACGACCTGGGCCCCGGCCGCGCGCCGGTCTCTGCCGAACGGGCAGGCGACATCCGTCGTGCACCAGTCCAGGAAGTCGTCCAGCGCGGTCTGCTGCCCCGCGGCGCCCGCGATCCCCTGCTCGGACAGTGGCTCGGTCAGCGTGTCCACCCCGTCGAGGACCAGCCGGCCCACCTTGTGCGGGAACTGTGCCGCGTACACCGCGCCGAGCCGCGTTCCGTAGGAGAAGCCGAGGTAGTTGAGCTTCTTGTCGCCGAGTGCCTGGCGGATGACGTCCAGGTCGCGGGAGGCGTTCACGGTCCCGATGTGGGGCAGCACCGGCCCCGAGTGCCGGGCGCACTCCTCGGCGGCCTGCCGCAACTTCTTCAGCACTGCCTGCGGCCGGGCCAGGTCGGCGTTCTCGTTCGTCACGGCCGAGGCGTCGTCGCCGCCCTCCCCGCAGCTGACGGGGGAGGAGCGGCCGACCCCGCGCGGATCGAAGGTGACCACGTCGTAGCCGTTGGTCAGGTCCATGAACTGCCGGCCGTCGGAAGCGAGTTCGCCGACGCCCGCACCACCGGGGCCGCCGAAGTTCAGCAGTACCGAGCCGCGCGACTTCCCCGTGGCGCGGTAGCGGGCCAGTGCCACGTCCAGCGTGCCCGCGCGCGGATGGGCGTAGTCGAGCGGCACGGTGACCTTCGCGCACTGGAGGTCCTTCGGCAGATCCGGGCCCTCGCAGGCGGCCCACGCCACCTTCTGCCGGTAGAAACGCGACAGGTCGGGCTGCGGATCGTCGGCGGCAGCCGCGGACAGCCCGGCTCCGAGCAGCGCCAGAGTGAGGGCTCCGGCAGCCGTGCAGCGCCGGACGGCGGGCCGTGGGGTCAGCTTGACCAGCATCGATCGCCTCCCGGGGCGCCCGTCACGGACCGGGGTACGGCGCCCTCGGATCACCATAAGCGGGCCCCGGACGGCCCGCCTCCCGACGAGCGGGGCGGCACTCGGTGCCGTACCCTTCGCGCCCTACGGCCCTCTTGATGATCATTGAGCGGCTTTACGTGCAGTTCGATAAGTCTGCCACTCGATGGGGTGAAAGACCGATAAGCCATAACTCGGATGGTGCGTGTGCGTTTGAAGAGATGCGGGCGAGTGCCCGCGACGATGTCTGGAAGGCAGGGAACCTATGAGACGGGCTACCCGAAACGGTGTGATCGCCGTCGCCGCCGCGTCCGGCGCGATGGCCGTGGCGCTGCCGGTGTCCGCCGCCTTCGCGGCCGACGGTGCCGCGGCCGACGGCTCCGCGGCCGGCTCGCCCGGGCTGATCTCCGGCAACGGCATCCAGCTCCCGGTGCACGTGCCGGTGAACCTGTGCGGCAACACCGTGAACGTCGTGGGGCTGCTCAACCCGGCCGCGGGCAACACCTGCGCGAACACCGGCGGCACCGGGAAGGACGGATCGGCCTCGTCCGGCGGGGCGGTGGCCCACGCGGACGTGACGGACTCGCCGGGCGTGATCTCCGGCAACGACATCCAGCTCCCCGTCCACCTGCCGGTGAACATCAGCGGCAACAGCGTCGACGTGGTCGGCGTGGGCAACCCGGCCGTGGGCAACCAGTCGGTCAACGGCCCCGGCGAGAAACCCCGAAGCCCCCGCACCCCGGCCCCGAAGCCGCCGGCCCCCGCCGAGTCCCACCCCGCCCCGCGCCACTCCGACCCGCTGCCGGCGACCTCCTCCCTGGCCCGCACCGGGACGGATCTGACGGCCCCCGCCGTCGCGGGCAGCGCCGCGCTCCTGCTCACGGGCACGGTCCTGTACCGGCGCTTCCGTCCGGGCCGCGGCCACTGATCCGGCTCCTGCGCGTTCCCACCGCACCCCGGTTCGGTGGGGACGCGCCGCAAGGCGCCTCGGCGCCGACGGCATGCGCGGGCGAGGCCGGTCGGGCCGCGCGGGAGCGGCCGAGGCGCACGGTGCGGGACGGCTGATCTCCCCGTGGCGCGGCCCCCGTTGATCCGGAAGGATGCTGCGCGGCAGTCCGACCCCGACGGAAGACGGAGCGCACCGATGACCTCTGCGGCCCCCCACGACCTCGTCGTCACGCAGGCCACCCTCGCCGACTGGCCGGTGATCAGCGGGTGGGCGGCGGCGGAGGGTTGGAACCCCGGCCTGTCCGACGGACCCGCGTTCTTCGCCCAGGACCCCGACGGCTTCTTCCTCGGCCGGATCGACGGGGAGCCGGTCTCGGCCATCTCCGTCGTCAACCACGGCCCCGACTACGCCTTCCTCGGCTGCTATCTCGTCCGCCCCGACCTGCGCGGTCACGGTCACGGCCTCACCACCTGGAAGACCGCCCTCGCCCACGCCGGCGACCGCACCGTGGGCCTCGACGGGGTCGTCGCCCAGCAGGACAACTACCGCCAGTCCGGCTTCGCGTTCGCCCACCGCACCATCCGGTTCGCCGGCATCGCTCCCGAGGGGGAGGCCGCCGCCCGCGGCGTACGGCCTGCCGGGCCCGAGGACCGGGCCGCGATCGCCGCCTACGACAGCGCCTGCTGTCCGGCCGACCGGCCGCGCTTCCTCGCCGCGTGGCTCACCGGACCCGGCCACCGCGCCTTCGTCCGCCACGACGGCGAACGGCTCGTCGGCTACGGCGTGATCCGCCCCGGCCACGACAGCCTGCGCATCGGGCCCCTCTTCGCGGACACCGCCGAGGACGCCCGCGCCCTGTTCGCCGCCCTCGTCGCCGATGCCGCCGGCCACGAGGTCGCCATCGACGTGCCCGAACCGAACACGGCCGGCATCGCGCTCGCCGAAGCGGCCGGATTCCACGCCTCGTTCGAGACCGCCCGCATGTACACGGGCCCGGTGCGCGACCTCGCCCAGGAGCGCGTGTTCGGCGTCACCACGCTCGAACTCGGCTGACCCTCAGGCGGATCCGGCGCGCGCCGCCCGGAAGCGTCGGTGCAGGTCCCGTACCTGTGCCACCAGCTCCGGCACCGGCCCCTCCACGGTCACTCCGGGCGCGACCTCCCGCACGGGCAGGGGCCGCACCGGCGGCGCGGGCACGCCCGCCTCGGCCAGCCAGCCCATCAGCTGCTCGGAGGAGACGATGTACACGATCCGGCCGAGCCCCACCCAGGCGTGTGCCGCCGCGCACATCGGGCAGTGCTCGCCGGAGGTGTAGACGGTCGCCGCCGCCCGCTCACCGGGCGTGAGGTGCGCGGCCGACCAGCGGGCCAGCTCGAACTCGGGATGCCTGGTCCGGTCCCCGCCGGCCACCCGGTTGCGGTCCTCCGCCAGCACCGTGCCGTCAGCCGCCACGAGCACGGACCCGAAGGGCTCGTCCCCGGCTTCCAGCGCCTCGGCCGCCAGCTCCACGCAGCGGCGCAGATGCCGCGACTCACTGTCCTTCACCATCGGTCACCGACCTCCTGACGGCATGATCCCCGGCGGTGCAGACTACGGCCACCGCGGGCGGCTCCGCCTCCGGGGCGACGGCGCGCCGCCCGGCCGGGAAGGCGCACCGGCGCCCCGCCGCGACCGTCGTGAGCGCCAGCAGGACCGGCGGCAGCGCGGTCCAGGGCAGGGCACCGGCACCCAGGACGTCCAGCGTCACACCGCCGGTGAGCGAACCGGCGGTGATGCCCGCGTTGTACACCGTGGTCTGCAACGACGTCGCCACGTCGGCGTCGGCGGGACCCGAGGCGTCGACCAGCGCGGTCTGGATCAGCGTCGGCGCCCCGCCGAAGGCCACGCCCCACAGCGCGACGGCGCCCACCAGCAGCGCGTGCCGCCCGGCACACAGGCCCAGCACCAGCAGGACGGTGGTGAGCACACCGAGCGCCGTGAGCAGCGTGGGGCGCAGCCACCGGTCGATCAGCGCACCGGTGACCCAGATCCCGGCCACCGTGGCGGTCCCGAACACCGCGAGCAGCAGGCCCGTACGGCCGAACCCGGCCCGCGCGGCGAACGGGGCCACGTACGTGTACATCACCTGGTGGCCCAGCAGCAGGAACAGTGTCACCGACAGCACCGGGCGGATCCCGGGGCGCAGGGCGACCCGGGTGAGCGGCACGCGCGCGTACGGCGGTTCCCCGGGGAAGTCCGGCACCCGCAGCCGTACCCACACCACGAGCAGGACGGCGAGCACGGCCGGCGTGCCGAACGCGGCCCGCCAGCCCACCGCCCCGGCCAGCGCGGTACCGGCGGGCACCCCCAGCGACAGGGCCAGCGTGATCCCGGCGAGCACGATCGCGATGGCCCTGCCGCGCCGCTCGGCCGGCACCATCCGGGCCGCGTAGCCGACCAGCATCGCCCACAGCGTGCCGCCCGTCGCCCCGGCGAGCAGCCGGGCCGCGAAGGTGAGCGGATAGGACGAGGAGAGCGCGACGAGCGCGTTGCTGACGGCGAATCCCCACAGCGCACCGCACAGCACTCGCCGCCGCGGCAGCCCGCGCAGCGCGGCGGTCACCGGGACCGCGGCCACGAAGGAGGCGGCCGCGTAGGCGGTGACGAGGAAACCGATCCGGGACTCGGCGACCCCGAGCGGGGGTGCCATCGCGGGCAGCAGGCCCGCCGTACGGCGGTGAAGGCGGCGCAGGACAGGGCCAGCAGCCCGGACCACGGCAGCCGACCGCCTCTGACCTGGGAGGACTCGGACATGCGACCATGGTCGAAGCCTCACATCAGTGTGAAGGTCAAGCGAGGGCCCCGGAGGTCGGCATGCGGATCGGTGAACTGTCGCGTCGCACGGGCGTACCGACCCGGTTGCTGCGCTACTACGAGGAGCAGGACCTCCTCCGCCCCGGGCGCACCGGCAACGGCTACCGCAGCTATCCCGAGGCGGCGGTCGCGGACGTCCAGCAGATCCGGGGCCTGCTCGACTCCGGCCTGACCACCGAGATGATCCGCGTGATCCTGCCCTACCTCTCCGGCCCCGGGGACCTCCACCCGCCCGCCGAGTGCGTGACCCCGCAGACGGCGGCGCTGCTGCAGGGGCACATCGACCGCATCCAGGCCCGCATCGACTGCCTGGGCCGCAACCGCGACCGGCTCGCCGCCTATCTGGCCGCCGTCCGGCCGACGGCGGGTGCGCCGGGCGACCGGTAACTCCGTTGCCGCGCTCCGGGCCGGCGTGCTGCAGTGAACGCATGGATCACACGGCGGTGCTCGCCCTGTACGACCGGGACATGCGCGAGGGCGCCCGTCCCGACGGCCCCGGTGCCCGCATCGAGCGGGTCGGCCGGGTGGTGCGGCAGGTCGCGGACGCGCGGGGCTGGAACGGCGTGCTGTGGTCAGGGCTGGACGCGGCGGGCGCCGACCGGGCGATCCAGGAGCAGATCGCGTACTTCACCGGCCTCGGCCTCGACTTCGAGTGGAAGCTCTACGGCCACGACCGGCCGGTGGATCTCGGCGCCCGGCTCGCCGCCGCCGGGTTCCGGGCCGAGCCCGAGGAGACGCTCATGATCGGCGAGGCGGCCCACCTCGCCCTGGACACCGGACCACCCGCGGGCATCCGGCTGGTGCCGGCCACCGACCCGGCCGGCGTCGACCTCGTCGTGGAGGTGCACGAGAAGGCCTTCGGCACCGACGGCACCCGGCTGCGGCACCGGCTGCTCGCCCGACTCGCCGCCGATCCCGGCACGGTCGTCGCGGTGGTCGCGCTCGCCGGCGACGAACCCGTCAGCGCCGCCCGGATGGAACTGGTGCCCGGCACCCGGTTCGCCGGGCTGTGGGGCGGCGGCACGGTCGAGGCCTGGCGGGGCCGGGGGGTCTACCGCGCCCTGGTCGCCCACCGTGCCCGTGTCGCCGCCGCCCGCGGGTACCGCTACCTCCAGGTCGACGCCTCGGCCATGAGCCGCCCGATCCTGGAACGCCTCGGCTTCCGGGCGCTGAGCGTCACGACCCCTTGTCTGTACGGGAGTTGACCGCCGCACTCAGTGGCGGGCCCGCGACCGGTCGAGCGCCGCGATGCCCAGTGCGGCCAGCGCGATCTGGATGAACCACTCGACCCAGTCGGGCCCCTTGGTGTCCGCGACCCCGAACCCGGCGGCGATCGCCGAGCCCAGCAGCGCGGCCACGATGCCGACGACGATGGTCCACAGGACGCCGACGCGCTGGCGCCCGGGGAGGACCAGCCGGCCCAGTACGCCGATGATGAGGCCGATGACGATGGCGCTGATGATGCCGGAGATCTCCATGGCCCGCCCTTTCCACGCTCTTCGCAGCGAACCCCGCTGAGGTGGGTGTGCCCGCTGTAAGCGGAGGCACTCCGCTCCGGTTGTTGCCGGGAGCTTCTGTTCACCGGGCCTTAATGCCATGTACCTTTCAACCAATCGACGCGTGTAGAACCCTCAAGCGGGTTCTACGCGCGCAGACTTGGCGCCCGCACCGCCTTCTCCCCACCCCTCATGGAGGTTCGCCGGATGCTCGGATCCAGGAGATCCCGCCGCAGACTCACCACCGCCCTGGCCGGATTCGGGCTGCTGCTCGGCGCAGCCGCCCTCCAGGTCGGCACCAGTACCCCTGCCCGCGCGGCCACCACGCACCGCATCCTGTTCGACAACGCCCACGCCGAGACGGCCGGCAACGCCGACTGGATCATCTCCACCAGCCAGCCCGACCCGCTCGGCCAGGCCTCCTCCCCGTCCGCCGAGACCGACTGGACCGGCGCCCTCTCCTCGTGGGGCGTCGCGCTGCAGAAGGCCGGCGGCTACAGCCAGAAGACGTTGCCGTCGGGCTCCGGTCTCAGTTACGGCGGCTCCTCGGCGACCGATCTGTCGAACTTCGACACGCTGGTCCTGCCGGAGCCGAACACGCTGTTCACCGCAGCCGAGAAGACCGCCATCATGACGTTCGTCAAGAACGGCGGCGGTCTGTTCATGATCTCCGACCACACCGGAGCGGACCGCAACAACGACGGCTACGACGCGGTCGAGATCTTCAACGACCTGATGTCGAACAACAGCGTCGACTCCACCGACCCGTTCGGCTTCTCCATCGACTCGCTGAGCGTCAGCTCCGACCACCCCTCGGCGATCAGCGACAGTGCCGACCCGGTGCTGCACGGCTCGTTCGGCACGGTCACCAAGAGCCTGATCGCCAGCGGTACGACGGCCACGCTCAAGCCCGCCGACAACTCCAGCGTCAAGGGACTGCTGTACCGCACCGGTTACTCCGGCAACACCGGCGCCTTCTTCGCCACCAGCACCTTCGGCAGCGGCCGGGTCGCCTTCTGGGGTGACAGCTCCCCGGTCGACGACGGCACCGGCCAGTCCGGCAACACCCTCTACGACGGCTGGAACGACTCCAGCGCCACCAACGCGCCGCTCGCCCTCAACGCCACCGCCTGGCTGGCCGGTGCGGGTTCCACCGGGGGCGGAGGAGGCGGGGGCGGCACCTGCACCGCCGCCCAGCTTCTCGGCAACAACGGCTTCGAGTCCGGTGCCACCACCTGGACGGCTTCCAGCGGCGTCATCACCGCCGACACCGGCGAGGCGGCCCGCACCGGCTCCTACAAGGCCTGGCTGAACGGCTACGGCGCCGCCCACACGGACACCCTCGCGCAGTCGGTGACCGTCCCCGCCGGGTGCACGAGCGCCACCCTGAGCTTCTACCTCCACGTCGACACCGCCGAGACGACCACCTCGACGGCCTACGACACCCTGAAGGCGCAAGTGCTCAGCAGCAGCGGCACCGTGCTGTCGACTCTCGCGACCTACTCGAACCTGAATGCGGCGAGCGGCTACACACGGCGCAGCTTCAGCCTCGCGAGCTACGCGGGCCAGACCGTCACGATCAAGTTCACCGGTACGGAGGGTTCCACCCTCCAGACGTCGTTCGTCGTCGACGACACGGCGCTCGACGTCAGCTGAACCGTGCCGGGGGGTGGGTTCATGCGCCCACCCCCTCCGGTCAGCTCGCCGGCACCGTCCGCTCCGGGGTGTTCCACCCGGTGACCCGCACGTGCGGTGCCGAGCCGTGCAGGTCGGCCGTCCGGTAGGTGGCGGTCAGCGTCACCGACTCGCCCGGCCACAGGCTCACCTCGTTGTCCGACCAGCGCACCGGCAGCACCGGCCTGCCCTGCGCGTCGACCAGATGGACGTCCGTCAGCAGCGACGGCGTCCTGCCGCCGCCCGTGCTGCGCACGGTCACCGTGGTGGTCGACGTACCGCCGGTCGAGGAGGTCGACGCCGTCGCCGACACCGGCACCTGAGCCATCGAGGACAGCCCCGTGAGGTCGGCGTGGCCCGTGGTCGGCGTGTGGTACCAGTCGGTGCGCGCCCAGTCGAGCGTGTCGGCCCGGGTGGAGAGCCAGTACACGTTCCTGCTCACCTCCTTACCGTTCTCGCCGGTCAGGGTCAGCCGGAGCAGGTACGTGTCCGCCAGTCCGCTCACCGACGACGGCAGGGTGAGCGCCGTGCCGTGCGCCCCGTCGCCGCCCACGGTCATTCCGGTCACGGTCCTGTCGTACCTCTGTGTGCCGTCGGGGTCGAACAGGGTCGCGCGCGCGGTGAGCCGGCCGGCGGGGTCGTGCCGGTTGTTGACGACGACCACCGAGCGGTCGTCGTAGGAGTACTGGATGTGCAGCGGCTCGTTCGCCTTCTTCGCGCCGAAGTAGGCGCCGCCCTGATCGAGGTACCGGTCCGTCAGCTGCCAGTGCAGCGATGTCCAGCCGCTGTTGAACATCCAGTAGATCAGCCCGGTGGCCGGCTTGCTCGTGTCCGTCGCGTTGCGCTCGTACGCCTCGTACTGGGCGCGGACGTTCTCGTACTGGGCCAGCTGCGCCTTGCGGACGTAGTCGGCGAGGTCCGTGGGGGCGCCGTAGCGGCCGGAGAGGGCCTCGCCGTAGATCTTCAGCGTGCCGAAGGCGGACGAGGGGGAGCGGTGGTACTGCCGGGCGTCCGGGTTCCTCCAGAGCGTGTCCAGCTCGGCCGGTGTCATCATCCGGCGCAGGGTGTCGAGGGTGGGGATGTCCGGGCCCGCACTGGTCTCGGAGTTGAAGCCGGTCGCCCCGCCCTCGCGTTTGGCGTACCAGTAGTTCGGCGGGACCCAGTCGTACGGGCCGGTCATCTTCATGCCGGAACGGCCCAGCCGGGGCGAGGAGGTGTCGGAGGCGGCGGAGACCACCGGGGCCGGCCAGTCGGCGGCCTCGAGGGCGTCCAGGTAGTTCTTCTCGATCGTGGCGTCGGGCGCGAAGTCGCTGCCGATCAGGAAGGAGATCACGCTCGGGTGGTCCCGCAGCCGGGCGGCCTCGGCGGCCATGGACGCCTTGGCGACGGGGTAGTCGGCGGCGGTCCACTTCTCCCCGGCCTCGGTGCCGTTGACGTTGCCCTCCCACTTGCTGCAGCACTGCCAGCCGGGCAGCGTGAGCACGCCGTGGCGGTCGGCCAGGTCGAAGAACTCGTCCGGCTCGAGGTGGCCCTCCAGGCGGATGGTGTTCAGCCCGAGGTCGAGGGCGTACTTGAGCCGGTCCTCGACATAGGCGGGGTCCCAGCGCAGGAACTCGTCCGGCGACCAGCCGCCGCCCTTGATCAGCAGCTTGCGGCCGTTGATCCGGTACTGGCGGGCGCCGTCCGGGTTCAGGGGCGCCTGGACGTCACGGATGCCGAACGTCTCGTGCGCGGTGTCCGACGTCGTGCCGGCGACGGTGGCGGTGAGGTCGAGGTCGTACAGCGGCTGCCCGCCCATCCCGGCCGGCCACCACACCTTCGGCTCGGTCAGGTGCAGGCCGGGCACGTCGGCGGGGGAGAAGGCGACGGTCCTGGTCTCGTGGGCCGCGAGCGGCACGGTCCTGGTGAAGTGCGTCCCGCCGACGCGGCCGGAGATCTCCGCCGTGACCGGCGTCCCCGTGTCGTTGCGGGCCTGGGCCTTGACCGTGAGGTCCGCGGCGGCGAGGGACGGCACGGCCAGGCTGGTCGTCACGTGTGCGTCGCGCAGTGCCACCGGGCCGCCCCTGCGCACCAGGACGTCACGGACGATGCCCATGTTCCGGTCGGCCGGCGGCTGGATCCAGTCCAGCCAGCTCATGGTGAGGTTCTTGTTCGGGTCGTTGGGTCGGATCCGGAAGGCCACCGTGTTGGTCCCGGACTTCACCAGCGAGGTGATGTCCAGCTCGTGGCGGGTGTAGGCGCCGGTCACGTCCGCGGCCTCGGCGACCCGCCGGCCGTTGACGTAGACGTCGGCCGCCGATACGACCCCGCTGAAGTCGAGGTGGGTGCGCCGGGAGGTGTCGTCGACCTCGAAGTCGGAGCGGTACCACCAGGGGACCTGGAAGTCCTCCCGCGGGATCTGCTGCTGGTTGGTGGAGTAGAAGGGGTCGGCGTACACGCCGTCGGCGAGCAGGGCGGCCAGGACCGTGGAGCGGGGGCCCGCCGGGTGCCAGCCCCTGGCCGGATAGCCGGGGGAGGAGACGGTCGCCGCGGAGTCGGTCACCTCGGCCGTGGACCGGATCGC
The DNA here is from genome assembly GCF_055569615.1 of Streptomyces sp. NPDC031379. NCBI lineage: Bacteria > Bacillati > Actinomycetota > Actinomycetes > Kitasatosporales > Streptomycetaceae > Streptomyces > Streptomyces sp. NPDC031379. The sequence goes on along the minus strand of NZ_JBVIIT010000003.1, from coordinate 112,449 downwards.
GTACCCCGCGAGCGCGGTGGCGGAGCCGGCGGCGGAGGGAACGCGCGTGACCCCGGCCCGCCGCTCGTGCGGCACCGGGCTCCGGTCCCGGGGCCCGGCCCAGGCGCCGGTGGTGAGGGTGCCGAGCAGGCCCAGGAGCACGGTGGCCGTGACGAGCCTGCGTCCGGGGGCGGGGCGAGGGAACACGGTGGTCTCCAGCCTCGTAAAGTTAGGAAACTTTACTAATTCGGGCCACGGTAGGACCCGGCGAGGGGCGTGTCAACGACCGTAGCGGCCGTGCGGCTCGACGGGCGGCAGGAACCGGTCAGCTGTCGCCCGTCCGGCGCTCGAAGACCAGGTCCCGGGCGGTGTCCAGGGCCGTCGCCACCGAACCCAGCAGCACCGCGTCCTCGCCGAGCCGGCTCGGCGCGATCCGCGGGCGCAGGGGGGGTGAGGGCGCGCAGCTGTTCCTGGACCGGGCGCAGCAGCAGGTCGACGCTGTGCCCGACGCCCCCGCCGAGCACCACGAGGTCCGGGTCGAGCACGGCGGCGGCCGCCGCGACGGTGTGCGCGATCCGCTCGCCCTCCAGCTCCACCGCGCGCACGGCGGCCGGATTGCCCTGCCGGGCCGCGTCGAAGACGGCCTTGGCCGTCAGCTGCCCGCTCATCCCGAACTGCCGGGCCGCCTCCACCACGGCCACCCCGGACACCGCGTCCTCCAGTCGCTCCGGCTTGTGCCGGCCGGGCCAGGGCAGGAACCCGATCTCCCCGGCCAGCCCGTGCGCCCCCGTGAACAGCCGCCCCTCGCTGACCACCCCCATGCCCAGGCCGGTGCCTATCAGGATGTACGCGAAGAGCCGGCTGCCCGCGCCGACGCCGTACGTGTACTCGCCGAGCGCCGCCAGGTTGGCGTCGTTGTGCACCTCCAGGGGTATGCCCAGCTCCTCGCGCATCCGGTCGACGAGCCCCGCGCGCCCCCAGCCCGGCAGGTGCATCGCGTACCGCACCCGCCGCCGGCGCTCGTCGTACACTCCGGGCGTGCCGACCACGCCGTGCACCACCTCCGCCGGGTCCACGCCCGAGTTGGCGATCACCTGGCGGGCGGTGCCGACCACCAGGCCGGCCAGGGCGGCGGAGGCGCGGGCCCGGTTGCGCACATCGGCCCGGGCGACGACCGTCCCGTCCAGGTCGACCACCGCGACACGCAGCCAGCCCCGGCCGATGTCCACGCCGAGCGCGTACCCGGCCGCCGGGTCGGGGGCGTAGAGCACGGCGGTGCGCCCGCGCTCCGGGGCGTGGGTGCCTACCTCGTGGACCAGGCCGGCCGCCTCCAGCGAGGCGAGCGCGCTGGACACGGTCGGTTTGGACAGGCCGGTCTCCCGGGCCAGTTGCGCCCGCGACGCGGTGCCGAGGCGGCGCAGCCGGTCCAGGAGCAGCCGCTCGTTGGTGCTGCGCAGGCGTCGGCGGTTCCAGGGCTGTTCCTGCTGCTCTATGACGTCACCGGCGGGCATCACACCATTCTCGTGCATGCACGACGCGTACTTGACGCCTCTAGTAAGGCTCCTTAACTTTATCGGCCAGTCGGCCCCGCCGGGTGCCGCGGAGCGCCCGTCGCGTCAGGAGTCCCCATGTCCGGTAGCCCGCCCCCCGCAAGTGGTTTCGTCCGCCGCGTCGGCCTGTTCCAGGCGACGGCCATCAACATGAGTCAGATGTGCGGCATCGGCCCGTTCGTGACGATCCCCCTCATGGTCGCCGCGTTCGGCGGCCCGCAGGCGGTCGTCGGATTCCTCGCGGGCGCGGTCCTGGCGCTGTGCGACGGGCTGGTCTGGGCCGAGCTGGGCGCCTCGATGCCCGGCTCCGGGGGCAGCTACGTCTATCTGCGCCAGGCCTTCCAGTACCGCACCGGCCGCCTCATGCCGTTCCTGTTCGTGTGGACGGCGATGCTGTTCATCCCGCTGATCATGTCGACGGGTGTGGTCGGCTTCGTCCAGTACCTGGGCTACCTCGCCCCCGACCTGGGCCGGACCTCCGGTGATCTGATCGGCCTCGGCGTCATCGCCCTGGTGGTGATCCTGCTCTGGCGCGGCATCGAGCACATCGCCCGCATCACCGCCGTCATGTGGACGGTGATGATCGCCTCGGTGCTCCTGGTGATCGCGGCCGCCGCCACGGACTTCAGCCCGCACCTGGCCTTCACCTACCCGGCGCACGCCTTCGACCTGACGAGCGACCACTTCTGGCTCGGCTTCGCCGCGGGGCTGACCATCGGCATCTACGACTACCTCGGCTACAACACCACCGCCTACATGGGCGCCGAGATCAAGGACCCCGGCCGCACCCTGCCGCGCTCCATCGTCTTCTCGATCCTCGGCATCATGGCGATCTATCTGCTGCTGCAGATCGGCACGCTCGGTGTCGTGGACTGGCGCCGGATGACCGACCCGCACGACATCGCCTCCACCTCGGTGGCCTCGGCGGTGCTGGAGGAGACCTGGGGCAGGGGCGCGGCCGACACGGTGACCGTGCTGATCCTGATCACCGCGTTCGCCTCGGTGTTCACCGGCCTGCTGGGCGGCTCCCGGGTGCCGTACGACGCCGCCCGCGACCGGGTCTTCTTCCGCCCGTACGAGCAGCTGCACCCGAGGCACCGCTTCCCCATGCTGGGTCTCGCGACCATGGGCGTGATCACCGCCGTCGGCTTCCTGATCGGCCGCCACACCGACCTCGCGACGCTGATCCAGCTGCTCACCACGGTGATGGTCCTCGTCCAGGCCCTCGCACAGATCGTCGCGCTGAGCGTTCTGCGCGCCCGCCGGCCGGAGTTGCGCCGCCCGTACCGGATGTGGCTGTACCCCCTGCCGAGCCTCGTCGCCTTCGCCGGCTGGTGCGTGATCTACGGGTACGCCGACAAGAACTCCCCGGGCCGGCATCCCATCGAGTGGTCCCTCGCCTGGCTCGCCCTCGGCTGCGTGGCCTTCCTGGTCTGGGCACGGCTGGAGAAGGTGTGGCCGTTCGGGGCGAAGGAGGTCGGCGAGGAGTACAAGCCCCTCGAGGCGAGCGCGAGTTGATGCGCGGTAGAATGTCGGTGTCGCAGTGATCCTCCCCGGCCCGGACCGTGTCCGCCGGGGACGATTTCGTTCATGACCGACATGACTGCGGACGTCACCGTCCGCCTCGCGACCCCCGAGGACCGCCCCGCCGTGGAACGGCTGTGGCTGATGTTCCGCCATGACCTGTCCGAGTTCCGGGGCGTCCTGCCCGGCGCCGACGGCGCCTTCCGCAGCGACCGCGTGGAGTACGCCTTCACGGAACCCGGGTGGCTGCCGTACCTGCTGATCTGCGACGAGCGTGCCGCCGGGCTCGCCTTCGTGCGCGCACTGGACGCGCCGGTGCGGGTCCTGAACAGCTTCTTCGTGGTCCGCGGGGCCCGGCGCCGAGGCATCGGCCTGCGGGCCGTGCGTGAGGTGCTGACCCGGCATCCCGGGCCCTGGGAGATCGCCTTCCAGCAGGACAACCCGGCCGCGGTGGGCTTCTGGCGACGGGTCGCCGAGGATCTCGCCGGTGACGCGTGGACGCGGGAAGTCAGGCCGGTGCCCGGCCTGCCCGAGCAGGCCCCGGACGTGTGGATCTCCATGACCGTGCGTCCTTGACATGCAGGTAACTGCCTGCATAACGTGGAGTGTGCGATCAGAGGGCGACACCGCAATGGATGCGGTCTTCAAGGCGCTGGCCGACGACACGCGCCGGCGCCTGCTCGACCGGCTCCACGAGAACAACGGCCAGACCCTGGGCGAGCTGTGCGAACGCATCGCCATGACCCGCCAGTCGGTCACCCAGCATCTGACCGTCCTGGAGGCCGCCAACCTGATCAGCACGGTGCGGCGGGGGCGGGAGAAGCTGCACTACCTCAACCCCGTGCCGCTCCACGAGATCCAGGAGCGGTGGATCGACAAGTTCGAGCGCCCGCGCCTGAGCGCGCTCGGTGCCGTGAAGCGACGAGCCGAGGAAGCCATGACCGACAAGCCGAGTTTCGTGTACGTCACCTACATCGCGAGTACGCCCGAGAAGGTCTGGGAGGCGCTCACCGACGCCGGCCTGACGGCCGCCTACTGGGGCCACCGCAACGTCTCCGACTGGCGGCCCGGCTCCCGCTGGGAGCACGTGCGCACCGACGGTTCCGGCATCGCCGACGTCGTCGGCCGGGTCGTGGAGAGCGAGCCGCCGAGCCGGCTGGTCACCACCTGGGCCGCGCCCGACCAGGAGGGCCAGGAGGAACGGCACTCCCGGGTCACCTTCGAGATCCGGCCGCACGAGGACATCGTCCGGCTGACCGTCACCCACGAGGACCTCAACGACGAGGGCGAGCGCTCCGACGTGGCGTCGGGCTGGCCGGCCGTCCTGTCCAACCTCAAGTCGCTCCTGGAGACCGGCCGTACGCTGCCGCAGGAACCCTGGCTGGTGCCGGGCCGCTGAGTGGGCACGGGAAGGGCCGGTCCGCCCGGGCGAACCGGCCTCCCGTTCTCCCTGTCCTTCCTTTCCTCGTGCTTCTCTTTTAGGGCTTGTCGGTGTTCACGGCCTGGTCGTACTCTTCGCCGCCGTGCCGGCGCACACGAGTCCGAGGACGAGCGCCAGGGCGCCGATGACGATGTTGTTGAGGATGACGCCCGCGTCGGGGCTGCTGCCCACGATCCAGGGGGCGATGATCATCCAGATGCCCATGGCGCACATGGCCCAGCTGAGGCCGTACATCCGCTCGGGGGCCCTGGTGAATCCCAGTGCCAGCAGGCCTATCGCTATGCCCATGATGAGGTTGTGCGTCATGAGCGCCGGCTGGCTCGCGGCGTAGTGCACGATCCACGGAGATGCCGCGCAGTACAGTCCGAGCAGGAACACCGGCCCGTCCACGAGCGCCACATCACGACCGCCGAGCATGCGGGCGTAGCGATCCCGCATTTCGGAGACATCGGGGTGGGTCGTCATATCACCCCTGTGCGAGACGTTGGCCATGACTCGTCTCCTTTTGACTCTGCAGGCCAGACCGCGTCTGGTGCGGTGCGGGAGTATCACCGCGTACCTATTTTGCTCTTATTTATCCTTTATGTGTAGAGGTGAGCACCCAGGTGGCCGGGGAGTTACGCATCGCTTCCGCATCACCTTCCTCCGTCCCGGACCGCGGCCGGAGGTTGCGGCGCAACTGGCGCAGCCCCCGGCGGGCGTGACTCTTGACCGTGCCCAGCGGCCAGCCGGTGCGCTCCGCGATCTGGGTCTGGGTGAGGTCCTCGTAGTAGGCCAGGCGCAGCACCCGCTGCTGGGGCGCGGGCAGCCGGGCCAGTTCGCGGCGCACGAAGACACGCTCCAGGACGGCCTCGGGCCGCCCGGCGGCGGAGCCGTCCGGCGGCAGGGCGGCACCGGCGGCCGCCAGCAGCTCGGTGCGGCGCGTCCGGGCGGAGAGGGCGTCGGCGATCCTGCGGCGGGTGATGCCGACGATCCATCCGGCCACCGTGCCGCGCTCGGGCCGGTAGCCGGCGCGTCCGCGCCACACGCCGAGAAACACCTGCTGGGTGACGTCCTCGGCCTCCTTCACGTCGCCCAGCGTGCGCCACGCCAGGGCGTGCACCAGGCCCGACCAGCGTCGGTAGACCGCGGCAAGACATGCCTCGTCCCCGGCCACCAGGCCCCGGGCCAGTTCCTCGTCGGTGAACGGCTCCTCTACGGGCGGCCGCGCCGGTGCGCCGCCGGTCCTGAGCGCGCCGCCGGTCCTGCGCCCGCCGGAGAGCGCAAGCGGGGCGGCGGGCGAGTGCGGGGTCGCGGGCGAGTGCGGGGCGGCGGTCGAAGGCGGGGTGGCGGTCGAGTGCGGGCTCATGGCGACGGCTCCTTCGCGTCGAGCGGGCCGTCCGGGCCGACCGGGCCGTGACGACCCGGCACATGCCCGTCACCGCCGCGGATCAGGACATTCCCCGGGCGCGCCCCGGTCGTGACCATGGTGTGAGCCCGTGCACATCCCGGACAACTCGCATCGATTCTGCGTCGTATAGTCCTCGCATGGACGTGTCCGACGCCGCCGGGACTCCCGGGAGCGAGACGGCCGGCCCCTCCGGGAGCGGCGAGCCACGACTGACCACGGGCGCGCTGGCCCGCCGGCTCGGCGTCTCGCCCACCACCCTGCGCTCCTGGGACCGCCGTTACGGCATCGGCCCCGCCGCCCGCACCGACGGCCGGCACCGGCGCTGGTCGCCGCGGGACGTCACCATGCTGGAGACGATGTGTCGGCTGACCGCGTCCGGCGTGCCGCCCGCCGAGGCCGCCCGGGCCGCGAAGCAGCGCGCCCACCCGGCGGGCACCCGCCGCCCGGACGCCGTCGCACCCACGCGGGCAGGGGCCGCCCGGGCGGGCCGCGAGACGCCCCGCGTGCCGGCGGCCGGCCCACCGCCCCCCGGCGACGCCCGGCAGGAGGGCCGGGGCCTGGCCCGTGCGGCGGTCCGGCTGGACGCCACGGCCGTCGAGGATCAGTTGGAGGCCGCCGTGACCCGGTACGGCCTGGTGGCCGCATGGCACGAGGTGATGGTCCCGACGCTGCACGCCGTGGGCCGCCGGTGGGCGTCGTCGGGGGACCGGTACGTCGAGGTGGAACACCTGCTGTCCTGGCAGGTGTCCACCAGCCTGCGCCGTCACACACACCGGCCCCGGGCGACGGCCGAGCCCGCGGGCGCCGGACCCGTGCTCCTGGCCTGCGTCCCCGGTGAGCAGCACACCCTCCCCCTGGAAGCCCTGAACGCCGCACTGAGTCACCGCGGCGTCCCGACGCGGATGTTCGGCGCCGCGGTCCCGGCGGAGGCACTCGTGGCGGCGGTACGGCGCCTGGGGCCGGCCGCCGTGGTGCTGTGGGCGCAGGCGCGCTCCACCGCGAGCCCGCCGCTGGCCGAGCACGTCGCCGCCATGGAATGGGGGGTCAAGGGTGCCCGCGCGCAACCGCTGATGATGCTCGGCGGCCCCGGCTGGACCGGCCGACCGGCCCGCGGCATGCTCCGGCCCGCCGGTCTGCCCGAGGCCCTCGACACCCTGACGGCCGCCTACGACGCCACGGCGCCCGCCGGTCCCCGCTGACGTCGGGCCGCCGCCCCGCGAGTCCCGCGCGCGGCGCCGACGACCGGCCCTGCACGGCGGCGGTGCCGGTGTGGGGCCGGCCGCCCCGGACCGGCCGGGGCCGCCCGGGAGGGTCACGTCAGCCGCGCGCCCGGGCCCGCTTGAAGCGGGCCAGTCCGTCGGCGAGGTCGACGATCGGATCCGGATAGTCGCCGAGGCCGGCCCGGTCCGGGCCCGGCAGCCTCCACGGCTCGTGGACCGCCGCGCCCGCGACGCCCCTCAGCTCGGGCACCCAGCGGCGGACGTACGCACCGTCGGGGTCGTGCCGTTTGGCCTGGGTCACGGGGTTGAGGACGCGGTTCGGACGCGTGTCCGTACCGGTGCCCGCGACCCACTGCCAGTTCAGCTGGTTGTTGGCCATGTCCCCGTCGACCAGCAGGCGCAGGAAGTGCCGGGCCCCGATGCGCCAGTCGACGTACAGCGTCTTGGCGAGGAAGCTCGCCGTGAGCAGGCGGGCACGATTGTGCATCCAGCCCTCGTGGAGCAACTGGCGCATCGCCGCGTCGACCACCGGATAGCCGGTACGGCCCTCCCGCCACGCCTCGATGTCGTCCCCGGCCGTCCGCCCGGACCGCCAGCGGTCGTGCTTGGTGCGGTAGTCGGCGGTGGCCACGGCCGGCCGCGCCGCCAGCACCTGGCGGTGGAAGTCCCGCCAGGCGACCTGCCGTACGAACGCCTCCGCACCGGGCCCGCCCGCCCGGCGCGCCCGGTGGACGACTTCGACGGGGGACAGCGTGCCGAAGTGCAGGTGCGGCGAGAGCCGGGAGGTCGCGTCCCCGGCCAGGTCGTCGTGCCGGTCCTCGTACGCGGCCACGCCCGAGCGGAGCCAGGCGGTGAGCCGTTTCCGGCCCGCCGTCTCGCCGCCCGCGGCCAGCGCCGGAGACAGGTCCCGCAGCGCGGCCCGGGACGGCAGTTCCTCGGACCCGATGCCGACCGGTACGCGGACCGTGCGGGGCGCGCCGAGGACGTTCCGCAGACGCTGTCCCGACCACTGGCGGAAGTACGGCGTGAACACGGCGAAGTGATCCGAGGAGGCCGGCGTCACCGCTCCGGGGGGCACGACGGTGGTCACGGACTCGTGGACGTGCAACCGCCGTCCGTCGGCCTCCAGGGCGCGGCGCAGCCGCCGCTCCCGCAGCTGGGCGTAGGCGCTCCCGTCGGCCGCCATGTGCACCTCGTCGGCGTCCGCCTCCGCGGCCACCTTGCACACCTCCGCCACGACGTCACCGGAGCGCAGCACGAGTCGCCCGCCGCGCTCGCGCAGACCGGCGTCCAGATCCCGCAGGCAGTCGGCGAGGAACGCCAGCCGGTTGGGCGCCGCGAAGCCCGCGTCGGCCACCCCCCGGTCGAGCACGAAGAGCGGGACGACCTGACGGCGACCGTCCAGCGCGGCCCGCAGGGGCGGGTGGTCGTACAGGCGCAGGTCGGCGGTGAACAGGACGACCGAGACGTACATGGCGTGGCTCCGGGGCGAGGAATGCGGACGCAGGGCACTTCCTGCCCGACGGGCCCGGCGGATGCGGGTCGGCGGGGCCGGTGCGTGCGGACCGGTGGCCCCGGCGGACGCGGACCGGCGAGTGCGGGTCCGCGGGCGGGGGCGGATGCGGGGTGGGGCGGCGGGTTCGGGGTCGGGCGGGTGCCGGGCGGGTGCGGGTCGGGCCGGCGGGTCGGCATGGGCGCGGGAGGGGTCGGTCGGTTGGGGGTGGGCGCGGTGTCGGGTGGGCGGTTCGGGCGGGTGTGGGAAGGGCCGTGGGGGTGGGGGGTGGGGTGGTGTGCGGGGACGAATCGGCGGGTCGGTGGGTTGGGGTGGGCGCGGGGGCGGGTCGGCAGAATCGGGTGGGTGCGGGAAGGGCCGTGGGCGTAGGGGGCCGGGCCGGCGGGTTGGCATGGACGCGGGTCGGGTCGGGCCGGCGGGATGGCATGAGCGCGGGGCGGGTCGGGTCGGCGGGTCGGGGTGGGCGCGGGACGGGTCGGCGGTGGGTGGGGGTGCGGGTCAGGGGGCGGGTGCCGGCGCGGTCGCCTGCCGGGCCGCCACCCGGGCGATGTTGCGGGCCATGCCGCCGAACACGACCGCGTGGAAGGGCGAGACGCCCCACCAGTAGGCATGGCCGAGCAGCCCGTGCGGATGGAACAGCGCCCGCTGGCGGTACCGGCTGCGGCCGTCGCCCTCCGGCTCGGCGGACATCTCCAGCCACGCCAGGCCGGGCAGCCGCATCTCCGCCCGCAGCCGCAGCAGATGCCCGCGCTCGATCTCCTCCACCCGCCAGAAGTCCAGCGAGTCACCCGCCCGCAGCCGCTCGGCGTCCCGCCGGCCCCGGCGCAGACCGACCCCGCCGACCAGCCGGTCCAGCCACCCCCGCAGGCTCCAGGCGAGCGGGAAGGAGTACCAGCCGTTCTCCCCGCCCACGCCCTCGATGACCCGCCACAGCTCGTGCACCGGGGCGTCCACCACCGCCTCGCGCCGGTCGGTGTACAGGCTGCCGCCGGCCCAGTCGGGGTCGGTGGGCAGCGGATCGCTGGGCGCGCCGGGCACCGCGGCGGACGACCAGCGCGTGATCACCCGCGCCTCCCGCACCCGACGCAGGGCCAGCCGCACCGACTCGTCGAAGCCGAGCGGGTGCCCCGGCGGATCGGGTACGTACCGGGTGATGTCGTGCTCGCGGCAGACGACCTCGTGGCGCAGCGACTCGGTCAGCGGCCGCGCGATGGACGCGGGTACCGGCGTGACCAGCCCCACCCAGTGACTGGACAGGCCGGGGGTCAGCACCGGCACGGGCAGGATGAGCCGCCGGGGCAGGCCCGCGACGCGGGCGTACCGGATCATCATGTCCCGGTACGTCAGGACGTCCGGCCCGCCGATGTCGAAGGAGCGGTTGACGTCATCGGGAAGGTGGGCGCCGGCGACGAGGAGGCGCAGGACGTCCCGTACGGCGATGGGCTGGATGCGGGTGCGCACCCAGCTGGGCGTGACCATCACCGGAAGGCGTTCGGTGAGGTAACGCAGCATCTCGAAGGAGGCCGAACCCGAGCCGATGACGATGGCGGCGCGCAGCACGGCGGTCGGCACGCCCGAGGCCAGCAGGATGCGGCCCACCTCCGCCCGGGACCTGAGGTGCGGGGACAGTTCGTCCTCGGGCACCCCGGTCGGGGCGAGACCGCCGAGGTAGACGATCCGCCGTACGCCGGCCGCCTTCGCCCGCTCCCCGAAGATGCGGGCGGCGCGGCGGTCGGTCGCCTCGAAGTCCTTGCCGCTGGCGAGGGCGTGCACCAGGTAGTACGCCACGTCGACGTCCCGCATCGCCTCGGCGACCGAGTCGGCGTCGGTGACGTCGCCCTCGACCACCTCCGCGTCACCGGCCCACGGGTGGTCGCGCAGCTTGCCGGGGGACCGCGCGAGGCAGCGCACGCGGTGCCCCGCGGCCAGCAGTTCCGGCACCAGCCGGCCGCCGATGTAGCCCGTGGCGCCCGTCACCAGGCAGCGCGGTCCGGCCGCCGAGTCGTCTTCGTTCATCGCTCCCGGTTCCTCCGCGTCGGTGGCCCCCACGACATCCCTTCCCGCCGGGCCGGGTCCTCGGATGCGTTTCCTCCTACAGGCGGATCACCGGCCGCGCCGGAGGGGTTCGCGTGTGCTGCTTTCGGCGTGCACATGCCCGGTTCGATCGGGGGCAGGCGGACCGGTACGACCTGTACGTTCCGTCCACGACGCCGGAGGTGGCCGCCGTCATGAGTGCGAAGGTGTTGGAGCGTTTTCCCGCAGGGGCTCCGCGGGGATCGTGGCCGGCGGAGGAGTACGCGGCCGCCCGACGTGCCGAGGGCGAACCGGCGACCGTGGTGATGGACCTGAAGGCGGACGCCTTCCTCGTCGTGGTCGAGGGACCGGAGGAGGACGGCCGCCCCTGAGGCCCACGGGCACGGGCACGCGTCGGCGCCGACAGACGCGTGACGGGCGGACTCAGGCACGGGCACGCCCGCCGGCAAGCGGGTGAACCGGACTCGGACACGGGCAGGCCGTCACCCGGTCGACAGTGTCCGCGCCCGGTGCAGGAACGCGGTGTGGAGGTCCTGGGCCGCCTGCGGTACCGACTCCGCGCGGCGGCGCTGGAGCATCAGCAGCACCCGCGTCGTGTCGTCGGCGAGCGGCCGGTACGTGATCGCGCCGGACCGCTCCAACGGATCCCCGGCGACACTGAAGTCCGGCAGCACCGTCGCCCCGAGTCCCTCGGCGACCATCAGCTTGCCCATCTCCGCGCCGTCGGTCGAGTACGAGAACACCGGCGTCCGGCCGGACAGCAGCCGGTGCACGTACCGGTGCATCACATACCCGGCACGCATCGCGATGAGCGGCACGCCGAGCAGGTCCTGAGCGGTGACCACGGTGAGCGCGGCGAGGGGACTGTCCGGGCGCAGGCACACCACCGGGCGCCCGCGCAGCAGCTCCGCGGAGTCCATGCCCGCGGGCACGTCGTCACCGTCGAGATGGTTGACCAGGCCGAGATCGAAGCCGCCCTCGGCCAGCCCGCGCTGGATGTCCGTCTGCTGCGCGCCCACCACCTCGACCTGGGTGACCGGATGCGTGGCGCGGAACTCCCGCAGGACCGGGATCAGCAGCGGCACGGTCGCCGCGTTGACCGTGCCCACGCGCACCATACGGCTGATCCGGTGCTGTTCACCGGCCGCCGCCCGCAACCGGTCCACCGCCTCCAGCACACGCACGATGTGCGGCAGCAGCTCGCGGCCCGCCGCGCTCATCTTCGCGCCCGAGCGTTTCCGCTCCAGGAGATCGACACCCAGTTCCCGCTCCAGATTCCGCACGGTCTCGCTCAACGCGGGCTGGGACAGACGCAGTTCGTCGGCCGCCCGGCGCAGTGAGCCGAGCCGGGTCACGGCCGCTATGTATTCCAGCTGTTCGGTCCGCACCGCCGCAGAATGCGCGCCGCGCCGCAGAAGGTTCAAGGGTTTTCCTGTCACACCCTCGTGAAATTCAATGGTCCGCGATACGAGACCGGTCGGGTTTTCCTTGACGGCCGTAACCGCCTGCTGCCACGATCGACGGCATGACGATGCGACTGGACCTCACGCGGCGACGCCATGTCGACCTCGCCCGCGTCTCCAGCGCCTCCTGTTGCCTCGCGGTCTGATCCGCCACCTCCGCGCACCCCTTCCGGGTCTCCCGGCACGCCTGAATTCCCCGCCCTTTCCCTGCCGGAATTCTGCATGCCCGAAATCCCCGTCGAGTAATTCCGCAACAGGAGTTCCGCATGCCCGCAGCACCCGTGAAATTCGCCTACTGGGTCCCCAACGTCAGCGGGGGACTCGTCACCAGCACGATCGAGCAGCGCACCGACTGGGGATACGACTACAACCGCCGACTCGCCGTCCTCGCCGAGAACAACGGGTTCGAGTACGCACTCAGCCAGGTGCGCTACATGGCCAGCTACGGCGCCGAGTACCAGCACGAGTCGACCAGTTTCAGCCTCGCCCTGCTGCTCGCCACCGAGCGCCTCAAGGTCATCGCCGCCGTCCACCCCGGCCTGTGGCACCCTGGGGTGCTCGCCAAACTCGGGGCCACCGCCGACCACCTGTCGAAGGGCCGCTTCGCCGTCAACGTCGTGTCCGGCTGGTTCAAGGGTGAGTTCACCGCCCTCGGCGAACCGTGGCTGGAGCACGACGAGCGCTACCGGCGCTCCGAGGAGTTCATCACCGCCCTGCGCAGGATCTGGACCGAGGACCACGCCGAACTCGCCGGCGACTTCTACCGGTTGCGCGACTTCTCCCTCAAACCCAAGCCGTTGAACACCCCCGAGCGCCCCCACCCCGAGATCTTCCAGGGCGGCAACTCCACCGCCGCCCGGCGGATGGCCGGCCGGGTCTCCGACTGGTACTTCTCCAACGGCAAGGACTTCGACGGGGTCGCCGAGCAGATCGACGACGTCCGCAAGTCCGCCGCCGAAGCCGGGCGCAGGGCACCGAGGTTCGGGCTCAACGGCTTCCTCATCGCCCGGGACACCGAGGCCGAGGCGCGCGAGACCCTGCGGGAGATCGTGGCCAAGGCCGACACCGAGGCGGTCGAGGGTTTCGGCGCGGCGGTGAAGCAGGCCGGGCAGTCCACGGCCGACAGGAAGGGCATGTGGCAGGACTCCTCCTTCGAGGATCTCGTCCAGTACAACGACGGCTTCCGCACCGGCCTCATCGGCACCCCCGAGCAGATCGCGGAGCGCATCGTCGCCTACAAGAGGCTCGGCGTCGACCTCCTCCTGCTCGGCTTCCTCCATTACCACGAGGAGGTCGAGTACTTCGGCCGGCGCGTGCTGCCGCTCGTCCGGGAGCTGGAGGCACAGCTGCCGGAAACGGACGGCGAGCCCGAGTCCGGGCCCGCCGGCGTCTGACCGCCCCGCGGGCCGGCCGCCGGGTCCGCGGGGCCAATCCCCCGGACCCGCCCGGTACTCCCGACCGACCCTCCCTCCGGGCACCCGACCTGCGTACGGGCGTCCGGCGCACCACAGAAACGAGGCACTCATGGCCACCGTCCTGTCCGTCTCCGGCAGCCCCTCCGCTTCCTCCCGCACCGGCCGCCTGCTGCGCCACCTGGACCAGCGGCTGATCGCGCAGGGGCACCAGGTGATCCCGCTCGACGTCCGTACCGTCCCGGCCGAGGCCCTGCTCGGCGCGGACTTCCGGCACCCGGCCATCGTCGAGGCCACCGAGCTGTTCGCCCGCGCCGACGGCGTCGTGGTCGGCACCCCCGTCTACAAGGCGTCGTACTCCGGCGTCCTGAAGGCGCTTCTCGACCTGCTCCCGCAGTACGCGCTGACCGGCAAGACCGTGCTGCCGCTCGCCACCGGTGGCTCCACCGCCCATGTCCTCGCCATCGACTACGCCCTGCGCCCGGTGCTGAACTCCATGGGTGCCGCCCATATCGTCCAGGGCTGGTTCACCCTGGACAAGGACATCACCGTACGGGAGGACGGCTCGCTGACCGTCGCCCCCGGCACCGACGAAGCCCTGGGGCAGGTGGTGGACCAGTTCTCGGCCGCCCTCGACCGCACCCCGGTCCTGGCGGCGGCGAGCTGACCGCCGTGACCGCACACGTCATCGCCGACGACGCGGAGGCACTCGTCGTCGCCACGGCCCTGGCCGCAGAGTTCCGCGCCGGGGCCGCCGAGCGGGACGCCGAACGGCGCCTGCCGCACGCCGAGCTGGACCGGCTGTCCGCCTCCGGGCTGCTCGCCGTGACCGTACCCGCCGAGCACGGCGGCGCGGACGTGCACACCGAGACCCTGGCGGAGATCTTCCGGCTGCTCGGCTCGGCCGACGCGAGCCTCGCGCAGATCCCGCAGAGCCACTTCGCCTACGTCAACGTGATCCGCCGTCAGGGGAGCTTCGAGCAGCGAAAGTTCTTCTTCGCCGAGCTGCTGGCCGGGCGCCGCTTCGGCAACGCCCAGTCCGAGGCCGGCACCCGGCACGTCCAGGACTTCCGCACCCGCCTGACACCGCGGTCCGACGGCTCCTACGTACTCGACGGAGTCAAGAACTACTGCACCGGCGCCCTCTTCGCCGACTGGATCCCGGTGCTGGCCCGCGCCGAGGACGACGACCTGCACGTCGCCTACGTCCCCCGGGGCGCCCCCGGCCTCACCGTGATCGACGACTGGGACGGCATGGGTCAGCGCACGACCGCCAGCGGCACCGTCCGCCTGGACGCCGTACCCGTGCCCGCCGACCGGGTCCTGCCCCACCACCTCACCTTTCACGGACCGCAGCTCCACGGCGCCGTGGCGCAGCTGCTGCACGCCGCCATCGACGCCGGTATCGCGGCCGGGGCGCTGGCCCAGGCGGCGGAGTTCGTCCGCACCAGGAGCCGCCCCTGGTTCGAGAGCGGGTTCGAGACGGCCGCCGAGGATCCGCTCCTCGTCCAGCGCTTCGGCGAACTGGCCCTCCAGGTGAGGACGGCCGAGGCCCTGCTGCGCGAGGCCGCCCGCACGGTCGACGCGGCCCGCGGCCACCTCACCGACGACTCGGCGGCCGAGGCGTCCATCGCGGTCGCCGCCGCCAAGGTGCGGGCGGCCGAGGCGGCGGTGGAGGTGGCGAGCGCCCTCTTCGAGGTGTCCGGCACCCGCTCGGCACTCGACTCACTGGGCCTGGACCGTCACTGGCGGGACGCCCGCACCCACACCCTGCACGACCCGGCCCGCTGGAAGATCCAGCACATCGGCCGGTACGTGCTGAACGGCACCCGGCCGCCCCGGCACGGCCTGCTCTGACCGCAGGTTCGAGAAACGGAGACCCCCACGTGTCCCTGACCTTCCACTGGTTCCTGCCCACCAACGGCGACAGCCGGCACGTCGTCGGCGGGGGCCACGGCACCCCGGCGACCGCCTCCGGCCGGGACCGGCCCCCGACGGTCGCCTATCTGAGCCAGATCGGCCGGGCCGCCGAGGACCTCGGCTTCGTCGGCGCGCTCACCCCGACCGGTGCGTGGTGCGAGGACGCGTGGCTGACCACCGCGATGGTCAGCCAGAACACCGAGCGGCTGAAGTTCCTCGTCGCCTTCCGGCCCGGCTTCGTCTCGCCGACGCTCGCCGCGCAGATGGCGTCCACCTTCCAGCGGCAGACCGGCGGACGGCTGCTGCTCAACGTCGTCACCGGCGGCGAGAGCCATGAGCAGCGGGCCTACGGCGACTTCCTCGACAAGGACGCCCGTTACCGCCGCACCGGTGAATTCCTCCAGGTCGTACGGGGATTGTGGCAGGGCAAGAGCGTCGACCTGCACGGGGAGCACCTCCAGGTCGAGGACGCGAGGCTGAGCCGGGTGCCCGACCCGGTGCCCGAGGTGTACTTCGGGGGCTCCTCGCCCGTCGCCGGAGAGGTCGCCGCCCGGTACGTCGACGTCTATCTGACCTGGGGCGAGCCGCCCGCCCAGGTCGCGGAGAAGATCGCCTGGATCAGGGGCCTCGCCGCCGGGCACGGCCGTACCCTGCGCTTCGGCATCCGGCTGCACGTCATCACCCGGGACACCTCCGAGCAGGCCTGGGCCGAGGCGGACCGGCTGCTCGCCGGCTTCGACCCGGAGACCGTACGGTCCGTGCAGACGGGCCTGGCCCGCAGCGAGTCGGAGGGCCAGCAGCGCATGCTCGCCCTGCACGGCGGCAGCCGCGACGGGCTCGAGATCCACCCCAACCTGTGGGCCGGGATCGGCCTGGTGCGGGGCGGCGCGGGCACGGCCCTGGTCGGCAGCCATGACGAGGTCGCCGAGCGGATCAAGGAGTACCACGCCCTCGGCATCGACGAGTTCGTGCTCTCCGGCTACCCGCACCTGGAAGAGGCGTACTGGTTCGGTGAGGGCGTGCTGCCCCGGCTGGCGGCGCAGGGACTGTGGACGCACCCCGACGGAAGGACCGGTGCCCCCGCGGCGCAGGTGCCGTTCGCCAGCTGAGCAACCAGGCCTGGCAGACTGCGGGTTCATGACGCGAGAGTCGAACGAGGTCGTCGGGGCCGTCACTTGGGGCCTGCTGGCCGCATGGGCGGTGCACGACACCGAGGAGGCCATGACGGTCCCGCGCTGGGTGCGCACCCATGTTCCCGAGCTGCGCAAGCGGTTCCCCGGGGTGCCCGAACGGGCGTGGCGGCGCCTGGAGGCCGTGGACGGACGGGAGTTCGGCACCGCCGTCGCCGCGATGGCCGTCGTGGTGACAGCGGCGGCCGCCGACGGGTGGCGGACCGGGGGCCGCTCCGCCGTCTACCAGACGGCGCTGGGCGCCTTCGGGCTGCACGGCCTGGTCCATCTGGCCCAGGCGGCCGCGATGCGCGGCTACACACCGGGCTCCGTGACCACGCCCCTCGTCGTCCTGCCCTTCACCCTCTGGTCCCGCGGCCGGCTCCGCCGCGCCGGCGTCCTGCGCCCCACCCGCCCGCGGGACGTCGCCCAAGGCCTCGCCTTCGCCGCGGCGGCAGTGATCGGCACACACACCCTCGCCCACCGACTCCTGCGCCCCCACTGACACCACGCCCTGCCGGGGGCTGAGCGGGTTGTCGAGCAGATCTCGACTTGCGCCTCTCCCCGGCCCCCGCCTGCCGTCCGGCCGGGTGTTCGCCCTGCCCGGGGGCTGCGTGTGCGGTCCGGCCGGAGGTCCGCCGGGGCGCGCCGCCCTGCCGGGGGCTGGGGCTGAGCGTGTCGTCCGGGCGGATACCGGCTCCCGGCTCTCTCCGGCCGCTACCGCTGCCGTCCCGCGCATGCCGTGCGGCCGGGTGTTCGCTGAGGTGCCGCTTGCCGGTGCTGGGCGTGCCGTCGGCTCGGGTGTCTGCTGAGGTGCCGTCGCGTCGGGGGCTGCGTGTGCGGTCCGGCCGGAGGTCCGCCGGGGCGCCGCTTGGCCGGCGACTGAGCGTGTCGTTCGGGTGGATGGCGGCTCGCGGATCCCTCCGGCCGGCACCGGTGCCGTCACCGTGCACGCCGTCCGGGCTCGTGTTCGCTGCCGCGCCCGCCTGGCCGGTGCCGAGGGGGGGCGGGTGTCCGCCGAGGGTCGTCCTGCCGGGTGCCGAGCGTGCTGCCCGGGCGGCGACTCGCTCGTGGATCTGCTGGGCGGGTGTCCGCTCGCTCGTGCCTCGTGGCGGCTGGGCCTCGGCCCTCTCGGACACTCGTGCCTCGTAGTGACTGCGCGGCCCTGGCCCCCGGTCATTCGTGCCTCGTGGCGGCTGGGCCTCGGCCCTCTCGGACACTCGTGCCTCGTAGTGACTGCGCGGCCCCGGCCCCCGCTCACTCGTGCCACGTAGCGGCTGTGCCGCCCCGGCCCCCGCTCACTCGCGCCCAGTGACTGCGCCGCCCGGCACCCCGGTCAGCGCGCGCAGGTGTGCCGCGCGTGATTCTGCGGTCTGTCCCTGGACCAGGAGGAACAGTCCCTCGCGGGCCAGGCGCTGGGCACGGCTTGTCAAGGTCATCGCGCGGCCGCCCCCGGCCACCACCGCCGCGGTGGTGGCCGTGCTCAGCGCCTCGTACGCCTCGGCCCGTACGGCCAGCCGCTCGCCGGCGCGCTCGAGCGGCGCCGGGTGGTCGGCCAGGGCGTAGGCCCGGCGGCGGACGTCGGCGAGCCGGGCCCGCAGTGGTCCGGCCGACTTCTCGTCCAGCAGGGACAGCGCGGCCTCGGCGACGCCGAAGACGGCCGGATGGGCGTTCAGCGTCCTGGCCCGGTCCCCGGGCGCCCATCGCTCGTACGGCGTCCGCAGGGCCACGGCGTCCTCGGGCAGCCAGAAGCCGTCCAGTTCCAGCGACACCGTGCGCGCGGCGCTGAGGGCGGCCAGGCGCATCGGCGGCGAGGCCCGCAGCCCCGGCTGGTCGCGTGCCTCGGCGAAGGCGAACAGCACCTCGCCGGCGTCGGTCGTCCCGGCGAGCAGCATCACGTCGTTCAGGCCCCACCCGGTGTACCAGGGGACGATCCCGTCGAACCGCCAGCCGCCGCCCCGCCGGCGGACCCGCACCGGGACACGCGGATACGACCGCAGGTGCGCATAGGCCACCCCGGACAGCAGCTCCCCGCGCGACAGCGGCCCCAACAGCCTGCGTCGTACCGGCAGTTCACTCTTCCCCAGGGTCTGCACCGGTGTGTGGTGCTGGGTCTGCACGAACCACGTCGAACAGCAGGCCCCGGCCAGGATCTCCGCGGTCTCGCGCAGCACCGCGGGCGGTGCCCCCGAGCCGCCGTGCGCGACCGGCGCGACCACCCCGAGCAGCCCCGACCGTTTCACCGCCTCGATATGGCTCACCGGCACCCCCTCCTGGTCGACCCGCTCGGCCTCGGGGACGAGCAGGTCCGCGGCGAGCCGGCGGGCGCGGACGACGAGCGGATGCGCGGTGGGGGTCATGCGGACGATTCTTCCGAACTCTTCCGCCCGAACCGGGGAGCGGAGCCGACGTGACCGACGTCACAGAGAGCCGCCGGAATTAACTTGAGGTCCTGAAAGGTTGGCGTTTACATCTGACGTCGAGACCCCGGGCTCGGGCCCATCAGCCCGTGCACCACCAGCGAGGCACCCGTGAACGACTCCACCACCGAGCAGCCCGCCGACATCGTGGCCCGGCTGCGCGCCACCTTCGGAACCGGCCGCACCAAGCCCGTCGAGTGGCGCACCGCCCAGCTGCGCCGCCTGCGCGCGATGCTCACGGAACGCGGCGCCGACCTCGCCGCCGCCCTCCACGCCGACCTGGGCAAGAGCAGCACCGAGGCCTACCGCACAGAGATCGACTTCACCGTCCGGGAGATCGACCACACCCTCGAGCACCTGGACGAGTGGCTGCGCCCCGAGCCTGCCCCCGTCCCGGCGCACCTCGGTGCCGACGCGACGGCCTGGACGCAGTACGACCCGCTCGGCGTCGTCCTCGTCATCGCACCCTGGAACTATCCGGCGCAGCTCCTGCTCGCCCCCCTGGTCGGCGCGCTGGCCTCCGGGAACGCGGTCGTCGCCAAGCCGAGCGAGCTGGCCCCGGCCACCTCGGCCGCGCTGGCCGGGCTGATCCCGGCCTACCTCGACACCGACGCGGTCGCCGTCGTCGAGGGCGGCATCCCGGAGACCACGGCCCTGCTGGCCGAGCGCTTCGACCACATCTTCTACACCGGCAACGGCACGGTGGGCCGCATCGTGATGCGCGCCGCCGCCGAGCACCTCACCCCCGTCACCCTCGAACTCGGCGGCAAGTCCCCGGTGTTCGTGGACCGCGGTACCGATCTCGACGTGGTCGCCGACCGGCTCGCGCGCGGCAAGTTCCTCAACGCCGGCCAGACCTGTGTCGCCCCGGACTACGTGCTGACCGACCCCGAGACCGCCACCGCCCTGGAGTCCGCGCTGGCCCGCTCGGTCGAGGCGCTGTTCGGGGCCGACCCGGCGGCCTCGCCCGAGTACGGCCGGATCGTCAACGAGCGGCACTTCGACCGGCTCTCCGGCCTGCTCGGCTCGGGCCGCGTCGTGGTCGGCGGCGCGAGCGACCGCACGGCCAAGTACATCGCGCCCACCGTCCTCGCCGACGTCGACCCCGAGTCGCCCGTCATGGGGGAGGAGATCTTCGGTCCGATCCTGCCGGTCGTCACCGTGGCCGGTCTGGACGAGGCGATCGGTTTCATCAACGACCGTGACAAGCCGCTCGCGTTGTACGTCTTCAGCGAGTCCGACACGACCCGGGCGCGCATCGCCGCCGAGACCTCCTCCGGCGGCCTCGGCCACGGCCTGCCCCTCGCCCACCTCACCGTCTCCGACCTGCCGTTCGGCGGTGTGGGGGAGAGCGGCATGGGCAGCTACCACGGCCGCTATTCCATCGAGACGTTCAGTCACCGCAAGGCGATCCTGGCGAAGCCGCTGAGCTGACCCCCCACGGACCCCGGGCCCGGCCGCGTGTGCGGCCGGGCCCGACTTCTGTGCGTCGCCACCGCCCGACTCCAGTGCGCCGCCATGGTGTTCGCCGGCGCAATCGATGAGCGATTGACTGGTCTACACCCTTGACTGGTACATACCAAAGCGGTTGAGTGTGCCTCACCCCCACCACGGCCGCTTCCGCCCCCGCGGCGGGCGCGGCCGTGCTCCGCAAAGGAGTTGAACCGTGTTGAGGCACCGTATCGCCGCGATCCTGACCTCCCTGGCCCTGGGAACCACCGCCCTGGTGCTCCAGGCCGCCCCCCACGGCTTCCGCCGCAGGGTTCGTGGTCAGCGAGGCGCAGTTCAACCAGATGTTCCCGAACCGGAATTCCTTCTACACCTACAGCGGCCTGACCGCCGCCCTCGGCTCCTACCCCGGCTTCGCGAACACTGGCAGCGACACCGTGAAAAAGCAGGAGGCGGCCGCCTTCCTCGCCAACGTCAACCACGAGACCGGCGGCCTGGTGTACGTCGTCGAGCAGAACACCGCCAACTACCCCCATTACTGCGACTGGAGCCGGCCGTACGGCTGTCCCGCCGGACAGTCCGCCTACTACGGGCGCGGCCCCATCCAGCTCTCCTGGAACTTCAACTACAAGGCCGCGGGCGACGCGCTCGGCATCGACCTGCTCAACAACCCCTACCTGGTCCAGAACAACGCGTCCGTCGCCTGGAAGACCGGCCTGTGGTACTGGAACACACAGACCGGGCCCGGCAGCATGACCGCGCACAACGCGATGGTGAGCGGCGCCGGCTTCGGCCAGACCATCCGCAGCATCAACGGCTCCCTCGAGTGCGACGGCAAGAATCCCGCGCAGGTGCAGAGCCGGGTCTCCGCCTACCAGCGCTTCAGCCAGATCCTCGGGGTCTCACCGGGCGCCAACCTGTATTGCTGACACCCGGCCGGGGGCGTGTGCGAGACTCCGCCGATGACTGCTGAAACGATCACCGCGGACGCCTCCGGCACCTGGGAACTCGGCGACCTGCCCGTCCACCGGATCGGCTTCGGTGCGATGCGGCTGACGGGCAGCGCCGCCTTCCACCTCGGCACTCCCAGCGACCGGGAACGGTCGATCGCCGTCCTGCGCAAGGCCGTCGAACTCGGTGTGAACCACATCGACACGGCGGCCTTCTACTTCTCCTCGCTGCGCTCCGCCAACGAACTCATCAACACCGCGCTGTCCCCGTACCCCGACGACCTGGTCGTCGTCACCAAGGTCGGGCCCTTTCGCGACTGCCACGGCGAGTGGGGCACCTCCGCCCGGCCCGACCAGCTCCGCGGGCACGTCGAGGAGAACCTGCGTCAGCTCGGTCGCGACCACCTCGATGTCGTCTATCTCCGCCGGATGCGTCAGGAGTCCATCGCCGAACACTTCGGCGCCCTCGCCGAGTTGCGCGAGGCAGGGCTGATCCGTCATCTCGGGATCTCCGCCGTCGAACCCCGGCATCTGGGCGAGGCGCTGGAGATCGCGCCCGTGGTGAGCGTGCAGAACCGCTACGCCGTGGACCGCCCCGCCCCCGCCGACGACGAGGTGCTGCGGCTGTGCGGCGAGCACGGCATCGCCTTCGTCCCCTTCTACGCCGTCGCCGGAGACGCCGGAGAGCGTGGTGCGGGGACCGCTCACGACGAAGCGGTGCTCACCGTCGCCCGGGCCCACGGCGTGAGCCCCGCGCAGGTCCGCATCGCCTGGACGCTGCACCAGGGCCCGCACGTCCTCGCCATCCCCGGCACCGGCGACCCCGGCCACCTGGTCGAGAACGTCGCGGCCGGCGCGCTGCGGCTCACCGCCGAGGACCTGGCGCGGCTCGACGAGGCCCGCACACAGACAGGCTGACGTGGCCGCCCTAGCCGGTCGGGAGGCACAGGCCGGCGTAGACCTGGTCGAGGACGGTGGGCAGCAGGGCGTTGGCCGTCGTTCGGCCGTCGGGCGACAGGGTCAGGTTCGTCCAGATCACGAGCGTGACCTCGTTGTCCGGGTCGTACCCGATGAAGGAGTTGTAGCCGGGGAGTTCACCGCCGTGGTAGTACATCGCGGCGTTCGGGCCGAAGCGCTGGTGGGCGATGCCGTACCCGTACTTCTTCCCGTCGGGTTCGGCCGGGTCCTCGGCCTGCGGGCTGCGGAGCCACTGGTGCTGGACGGCGGGGCCGAGGACCTTGCCCGTCACCAGGGCCCGGATCCAGGTGGCCAGGTCGTCGGCGGTGGAGACGGCCCCGCCGGCGGCGGTGGCGTAGGAGGGGTTCTGACGGGTGTAGTCCACCGGCCGCAGCTTCCCGGACCGGGCCGCCGCCTGAAGGTCCGCGGGATAGGGCTGGTCGACCAGCGCGTACGTCGATCCGCCGTACATGTAGCCGTGCGAGAAGGGAGCGGGGAGGGAGAGGTCGTGGGCGCCGGGCAGCGAGGTCCCCGCCAGACCGAGCGGGGTGAACAGCCGGTCCCGGAACTGCTCGCCCAGCGGTCGGCCACCGGCCTTCTCGGCGACCAGGCCCAGCAGCAGGTAGTTGGTGTTGCTGTACTCGAAGGACGTGCCGGGCGCGAAGTTCGGCGGGCGCCGGAACGCGATGGCCAGCATCTCCTGCGGTGTGCGCGCCTTGCCCGGATCGGCGTCCATGGCGGCCGCGAGTTCGGGCGCGGAGGTGTAGTCGTACAGTCCGCTGCGCATCTTCAGCAGCTCGGCGATGGTGATGTGCTCGCCGCCCGGCACCCCGGGAACGTAGTCGGACACCGGGTCGCTCAGACGGAGCCTGCCGTCCTGGGCGAGGAGGAGGATCAGCGCCGAGGTCATCGTCTTGGTGTTGGAGGCGATCCGGAAGTGGTCCCCCGTGGTGGGCGGCTCGGCCCTGCCCCACTCGGTCGTACCGACGGTCACCCGGAAGGTTCCCTGCGGGGTGCGGAGCAGCACCACCGCGCCGGGAACCATGAGCTTCTTCGCCGCGCGCTGCACGGCGGACCGGAGCGCGGCCGGATCGACGTGCTTCAGCGCGGACGGAGAGGGATCGCAGGCGCCCGCCGTCGCCGCGGGTGCGGGTGGCACGACGGACACGACTGTGGAACTCGCCCCCGAGGGGGAGGCGCAGCCCGTGACCAGCAGGGCCGCGCACGCCACCGGTACAGCCGCGCGGCGGGCGCCGGCCCGGGGACTCCTCATGCCGACGTCACAGCCTTCGTGCCCGACGGTCCGGTGCCGCGGCCGGGGTGACGCCCGAGGCGATGCGGCGGAACCGAAGAGGGCAGAAGCGGATAGGACACCCGATTTTATCAGCGCGGCGCCGGAAGTCGGCCAACTACAATCCTGTAGACGTCTGCCGGAGGGCGGACGGGACGGGGTGAGGATCGTTCCCATGACCGACGCAAAGGACGAACGCCGGCCGGCCGGTGAACTCGAGGCGAGCGTCCTGGCCGCGCTCTGGGCCGCCGGCGCGCCCCGGACGCCCGGCCAGGTCCAGCGGAGCCTCGGTGCGGACCTCGCCCGTACGACGGTGACGACGATCCTCACCCGCCTGCACGACAAGGGAGTCGTCGACCGGCAGCGCCAGGGCCGCGGGTATGCGTATGCCCCCGTCCGGGACGTCCAGGACGCCCACGGTCTCACCGCCCGCCGGATGCACAGTGAACTGGACCGCGGCAGCGACCGCGAGACCGTCCTCGCGCGTTTCGTCGCCCAGCTCAGCCCCGACGACGAACGCGTCCTGCGGGAACTGCTCGCCTCCGACGACGACCGATGACCCTCCTGCTCCTGCTGCCCCTGCTGCTGCCGTTCGCCCTGCCGGCCCTGGCCCGGCGGACCGCGGACCGGCTGGCCCCGGTCGCCGCGCTGTGGGCCGTCACCGTCTGCGCGGTCGTCCTCGCCGGGTGCTCACTGGCCGCCCTCGGCGCCTTCGTCCTCATCGGGCTGCTGCGGCTGCCGCTCTTCGCCACGCTCGGCGAGCTGGTCCACCCGTTGCACACCGCCTCCGCCGTCTTCGTCGTCCCGGCCGCCGCCACCTCGGTCGGCGTCCTGGCCGTGGGCGGCTGGACCCTCGTCCGCTCCGCGCTGCGCCAGGGCCGTGCCTTCCGGGCGGCCCGGGCGGAGGCCGGGCGCGGGCCTGTCGCCGGTGACCTGTGCGTGGTGGACTCGCCCCACCCCGACGCCTACGCGCTGCCCGGCCGCCCGCACCGCATCGTCGTCACCACCGCCATGCTCCGCAGCCTGGACGGCCCCGAGCGCGAGGCGTTGTTCGCCCACGAGCGGGCGCACAACGAAGGCGGCCACCACTACTTCCTCGCCGTCGCGGAACTCGCCGCCCACTGCCATCCCGCGCTGCGCCCGGTCCGCGAGACGATCCGCCTCGCCGCCGAGCGCGCCGCCGACGAGGCCGCCGCGGCCGCCGTCGGCGACCGTCGGCTGACCGCCCGGGCGATCGCCCGCGCGGCCCTCGCCGGCCGGGCCGCCCGCACCGCGCGCCCGCGCTTCGCCGCCGGTGCGGCGGGCGGGCCCGTGCCGCAGCGCGTCCAGGCCCTCCTGGGCGCCCCTCGCGTCGTGCCCCGCCGCGGCCGCGCGATCACCGTTCTCCTCGTCGCCTGCACCGCCGTCTCCTGTCTTGCCTCGGTCACCGGGACGGTCGACTTCCACCACCGTGTCGAGGTCGCCCAGGGCGAGGAAAGGCCCTGACGGGACGCTCGCCCCCGCCATGTCGCAACGCGCGTAGAACAAGGACTGGCGCCCGCGAAGTTTTACGTATAACCTCACCGGCTAACCACCCCCACCGGAAGGTACCGATGCGACGCGTCGCCCTGGTCACCCTTGTCGTCGACGACTACGACGAGGCCGTCCGCTTCTACACCGAGGCCCTCGGCTTCCGGCTGGCCGAGGACGCCCCGCGCCCCGACGGCTCGCGCTGGGTGGTCGTGGAACCCGGCGGTGACGCCGGTGCCACCGCTCTGCTGCTGGCCCGCGCCAAGGACGAGGACCAGCGGTCCCGCGTCGGCGACCAGACCGGCGGACGCGTCGGGTTCTTCCTGCACACCGACGACTTCGCCCGCGACCACGCCCGGATGACCGCGGCCGGCGTGACCTTCCTGGAGGAACCGCGCCACGAGCCGTACGGCACCGTGGCCGTCTTCCAGGACCTGTACGGCAACCGCTGGGACCTGCTCCAGCCCGCCGCCTGATCCCCCCCGAACCACCTGCCGAGGAAAGCCCCTGCCATGACCGCGCCCCGCATCGACACCGAGACCCTCCGCCGGCTCCCCAAGGCCGTGCTCCACGACCACCTCGACGGCGGCCTGCGCCCCGCCACCGTCGTCGAACTCGCGGCCGCGGTCGGCCACACACTGCCCACCACCGACCCCGACGAGCTGGCCGCCTGGTACTTCGAGGCCGCCAACTCGGGCGACCTGGTCCGCTACATAGCCACCTTCGAGCACACCCTCGCCGTCATGCAGACCCGTGAGGGCCTGCTGCGCGTCGCCGAGGAGTACGTCCTCGACCTGGCGGCCGACGGTGTCGTCTACGCCGAGGTGCGCTACGCGCCCGAGCTGAACACCCAGGGCGGACTGACCCTGAACGAGGTCGTGGAGACCGTCCAGGAGGGCCTCGCCGCCGGTATGGCCAAGGCGGCCGCCGCCGGTACCCCCGTCCGGGTCGGCACCCTGCTCTGCGGCATGCGGATGTTCGACCGCGTCCGCGAGGCCGCCGACCTGGCCGTCGTCTACCGCGACGCCGGTGTCGTCGGCTTCGACATCGCCGGAGCCGAGGACGGCTTCCCGCCCGCCGACCACCTCGAGGCCTTCGAGCACCTGCGCCGCGAGAGCGTGCCCTTCACCATCCACGCCGGCGAGGCGCACGGCCTGCCCAGCATCCACCAGGCGCTGCAGGTGTGCGGCGCCCAGCGCATCGGCCACGGCGTGCGCATCACCGAGGACATCGTGGACGGCAAGCTCGGCCGCCTCGCGTCCTGGGTGCGCGACCGCCGGGTCGCCCTGGAGATGTGCCCCACCTCCAACCTGCAGACCGGCTGCGCCACCTCGATCGCCGAGCACCCGATCACCACGCTGAAGGACCTCGGCTTCCGGGTCACCCTCAACACCGACAACCGCCTGGTGTCGGGCACGACCATGACCCGGGAGATGTCCCTGCTGGTCGAGGAGGCGGGCTGGACGGTCGAGGACCTGCGCACGGTCACGGTGAACGCCCTCAAGAGCGCCTTCATCCCGTTCGACGAGCGCAACGCCCTCATCGAGGACGTCGTGCTGCCGGGCTACGCGGCCGCGCTCTGAACCAGTCCCCTCAGGTAGGCGGCCTGTCCGATGTGCTGAAGGTCGTCGGACAGGACGCTCACCAGGCGGACGCCCAGCGTGACCGGGGGGTCCCAGCGCTCGTCGACGACACGTTCGAGATCCTTGGCCGCCAGCCCGCGCAGCGCCCCCAGGGTCTGCTCGTGCACGGCGTCGTAGTACCCCGTCAGCAGGTCCGCCGAGTCGACCCGCACCTTGGCGACCTTGGCCGGGCTGTGCCCGTAGCCGGTGTCGTGCCGGGGCAGGTCGAGGCCGAAGCGCTTCTCCCAGTCCTGGGAGAGCCACACCTGGTCGAGGTCGAAGGCGTCGGCGATGTGGTCGTCCTGCACCCGGGTGAGGTGCCAGACCAGCCAGGCGACGGAGTTGGCGCCGGGCGCCGGGCGGTGGTGCAGCTCGTCCGGTCCGAGGCCGTCGACGGCGGCATGGACTTCTTCCTGGATGCGGCCGTAGCCGTCGATGAGGATGTCCTTCGCATGCATACCCCCCACCATCCCAAAGAGCCGGCGCTCACGCGTCCGGGATCCGGCTCCCGCCGTCGCGCGAACCGCGGACGGCCGGAGTCAGGACGCCTGGGGCCCGTCCGGGAAGGGTGCCAGGCCCTCTGACTCGAGAAGGGTGACGAGCGCGCGGGCGGCGGGGCTGGTGGCCCCTTCCGGTGGCAGCAGGGCGACGGTCTCGTACTCCGCCTCGCCCGAGCCCTTCAGCGGCAGCGCCGTCAGCGAGGGCCGCTTGTGCCGGAAGTGGCGGGGTACGACCGCGATCCCGAGGTTCTCGTCGACGAGATCCAGCAGGCTGTGCACGTCGTTGACCTCCAGCGCGACCGTGCGCCGGACGCCGGCCGCGGCGAAGGCGGCGTCGGTGGCGCGGCGCGGACCCCAGTCGGGGTGGAAGTCGACGAAGACCTCGCCGGTGAGGTCGCCCGGGTCGAGGACGGCGGCGGCCGCGGCCAGGCGGTGGCTGGGATGGCACAGCACGGTCATCGGCTCGCTGGTCAGCGACACCGAGCGCAGCTGGTCGGTGTCGGCCTGGGTGCGGTAGGCGAAGGCCAGGTCGAGCCGCCCGGCCGCGACCTCCTCGGCCAGCGCGCCCGAGCCCGCCTGCCGCAGCCGGATCTCCACGTCCGGATGCCGGCCACGGAACGCCGCCAGGAGCCGGGCCACGTGCACCCCGGCGATGCACTGCTCGGTACCCAGCGCCAGCGTGCCGCGCAGCACGCCTTGGACCGCCGCCACCGCCTCGTGCGCCGAGCGCACCTGTGCCAGGATCCGCTCGGCCTCCGCCAGCAGCGCGCGCCCCGCCTCGGTGAGCGTCACCCGGCGGGTGGTGCGCACGAACAGCGGTGCCCGCAGCTCCCGCTCCAGCGCCCTGATGGACGCCGACAGACCGGACTGCGACACCATCAGGCGTTCGGCGGCCCGCGTGAAGTGCTGGTCCTCGGCGACGGCGACGAAGTGCTGGAGATGGCGCAGTTCCATGATTGAGAAGCCTAGCCGCACAATTCCATCGGATTCTTCTGTTGGACCGCTGCCCGCGGTTCGGTGAAGAGTGGAACTGGTAGATCTTGTGCCAACCCCTCTGGAGTCGCGTTGTACACCGCACACACCGACCGTTACGCCGACATGCCCTACCGGCGCACCGGACGCAGCGGCCTGAAGCTTCCCGCGCTGTCGCTCGGCCTGTGGCACAACTTCGGGCCCGACCGGCCCGTCGACACCCAGCGCGCCATCCTGCGCCGCGCCTTCGACCTCGGCATCACCCACTTCGACCTGGCCAACAACTACGGCCCGCCGCCCGGCGCCGCCGAGTCCGCGCTCGGCGAGGCCCTGAAGGCCGACTTCGCGCCGTACCGCGACGAGCTGGTCATCTCCACCAAGGCCGGCTACCTCATGTGGCCCGGCCCGTACGGCGAATGGGGCTCGCGCAAGTACGTGCTCTCCTCGCTCGACCAGAGCCTGTCGCGGATGGGCCTGGACTACGTCGACATCTTCTACTCGCACCGTCCCGACCCTCAGACTCCGCTCGAGGAGACGATGGGCGCGCTGCACTCGGCCGTGCAGCAGGGCAAGGCGCTCTACGTCGGCGTCTCCAACTACTCCGCCGAGCAGACCCGTGAGGCCGCCCGCATCCTCGCCGACCTCGGCACCCCGCTCCTCATCCACCAGCCGCGCTACTCGATGCTCGACCGGCGCCCCGAGGACGGCGGCCTGCTCGACGCCCTGGACGAACTCCAGGTCGGCTCCATCGTGTACTCCCCGCTGGAGCAGGGCCTGCTCACCGGCCGCTACCTCGACGGCATCCCGGAGGGCTCCCGCGCGGCGAGTGACAGCCCCTTCCTGAACTCGGACGCGGTGACCGAGGACCTCGTCGGCCGTCTTCGGGCCCTGGACGAGATCGCCAAGTCCCGCGGCCAGAGCCTGGCCCAGCTGGCCCTGGCCTGGGTGCTGCGCGGCGGCAGGGTCACCTCCGCCCTGGTCGGCGCGAGCAGCGCGCGGCAGATCGAGGACAGCGTCGGCGCCATCCGCAACCTCGACTTCGACGCCGAGGAGCTGGCCCGGATCGACGCGATCGTGCGGCCGTAGCCCGTTCGCGCAGCAGGGGGGGCGTCAGCCGGGCCGTTCCTCGAGGCGGACGGTCACCCGGTCGCCCGCCTCCTTCCCGATCGCCCTGCGGCCGGACCACATAGGTCCGGCCGCTCTTCCGCGTAGTCCTCCGCAGGACCTCGGTGGATCCCGCGTCCAGGCGTCCACCGGTCCGTTCACCGGGGCAGACCACCGCACGCGGCGGAACTCGTCGCCGGCCGGGTGCCCTCAGGCGCCGGCCGGCACCCGGTCCAGGAAGCCCAGCACCTGCCGGATGCGGCCTTCCTCGTCCAGCGTGACCACGTCGAACCCGGCCACCGGTGCGGAGCCGTCGGCCTCGTTCACCAGCTCCCAGCCGAAGCGCGCGGTGTCGTGATGCCCGTCCACCGCGCCGAGCGGACGGAACACGAAGCCCGGGAACTGCTCGTGGGCCGCCGCGATCACGGCCGCGATCTGCTCGTGCCCGCGGACCTCGGCGAGCGGGTCGGTGTAGCCGCCGTCCGCGGTCCACGCGGCGGCGACCGCCTTCTCCACGGCAGCCGGCTCGGTGGCGTTCCAGGCCTCGAAGTAACGGGCGGCGGCGCTCTCGTAACGGTTCGTGTTCACGGACATGGTGAATCAGCCTCCATCGAGGTCGTAACTCCTGGTCAGGGCCCGGATTCGGGGTTCGCCGATCCGGTGTGACCACCATGCCGGAGGAGCGCGGGGCGGGTCGATTACCTCCGGAGTCATGCCCGGCGGCCGCACAGCCTGGCGCAATCCGGCCAGAACGGGCGGTGAATATGCCAACAGACTGGCCGGAAAGTCATGGTGACTCTGTTTCGCCAGTGGCGATACTCGAACGTCAGGGGCACTTCACCGCACAGGAGCCGCACGGAGAGCGAGGGTCTGGTCGGCCACCAGCGAGGCGACGGGGGAGTGAGACGTGCACGACGAATTCCTGTGCCATGTCACGGCGTACGGCATGTGCGACGGCAGGCGCATCGGCGTACCGCTCGGCACCTATCGCGCGCCTACCCTGGCGCTGGCGCTGTGGTGGCTGCGGGACCGGGCCTCCTGGATCGCGGAGCGGCTCGATCCGAGCCCCGAGGAAGCCGCCTTTCCGGCGGGCGCGCTGGTGCCGGTCGCCGACACGGTGGCCGACGTGCCCGCCCTGCTGCGGGCCTGGTGCGCCGACGACGCCCAGCAGGAGCTGGTCGCCGACGAGCTGGCGGGCGGGCGGCTGGTGCGGATCGCCGCAAGCGACGACACCACCGAGTACGAGCTGCTTGCCGAGTCCATCGACGCCCTGCGGATGCAGCGCACCCTCCCGGCGCTCGTCGTACCCGTCGCCTGACACGTGCCAACGGCTCTCTCGCACGCCGACGGGGCGGGTGGCGGCGGGGCCGGGTGGGGGGCGACGGGTGTCCGGGTGGGGAGGGTGACGGGCGTCCGGGCGGAGCGGTGCTCGCGCGAGCGGTCACGTGGCCCGAGAGGGTGCGGCACGCGGGGCCGAGCGGAGGCGGGGGCCTCACCGAACGGGGTGGGGGTGCCGTCGTCGGACGGGGGTGGGTGGGTCGTCGGACGGGGGCGGGTGTCGTCGTCGGACGCCTTCGGGCGGGTCGCTGAACGAGCGCGGGCGCCGGTCGCCGAAGGGGCGTGGGCGCGTCGCCGCATGGGCGTGGGTGCGACGTCGGACGAGCGGCGGACGTGTCCCCCGATGAGCGGCGAGCGGCGGGCGCACATGTGAACGAATCGGTACAATTCTGACCATGGCGGAGCGGCCGATCGCCCCGACAGCGCCCGAACTCGTCCTGGAGACCGACACGGGCTCCACGGTCATGAGTCCGGGCCACGACTACCACGTCGGGCGCGACCCGTTGAGCGACATCGTCTTCGACGATGCCCGGGTCTCGTGGCACCACGCCGTACTGCGCTGCGCCCACGACCACTGGACCCTGGCGGACCAGGACAGCACCAACGGCACCTACGCCGACGGCATCAGGATCGGACAGTGGCGGGTCAGACCCGGCAGCGAGGTCCGCTTCGGCAACCCCACCGACGGCCCCCGCGCCGTCCTGACCGGCGCTCCGCGACCCGCCCCGGACCGCCCCTCGGCGGTGTCGCTGCCCGAGCTGACCGGCACCTTCCGCCGGCCCACCAGCGTGCGCCCGCTGCCCGTGCGCGACCTCCGCATCGGCCGGGCCCCCGACAACGACCTCGTCGTGGACGACCTGACCGTCTCCCGCCGCCACGCCGAACTGCACGCCGGCCCCGACGGCACGTACGAGATCGTCGACCTCGACAGCCACAACGGCACCTACCTCAACGGCCGGCCCACCACCCACGCCGCCGTCGGCCCCGGTGACGTCATCGGCATCGGGCACTGCGCGTTCTGTCTGGTCGGCGACGAACTCCAGGAGTACGTCGACACCGGCGAGGTCTCCCTCGACGTGCAGGACCTCACCGTCACCGTCGACCGCGACCGCAAAGTGCTCCTGGACCACGTGTCCTTCCCGGTGGGGGAGAAGTGCCTGCTCGCGGTGGTCGGACCGAGCGGCGCCGGCAAGTCCACACTGCTGAACGCCCTGACCGGGCAGCGCCCCGCCGACCGCGGCACCGTCCTGTACGACGGACGCGACCTGTACCGCGACTACGCCGAACTGCGCCAGCGCATCGGCCTGGTCCCGCAGGACGACATCCTGCATCCCCAGCTCACCGTGCGCGCCGCCCTGACCTACGCCGCCGAACTGCGCTTCCCGGAGGACACCGGGAAGACCGAGCGTCGCGCCCGGGTGGACGAGGTGATCCGGGAACTGGGCCTCGAGCAGCGCGCGGAGCAGCCCGTGCACAGCCTCTCCGGCGGTCAGCGCAAACGCGTCAGCGTGGCCCTGGAGCTGCTCACGAAACCCTCGCTGCTCTTCCTCGACGAGCCGACCTCCGGCCTCGACCCGGGCATGGACCGGTCGGTGATGAACATGCTGCGCGTCCTCGCCGACGACGGCCGCACGGTCATCGTGGTCACGCACAGCGTCCTGAGCCTCGGCGTCTGCGACCGCCTCCTGGTGCTCGCGCCCGGCGGCACGGTCGCCTACTACGGCCCGCCCGGCGACACCCTCGCCTTCTTCGGCTTCGAGCAGTGGCCCGAGGCCTTCGAGGCCTTCGACCGCGACCGGGAGCGGGACTGGGCCCTGGAGTACCGCGAGTCGCCGTTCCACCGGCACTACGTCGCCGAATGCACCACCCAGCCGCGCCACCCCGGCCCGGCCCCCATCGCCCCGTCGCCCCCGCCCCGCCCGCGCAGCTGGGGAGCCCAGCTCGGCACCCTGGTCCGCCGTTACACGGCCGTCCTGAGCGCCGATCGCACCTTCCTGCTGATCATGGTCGCCCTGCCGTTCGTGATGGGCGCCATGGCCCGGGTCCTCGCGGGCGGCGGACTCACCCGGGACACCGCGATGAACGCACTGCTCATCCTGTGCGTCGGCGCCGTGCTGACCGGCGCCGCCAACGCGGTGCGCGAACTGGTCAAGGAACGCGTCGTCTACCAGCGCGAACGCGCCGTCGGCCTGCCCCGGTCGGCCTATCTGCTGTCCAAGGTGGTGGTGCTCGGCACGGTCACGATCGCCCAGGCCGTCGTCCTCACCCTCGTCGCCCTCCTAGGCGTCGACCTCGACGCCCCCGGCGGCCGGGGCGTCCTGCTGCCGCCGCTCGCCGAGATCACCCTGGTCGTCGCCCTGCTGGCGTTCACGGCGATGATGCTCGGCCTGCTGGTCTCCGCGCTGGTACGCAAGGAGGAGGTGACCATGCCCCTGCTGGTGCTGCTCGCCATCGTCCAGGTCGTCTTCAGCGGAGCCCTGCTCCCCCTCGACGGCGTGCCCGGCCTCGAGCAGCTGTCCTGGCTCGTGCCCTCCCGCTGGGCGCTCGGCGCCCTGGCCGGCACCGTGGGACTGTCCCGGATCGTGCCGGGGGACCTGACCGCCGACCCGCTGTTCCGGCACTCGACGGGCGTCTGGCTGCTCGACGTGGCCATGCTGGTGGTGCTGTCCGCCCTCTACGGGTTCGCGGTCGCCCGGCTGCTGCGCCGGCACGAGCCGGCCGTGATGCGGAAGTAGGCGGCCCATGGTGAAAGCGCCCAGCCCCGGATTCCGGCCCACGCACGTCGTCCCGCCGCACGGCATGGCCGCCTGGGAGGCCCCGGACCCGGCCCGGCCCACCGTGCCCCTCGACCCGCTGCTGCCGGTCCAGCTCGTGGAGCGGCGCGGCGACTGGGGGCACATCCTGTGCGCCAACGGCTGGGCGGCCTGGGTCGACGGCCGCCTGCTGCTCGCCGTACCCGAGGACCCGCCCGCCGCCGACGGCCCTGACGGCACCGCCGATCCGCGGCCCCTGCTGGCCCGCGCCGAGCAGGCCCTGGCCGACTACCGGTCCGCGGTGGAGGAACTCGCGGGCGGCGGCCTGGACGGCGAGGACTTCCAGGACCGCACCGAGGGCCTGCGGATCGGGATCGTGGTCGACGGACAGTCCATGTGGATCTACGACGCGCAGGAGGGGCGCTGGATGTACGGCGACGGACGGCGGCTGAGCCCCTACGCCACCGAGCGGCCGGTCACCGAAGCGGACGAGTCCGGGCACGCCCCGACGCGGCTGGTCGCGCCCGAGGGTGAGCGCTGATGGCGCGCGAGACCAGCCTCTTCTCCGGGCGGCCCTCGGAACTCATCGGCCGTCAGGTGGCGAACTACCTGGTCGAGAGCGAGGTCGGGCGCGGCGGCATGGCCGTCGTGTACCGGGCCCGCGACCTGCGCCTGGGCCGTAGGGTCGCGCTCAAGCTGCTCGCGCCGGAGCTGGCCCGCAACGACACCTTCCGCAAGCGTTTCACCCACGAGTCCCAGGTGGCCGCCGCGATCGACCACCCGCACATCGTGCCGGTCTTCGAGGCCGGTGAGACGGACGGCGTGCTCTACATCGCGATGCGCTACGTCTCCGGCAGCGACCTGCGCCATCTCCTCGACGCCCGCGGACCGCTGCCCCTGCCGGACGCCGTACGGATCACCGCGCAGGTGGCCTCCGCCCTCGATGCCGCCCATGCGCACGGACTGGTCCACCGGGACGTCAAACCCGGCAACATCCTCGTCGCCGAGGGCACCGACAGCGACCACCCCGAGCACGTGTACCTCACCGACTTCGGGCTCACCAAGAAGTCGCTGTCCCTGACCGGCTTCACCAGCGTCGGCCAGTTCGTCGGCACCCTCGACTACGTGGCCCCCGAGCAGATCTCGGGCCGCCCGGTCGACGGCCGCTGCGACGTCTACGGTCTCGCCTGCGTCGTGTACGAGGTCCTCACCGGCCGCCCGCCCTTCCAGCGCGAGGACGACATGGCGCTGCTGTGGGCCCACCAGTACGACGAGCCGCCCCCGCCGAGCGCGGCGCGCCCCGGTCTCGCCCCGGCCGTCGACCCCGTCTTCGCCAAGGCCCTCGCCAAGCGCCCCGACGCCCGTTACGACACCTGCCTCGGCTTCGTCGCCGCCCTGCGCGCGGCCGCGTCGCCCCCGCCCGCGGACACCCCGCCCGGCGACGGCCGTACGACGACCGGGCCGGACCGCCCGGCGCCTCCCGCGCGCCCGCCCCCGCACTGGGCGGAGCCCGTGTTCGGGGTCTAGGAGCCGCCGGCCTCGCCACCGCGACGTACCGGCCGGGCCAGCAGGCCGCCGAGGAACCCGGCCACCAGGCCCCACAGCGCGCCCAGGCCCACCGCCTGCCACAGCCGGGGTTCGAGGAGGAGTTCCCCGGACAGCCCGCCGCCCAGGTCGCCGATGCCGAGCAGGGACAGCCCGTAGTGTGCCGAGATCCGCCCCACCAGGCAGATCATCAGCATGGTCAGGGCCAGCGCGACGGCCAGATGCAGGGCGTGCCGCCAGGGGCGGACCCGGGCCGGTGAGCGGGCCGCCATCCGGAAGGCGACGCCGAGCAGCAGGACCGCGGCAACGACCACCAGCCACCACATCCGGCCGTCGTACTCGGTGAGGGAACGCATGTTCAGCTCGGAGACGTCCGGGGTGCGCAGGACCGTGTCCAGGGCGTGGGGGATCGGCAGCCCGAAGGGTCCGTCCACCCGCCCGTCCCACGTCGCCCCGAGGCCGAGGGTCAGGCCCAGCCAGGTGAGATTGGGCAGCCCCAGCAGGATCAGCGCGAAGGTCGCGGGGGCGTGTCCCCGGGTGGCCATGGCGATCAGCGCGGCGACGAGACCGACGACGACGCAGGCGAGGAGCAGCTCCACCATCGCGTGCGCCGCCGGGCGCACCGACTCCTGGAAGCGCAGCAGCCGCCCGGGCAGCGGAGCCCCGCGCGCGACCAGCAGCGCCAGCACCAGCACCCCGGCCAGCCACAGCAGACCGAACAGCACCGTCAGCGGCACGTCCGTGGTGAAGCCGACCTTCGGCACGGCGTCGAACAGGTCGGCCAGGTCGCTGAGCGTGCCGCTGCCCACGTCGACGGCGAAGGTCTGCCGGGCCCCGAGGGCCAGACCGATCAGCACCAGCAGCCACAGCAGCGCGATCCGCACGGCCCAGCCGGCGAGTTCCCCGGCCGAGGCGACCGCCCGGTGCCGCAGCGGGCGCAGGAAGCCCGAGCCGATGACCAACGCACCGGCCAGCGTCACTGAGAGCGGCATCACCGTGAGGTCGGCCCCGGTCTTCGCGAAGACACCCGCGTTCCCGGAGAGTTCCACGCTGCCGCCGACCGCCGTCACCAGGGTCGCGGCCACCACCCTCGGGAACGCGCCGTCCGGCAGGTCCGCCGCTCCGGCCGCCCACAGCCCCAGCGCCGCCACCAGGACCATGACGGCCAGCCCGGTCAGCACCGCGGCCACGGCCCGCGCCCAGCCGTGACGGGCGACGGGCCGCTCGGGGACGGGGGGAGGGTTCACTCCTGTCACGCTAGGCAGCTCCCGGGCGCCGCGCCTGCCGGGTGGGCCGTCCGCGTCGGCTTGCGAGCCTCACCCGACTGCGACACACAATGGGATCAATGTGCATCCAAATGCATCAAACAGGATTTGACTGACCAAAGCCGCAAGAGCCGCTTATCGCGACGACCGCGACGGGAAGAAGGGCTCGTGAGCGTCGAACCTCCGTCCTCCGGCCACCCCACCGGGCCGCCCTCCGGGCCCTTGTCGGGCTCCAGCCGGCCGCCCGCCGGACCGCCGCCCTCGCAGCCGCCCGGCGGTGGCACCGGGCCCAAGGGGCCGCACGGGCCGTGGTGGAAGTCCGTACCGCGGGTGGCCACCGTCACCGCCGCCGTGGTCGTCGCCGTGGTCCTGGCGGTGGTGTTCACCCGTCCGGGCGGCGGCGGTTCCTCCAAGGGCGGCGAGGTCTTCCTCCAGTCCGCGAGCAGCACGGGCCCGGACCCGTACACCGAGTCGACCGCGACGCAGAGTTCCGTGCCGTCGGAGCCCGCCGCCTCCGACATGCCCTCCACCGGAGCGGCCAACGAGGTGCGCGGAGTGCAGGGCGGGGCACCCGGCCTCTACGGCGGCACACAGCGGGTGGCCGCCTGTGACGTGGAGAAACAGATCAAGGCCCTCCAGGCCGACCCGGCCAAGAACCGGTCCTTCGCCTCCGTGGCCGGTGTCCGGCCGGCCGGCGTGCCCGCGTACCTGCGCTCGCTCACCCCCGTCCAGCTGCGCGTCGACACCCGCGTCACCAACCACGGATACCGGGACGGCGCCGCCACCAGCTACCAGTCCGTCCTCCAGGCGGGCACCGCCGTCCTGGTCGACGGACGCGGCGTGCCCCGGGTGCGCTGTGCCTGCGGAAACCCGCTGACCCCGCCGGTCGCGCAGCGGACCACGCCCAGGCTGACGGGCGACCGCTGGTCGTCGTACCGGCCCTCGAACGTGGTCGTGGTGACCCCCGCGCCGAAGCCCGTCAAGGTCTTCGTGATCTACGACACCCACCATGACGACTGGATCCATCGGCACCGCGGCGACCACGACTGCCGTCACGACCAGCGCGCGAAGCCGCCGGCGGTTCCGCACCCCTGGAACCCGCCGACGCGGCCGACGCCGAGCAAGTCGGGCCCGTCGTCGTCCTCCTCCCCGTCGTCGGGATCGAAGTCGCCGGAGGAGTCCACGAAGCCGGAGGAGTCCAAGAAGTCGGAGGAGTCGAAGAAGCCGGAGGAGTCCAAGAAGTCGGAGGAGTCGAAGAAGCCGGAGGAGAGCAAGAAGTCGGAGGAGTCGAAGAAGCCGGAGGAGAGCAAGAAGCCGGAGGAGTCCAAGAAGCCGGAGGAGAGCAAGAAGCCGGAAGAGAGTAAGAAGCCGGAAGAGTCCGGTAAGTCGGAGGAGTCGAAGAAGCCGGAAACGAAGACACCGGAGTCGACCCGGCCGTCCGAGCAGTCCTCCCCGAATGCTCCGACGACGCCCGCCTCCACGGCTCCGTCCGAGACGGGATCCGCGCCCGGGTCCTCACCCGGCGAGGCAAGCTCGCAGACGACCGAGCGGTCGGCGGGGACCGCCACGCAACCGGAGCGGCCGGAGAAGCCGCAGACGCCGGAGAACGGATCCCCCACCATGTGAGCGGCCGCACATCCTCGGGCCCGGCGTCGTGAGACTCGCCACTGTGCGCGCTCGGCGAACGCATCCGGTGGACTGCCCGGCCCGGCACGGGGTACGAGGACTGGTGCAACAGCGACCGGCCGAACCGGGCTTTCCGAGAGAGACAGCATGACCGAACACCTGGGCGGGGCAGTGATACCGACTGGTTTCGACGTACCCGTGGAGCCGCTGCGGCGTGCGGCGCACTACACCGGTGAATCCGGATGCATCGCGGAGGCGCGCACCTTCGCGTCCCAGTTCCTGGAGCAGCTCAGGACCGAGTGGTGCGCCATCGCCGACAGCCGCGCCGACGGCGAACTGCTCCTGATGGTGAGCGAGCTGGTGACCAACGCCGACATGCACAGCAACGGTCCGTACATCCTGGAACTGGAGGGCACCGACAGCTCCGTCACGGTGTCCGTGTACGACAGCAGCTCCGCCGTTCCCCGCCGCTACCCCAAGGACCCGCAACGGGTCGGGCGGCACGGTCTGGAGATCGTGCACGCCCTGGCCTCGGAGGTCACCGTGGAACGCGTCCCCGTCGGCAAGCGCGTGCGTGCCCGCTTCGAACTGAGGCGCTGACACTGAGGCGCTGGCACGGGGGCGGACCGGACGGCCCGCCCCGGCCTCCCCGTCGGGTCAGGCGCAGCCCAGTTCGCCGAGCATGCCCTGGCGCAGCCGCAGGATGATCCGCTTGATCAGCCGTGAGACGTGCATCTGGGAGCAGCCGAGCCGTTCCCCGATCTCCGCCTGCGTGGCCTCCTCGACGAACCTCATGTGGAGGATCTGCCGGTCGCGGTCGCTGAGTTCCGCCATCAGCGGGGCGAGCGCGTGGAAGTCCTCGACGAGCCGCAGGCCCTCCTCCTCCACGCCGATGAAGTCGGCGAGCACGGCCTCGCCGTCCTCGGGGCCGTCCCCGGTGAGGGCGGCGTCCAGCGAGGAGGAGTTGTAGCCGTTGGAGGCGAGCTGTCCCTCGACGACCTCGTCCTCGGAGAGGTTCATGAGCGTGGCCAGCTCGGCGACCGTCGGGTCGCGGTCCAGCCGGCTGGACAGCTCCTCGCGCGCCTTGGCCAGCTCCACCCGCAGCTCCTGCAGCCGGCGCGGCACATGCACCGCCCAGGTGGT
Source organism: Streptomyces sp. NPDC031379 (assembly GCF_055569615.1). Lineage (NCBI taxonomy): Bacteria > Bacillati > Actinomycetota > Actinomycetes > Kitasatosporales > Streptomycetaceae > Streptomyces > Streptomyces sp. NPDC031379. The sequence goes on along the minus strand of NZ_JBVIIT010000003.1, from coordinate 73,390 downwards.
GTCACGGAAGAACCGCTTGATCTCGCCGACGATGTACGGCAGCGCGAAGGAGGTGAACTCCACCTCGCGCGACAGTTCGAACCGGTCGATGGCCTTGATCAGGCCGATCATGCCGGTCTGGACGATGTCCTCCATGTCGTCGCCGCGGCCCCGGAACCGGCCGGCCGCGAACCGCACCAGCGACATGTTCATCTCGATGAGGGTGTTGCGCGCGTACTGGTACTCGTGCGTGCCCTCCTCCAGCTCCGTCAGCCGGTGGAAGAACTGGCGGGACAGCTCCCGTGCGTCGCGCGGCGCGACGGACGCCGGGTCCGCGATGCCAGGCAGTGCCCCTTCGCCCGTCCTGTCCTGCACGGTCCTCTCGGCGACCTCTGCCTGCGACCGGATCCCGGCGGTCTTCATTGCCTCTCCCACGAAAGTCACGGTTCGACGTCTGCCTCTGCGGGCTCGTTGCCTGCCCGAAGTGCGTTTTCGGCGGGTACCCCCGAATCGACGATTCATGCATGGCGGCGGAGCTGCTCACCCGGCGGGTACCCCCGGTGACGCCTCGCATGCACCTCCGGCTCGGCACTGGCGCGAAACCGCCGCTGTGCGGAGGCGGCCCGCGGTTTCCCTCAGGGCGCAACACCGGACTCTTGCCCCCCTGGCCACGGCTCCTAGGCTGACGGGGGTGAGCAACCAGCTGAGCAACGAAGCCCGAGTGGTCCCCCTGCGACCGGTACCCGCCCGCCCGGACGCGGCCGAGCCCGAGCCGAGAGAGCCGCTGTGGCGCGATCTGGTGGGCGAGGTGCTGCGCCGCGAGCGCAAGGCGCAGGACCGCACGCTCAAGGACGTGGCCGACGCGGCCCGGATCTCGCTGCCCTATCTGTCCGAGGTCGAGCGCGGCCGCAAGGAGGCCTCCTCGGAGGTCCTCGCGGCCGCCGCCCATGCGCTCGGCCTGGGGCTCGGTGACGTGTTGTCGCTGGCGCACGGGGAGCTGACCCGTCTGACGACGGAGCAGCGCCGGACGCCGCAGCATCGCCGGCCGGCCGCCGCCCCGTACCGGCCCTACAACGGGCTCTGCCTGGCCGCCTGACCCGGCCGCCGGGTCACTTCACTTCTCCCGCACCTGCCGGAAGAACGCCCGGACGTCGCCGACGAGCAGATCCGGTTCCTCCATCGCCGCGAAGTGCCCGCCCCGGCCGAACTCCGTCCACCGCACGAGGTTCTCGGTCCGCTCGGCCTTGTGCCGCAGCGGAGTCTGGAGTTCGGCCGGGAACAGGGCCAGCGCGGTCGGCGCCGTCGACGGCTCGGCCGGCCGGGCCGTCCGGCCGGTGGCGTGCGCCCGCTCGTAGTAGATACGGCCCGACGAGCCGGCCGTGCCGGTCAGCCAGTACAGCATCACGTTGGTCAGCAGCCGGTCCCGGTCGACCGCCTCCTCCGGCAGTTCCCGCGAGTCCGTCCACTCCCGGAACTTCTCCACGATCCAGGCGAGCTGACCGACGGGGGAGTCCGTCAGGGCGTAGGCGAGGGTGTGCGGCCGGGTGGACTGCAGCACCGCGTAGCCCGTGCCCTCACGCGACCAGTCCGCCCAGCCGCGCCACGAGCGCAGCGTCCGCTCCCGCTCCTCGGGCCCGAGCCCGGCCAGTTCCTCCTCGGTCGGCTCGGTGGCCGCCTGGGCGCCGGGCAGCAGGTTGAGGTGGACGCCGATCACCCGGTCCGGGTGGGCGCGGCCCAGTTCGCGGGAGATCGCCGCGCCCCAGTCGCCGCCCTGCACCCCGAACCGCTCGTAGCCGAGCCGCCGCATCAGCTCCGCCCAGGCGTCGGCCACCCGGCCCGCCTCCCAGCCCGGTTCGGTGGTGGGCCCGGACAGCCCGAAGCCCGGGATGCTCGGTACGACGACGTGGAAGGCGTCCGCCGCGTCCCCGCCGTGCGCCACCGGGTCGGTGAGCGGACCGACGACGTCCAGGAACTCCACGATCGAGCCCGGCCAGCCGTGGGTCAGCACCAGCGGCACGGCGTCCGGCTCCGAGGAGCGCACATGGGCGAAGTGCACGTGCGCCCCGTCGAGGGTCGTGGTGAACTGCGGCCACCGGTTCAGTTCCGCCTCCGCGGCCCGCCAGTCGTAGGCGTGCCGCCAGTGATGCGCCAGCTCCCGCAGGTAGCCGGCCGGGACCCCGTACTCCCAGCCGGCGCCGGGCAGCTCGGCGGGCCAGCGGGTGCGGTCGAGGCGGTCGTGGAGGTCGTCGAGGTCGCTCTGCGGGATCGACAGGCGGAAGGGCTGGATGCTCTCGTCAGGCGAAGAGGTCATGATCTCGATGCTATGCGGGCCGCCCGCTCACCCGTCCGGAGCATTGGCCGGTCCGGGCCGATGAGTTTCCCGCCGCGGACCGGTCGGTACAGATGACCGCGTTCCACGCCCAGGAGGTGCTCATGACCACCGACGGATTCACCACGTGTCTCTGGTTCGACGGCCAGGCCGAGGAGGCCGCCGAGTTCTATGTGTCGGTCTTCAAGAACTCCAGCATCGGCCGGGTCAGCCGCTACACCGACTCCGGGTACGGCGAGACCGGCTCGGTGCTGACCGTCGAGTTCACGGCCAATGGACAGAAGTTCGTCGCCCTCAACGGCGGCCCCCAGTTCAGGTTCAACGAGGCCGTCTCCTTCCAGATCCTCTGCGCCGACCAGGCGGAGATCGATCACTACTGGACCAAGCTGACCGAGAAGGGCGGCGAGCCCGGTCCGTGCGGCTGGCTCAAGGACCGGTTCGGCGTCTCCTGGCAGGTCGTCTACGACCGGCTGTCCGAAATGATCCACGACCCCGACCGGGCGAAGGTCGACCGTGCCATGAAGGCCATGATGGCCATGGGCAAGCTGGACGTCGCCGCGCTGGACCGGGCGTACGCGGGGGAGTAGCGCAGGTCAGGCCGCCCGTCCGGCCTCCGCGAGGATCTCGGCGATCACGTGCCGCGAGTTCTCCGCGAGCGCCGGATTGGTGTCGTCGTAGTACGGCAGCTGGATCAGCGAGATCGACAGCGCCCAGCCCCGCCCGCGCGCCCATTCCGCGTCGCCGGCGCCGACGGCCTTGCGGAAGGCGTCCCGGGCGGGCGCGGGCAGCAGGTTCCAGGCCACGACGAGGTCCGCGGCGGGATCGCCGACACCGGCGGTGCCGAAGTCGATCACGGCACTCAGCCGACCGTCGACGACCAGCACGTTCCCGGGGGACAGGTCCCCGTGGGCCCAGACCGGCGGCCCGGCGTGCTCCGGGGCGCGCAGCGCCGCCTCCCACAGGGCCGTGACCGCGCCGGCGTCGACCCTCGCGCCCAGCTCGGCGATGGCCGCGCGCGTCGGTTCGTCCCGGTCCCGCAGCGGCCCGCCCCGGTAACCGGGGGGCCCGTCCTGCGCGGCGACCTGGCGCAGCGCGCGCACGAACGCCCCGAGGTCCTCGGCGAGCCGCTCCGGCTCATCGACGGCCCCCGCCACCGGATTGCGGCCCTCCAGCCAGCGGTAGACGGACCAGGGCCAGGGGAACCCCTCGTCCGGTGCGCCCAGCCCCAGCGGCTCGGGCACCGCCACCGGCAGCAGCGGCCCGAGCCGGGGCAGCCAGCGCTGCTCGTGCGTCACGTCGGGTACGGCGGAGGGACGCCGGGGGAGCCGTACGACGAGGTCGGTTCCGAGGCGGAACATGGCGTTCTCGGTCCCGGAGGACGCGAGGCGCCGTACGGGCAGCCCGGCCCACCGCGGAAACCGGCGAGCGATCAGGCGCTGGACCTGGGGGGCGTCGAGGCCGACCTCGTCCGCGTGCATCCTTCGCGGCTGCCGGCTGTCATAGGCACTCATCGAGGCCCATCCCAGCGCCTCGACACCCTCGCTGTCGACGGGATTTCGCCGGAACTCAGACCCGGTCGGCCACGATGAGCAGGTACTGGAAGCTGCCGTTGCGGTACGCGGACAGGAAGGTGTCCTCGATGCCCGTGACCAGGTGGTCCGCCTGCTTGCGCAGTTCCCAGTACGGGACGGTGGCCGCCGTCAGGTCCTCGACGTGCACCGGCACCAGCCGGTTGCGGGCCATCGCCCGGAAGTACTCCGAGCGCGGATGGATGTCGCAGATGTAGTGCGCGTTGATCAGCGACACCTCGCGCGAGGCCTGTCCGTAGGTGTCGTTGTAGCAGCCCGTGATCACCACGTACCGCCCGCCGCGGCGCAGCAGCCGAGCGTGCTCGGCGAACAGCAGGTCCAGCTCGACGTACATGGTGGACTCGTTGTTCCACGACGCCGCGTACGCGCCCGAGGCGAAGCCGGTGTCCAGCATGTTGCGGTGGTGGTAGCGCACCTTGGCGTCGATGCCCCGCCCGCGGGCCTGCTCGTTGGCGAACTCGGCCTGCTTGGTGGAGAGCGTGACGCCGTCGGCATGGCAGCCGTACCGCAGATGCGCCACGACACTGCCACCGCCCCGGCCGCAGCCGGCGTCGAAGACGCGGTCCTCGGGGGAGAGCGGTCCGAGACGGGAGGCGAGCAGCTCGGCCTGGGCGTGCTCCAGCCGGTGCAGCTCGGCGGTGATCCGCTCCCGGCGCAGGTCCGGGTCGGGCTCGGCGAGCACCGACACATCCGCCTCGCCGATGCCGTAGTGGTGGTGGTAGAGGTCGTCGATCTTGCCGAGTTCGAGGTTGACCGGGTTCTCCTCGGTGTTCCAGTAGTCCGCGATGCGGCTCTGGTACCGGGACTGGGCCGGTACCGGCGCGGTCGAGGCCGGCACGGTCGGCGCGGTCGGGGTCGGCGCGGTCGGGGTCGGGGCGACGGGGGCGCTGGTCAAAGGTGGCTCCTTGTGGTGCTGACGGCGTTTCACCGAGACTCGGGTTTCACCAGTGGTCGGCTCGGGTTTCACCAGTAGTCGGGCAGGTGGTAGCGGTGGGTGTTGGTGGCGTGCCACTCGTGGTTGCCGGACACCCAGGCGGCGAGCCCCCGGGCGTAGCGCTCCACGAGGGGCGAGGTGGCGGACAGCACGGCCGACTCCTCCTCGAAGGCCTCCATGATCCGGTTGTGGATCTCGACGGACTTCAGGTAGGCGGCCTTCAGCCCGCGCCGTTCGTCGGCGGCGACGACCTGCGGCAGGTTGAGGTGGTCCGGATCGCTCGCCAGCTCCTTGGTGAAGGAGTACAGGTCGTTGACGATGGTGGTCGCATTGCAGGCGAGGGCGGTGATCCGCTGGATCTCGGGGCGGGCGTAGACCTGCTCGGGCAGTTCGTAGCCGTCCACCGCGTCGACGAGCGACAGACACGGGCGGAAGTTGTTGAACTGCCGCATCACCAGGTACTCCCAGACCCGTGGCATGTACCGGGTCTCCATCCAGGCGGCCTCGCCCAGATAGCCGAGGTGCAGCCGGGCGACGTCGTGCACGAACCGGCCGGTCTGGCTGGGCGTGGCGAAGGTGGCGTAGTCCGCGAGGGCGAAGTGGTACGAGCGCAGCGGCCCGTCGGCCCGGATGCCCTGGCGCCACTCCTCCTCCAGCTCCGGGATGCCGTGGAAGGGGTCGAGCGCCGATTGGGCGATGATCAGCGGGCCGCCCAGCCCGCGCCGCGATCCGCCCCGGCCCTCGTCCTCCTCGCAGTAGCAGGAGTCGACGATGTTCTCGGCGAGCAGCAGCTTGCCGGCCGCGGTGAGGCGGTCCAGGTCGAGGGCGCCCGGATGCTGCAGGACGACGGCCCGGCCGAACTGGAAGCCGGAGAAGTCCCCGTTCCAGGCCTCGGGAAAGAGGTCCAGGTCGCGGGCCCAGCTCTCCAGCCGGCGGTCGATCTCGGCGGCCTTCTCCGGATCCGCGGGCACGGCCGGCTGGTAGCGCAGTCCGGGGATCGCCCCGGTGCGCCGCTTCCCGCGCAGGCTCTGGGCGATGTTCGGCGGCCCGGGCAGCGTGTAGGGGGCGGTGGGTGCGCTCATGGCGTTCTCCGCCGTCACTCGGCCGTCCGGCCGATCTGGACGTTCTCCAGGATCCCCGCCGCGTCGGGGACCAGGATGGCCAGTGAGTAGTAGGCCGTGACGAGGTAGTTGATGACGGCGGCGCTGTTGACGCCCATGAAGCGGACGTTCAGGCCCGGCTGGTACTCCTCCGGGATGCCCGTCTGGTAGAGGCCGATGACGCCCTGGTCGGCCTCGCCGGTGCGCAGCGCGATGATGCTGCTGGTGTGGTCCTCGGTGATCGGGATCTTGCTGCACGGGAAGATCGGCACACCCCGCCAGGCGGGCACCTCGTGTCCGTCGACGCTCGCGGTGCCCGGCACCAGGCCCCGCTTGTTGCACTGCCGGAAGAAGGCCGCGATCGCCTTCGGATGGGCGAGGAACACCTTGGTCTTGCGCCGCATCGCCAGCAGCTCGTCCATGTCGTCCGGGGTCGGCGGCCCCGTGAAGGTACTGATCCGCTGGCCGTAGTCGACGTTGTGCAGCAGCCCGAACTCCCGGTTGTTGACCAGCTCCCACTCCTGCCGCTCGCGGATCTCCTCGACGGTGAGCCGGAGCTGCTGGGCGGTCTGGTCCATCGGGTCGTTGTAGAGGTCGGCGACCCGGCTGTGCACCCGGAGCACGGTCTGGGTGAGGGACAACTCGTATTCGCGCGGAGCCAGTTCGTAGTCGACGAAGCCGCCGGTCAGCGTCGGCTCGCCCACATGGCCGGCCTGGACGGGGACGTCCGCCTCGCCCTTGCGGTTCATCGGCCTGCGCTGCCGCTCGACATAGGCCTGGAGATGGGCGGCGAGGGACGGCACCCGCTCGGTGAACTCCTGCACGACGGCCCAGGGCAGCGCCAGCACCACACCGGCGGTCTCCGCCCGCACCGAGGTCAGCCACAGCGGATCGGACTGGCCGACCGCCTCGTCGCCCATCTGGTCGCCGTCGGTGACGACCCCGATGATCTCCTGGTCGCCGTACTTGCCGCTGGTGTAGCGGGTGAACCGGCCGTGCACGACGAGATAGGTCTCGGTGACCGGCTGCCCGGCCTCGAACAGCACCTGCCCGGCGCGCACCTCCCGGGACCGGAAGCGGGCCGCGATCTCCCGCAGCACGTCGGCGTCGGAGTAGCCGCGCAGGATCGGCAGCTCGGTCAGTGTCTGGGGGATGACCCGGATGTCGTCGGCGCCGTTGTGCTCGAAGTGCACCCGGCCGCGGCCGGTACGCAGCTGGAGGCGGCGGTTGACGCGGTAGGCGCCGCCCCTGACGTCGACCCACGGCAGCCTCTTCAGCAGCCATCGCGAGGTGATGGCCTGCATCTGCGGTTCGGACTTGGTGGTGGTGGTGAGCTGGCGGGCCGCCTGGGTGCTCAGGCTGGTGAGCTGCCCGTCGGCCGGGTTCACGGGGCCGGGGTCGTCGACGGCGGAGCCGGTGGCGATGTCCGGAGTGGACACATTCCCTCCTGCGGAGAGGCGAACAGGGGTGATGCGGATCGGTCGGTGGTGCGCGGGGTGCCGGTGCGCTCGGACCAGCCAAACAGGGGCGAGTGATCTCCGGGTACAGCGTGAACGGGGCGGTTTTGATCAATGAGTGGTGTAAACCTGCCGTCGAGGGCGTTCTGTGACGGTTGGGGTGATCGCGCGCCGGTCACTCGCCTCCGCGCCCCGGCCAGGGCGGGGTTTTTGCCTCCCGGACGCTCGGCGCGCGGGCCGACCGCGGGGTGGCTAGCGTGAGGTAGCGGGACAGAACAGCCGACCGAGAGGGTCCGGACCATGGCCGTGCAACCCGAGGGAGCGCCCTGCTGGGCCGATGCGATGTTCAACGACGTCGAGGGAGCGAAGAGGTTCTACGGCGACGTCCTGGGCTGGACCTTCGGCGAGACGTCGTCGGAGTACGGCAACTACACGCAGGCCTACGTGGACGGCAAGGCGGTGGCCGCCGTCGTCCCGCCCATGCCCGGCCAGGAGGGCCGGTCGCAGTGGTGCCTGTACTTCGCCTCGCCGGACGTCGCCGCCACCGCGGCGAAGATCCGGGAGAACGGCGGCGAGGTGCTGATGGAGCCGATGCGGGTCGGCGAGTTCGGCACCATGTGCCTGGCCCGGGAGCCCAGCGGAGCCGTGTTCGGGGTGTGGCAGGCCGGCACCCACGAGGGTTTCGAGGCGACGGCGACTCCGGGAGCCTACTGCTGGGCCGAGGTCTTCACCCGCGAGCCGGAGAAGGCCGACGGCTTCCTCTCCGCCGTCTTCCCCTACCGGATGAAGGACATCGAGGACAACGCCGTCGACTTCCGCATGTTCGACATCGGCGAGGACACGGTCCTCGGCCGGATGCGGATGACGGACGACTTCCCCCCCGAGGTGCCGTCGTACATCAACGTCTACTTCACCGTGGACGACTGCGACGAGGCCGTCGCCCGGGCCACGAAGCTCGGCGGCATCCTCCGCTTCGGGCCGATGAGCAGCCCCTTCGGGCGGTTCGCGGCACTCAGCGACCCGCAGGGCGCGGACTTCTCGGTGATCGACATCACCACCACCGAGGGCGAGATGCCCAAGGTCAAGGACGTCTGACCGGGGCCGGAACGCCGGCCCCCACGGTCATGGCATGATCGTGCGCATGCGTGAACGTGTGGTGGCCGCGTGCGACGGGGCTTCGAAGGGAAACCCCGGACCGGCCGGATGGGCGTGGGTGGTCTCCGGCGGCGATGAGCGGACCCCGGACCGCTGGGAGTCGGGCCCGCTCGGCCGGGCCACCAACAACGTCGCCGAACTGACCGCGCTGGAGCGGCTGCTGTCCGCCGTCGAGCCGGACGTCCCGCTGGAGATCCGGATGGACTCCCAGTACGCGATGAAGGCCGTCACCACCTGGCTGCCCGGCTGGAAGCGCAACGGCTGGAAGACGGCCGCCGGCAAGCCGGTCGCCAACCAGGACCTGGTGGTCCGCATCGACGACCTCCTCGCCGGCCGGACCGTCGAGTTCCGCTATGTCCCGGCCCACCAGGTCGACGGCGACCCGCTGAACGACTTCGCCGACCGCGCCGCCAGCCAGGCCGCCTCGGTCCAGGAGGCGGCCGGCAGCGCGCTCGGCTCCCCGGAACCGCCGCCGTCGCCCGACACCCCGAAGGCGGCCGCCCCGCGCAGGAAGGCGGCGCCCCGCCGCACCGGCGGCGGAGCGTCCTCCCGCACCATCAAGGCGAAGTTCCCCGGCCGCTGCCCGTGCGGCCGCTCCTACGCGGCCGGCGAGCCGATCGCCAAGAACGCGCAGGGCTGGGGCCACCCGGAGTGCCGTACCTCCGAGGCCTGATCAGGCGTCGAACGTGTAGTGCTTCGAGTGGTCCAGCAGCTCCGCCGGGCGCACGTCGTTCCACGGCTTCATCGTGTCGTTCAGGTCGATGACGTCCGGCGTGCCGGCCGTGGGCACGTACCCGGAGCCCGGGTGCCGGCGCTGCCACTCGGCCCACAGCTTGTCGACGTAGGCGTGGTGCAGCCAGAACACCGGGTCGTTGGGGGAGACCCCGGTGGCCATCTGCCCGCCGACCCACACATGGACCCGGTTGTGCAGGTTGACCCCGCGCCAGCCCTCCAGGTGGTTGCGGAAGCCGTCCGAGGCGCTGTTGTACGGCGCCATGTCGTACGTGGCCATCGCCAGCACCGACTCGACCTCGGCCGGCGTCGGCAGCTCGCGCACGCTCGTGCCGAGCGAGCGGCGCAGGAAGGTGCGGCCGTCCACCCGTACGTTGATCGGCCAGTTGCCGGTGGCCGCGGCGAACGGGCCGTCCGTCACCCTGCCGTCCGTGCTGCGCCCGGTGCCGCCGAGGAAGTCCGGCGCCCACAGCGAGGCGCGGACCGTGCGGTCGGTGCTCCAGTCCCAGTACGGCAGCGCCACCGAGGCGTCCACGGACTGCAGCGCCTGCTCGAAGTCGAGCAGGAATCTGCGGTGCCACGGCAGGAAGGACGGGGAGCGGTGGCCGGTCCGCTCGCCGCTGTCGGTGTCGGACATGATGAACTCGTTGTGCGTGCGGACGAAGTCGTCGTAGCGTCCACTGCGCTTCAGTTCGATGAGGGCGGCGGTGAACCGCTTCTTCTCGCCGGCGGTCAGAGTGGCCTGGTTCTTGCGTACGGTCATGGTGCGTGGTGCTCCGTAAGTCCTTGCGGGGGCGGTCAGTTGGCGGGGAAGGGCAGCAGCGGCGCGCCCTGCAGCTCGTCCACCGCGGCACGGGCGGCGGCGCGGGGGGTGGGCACCGGGTCGTAGTGGCTGACGACGCTGATCCAGCTGCCGTCGGCGTTCCGCATCACGTGCAGCTGCACCCCGTCCACGAACACCGCGTAGCCGCCGCCGTGTTCGTGGTGGTGACCGCCTCCGGCCGCGCGGCCCTGTATCCGGCGGCCCTTGTAGACCTCGTCGAAGGTCTCCGGCGCGGTGTGGTCGTGACCGGCGGCCGAGGTGCCGGAGGTGAGGGCCGAGGCGAGGGGTGCGGCGACGGTGGCGGCTCCGGCCGTCGCGGCGAGGGCGGCTGCCGCGGTGAGCGCGCGGCGCCGGGTGATGTCGGGCATGCGGGTCCTCCTGGAGATCGTTCCGGTGGTGACGTCGCATGCCTATCCGGGGGTCCGGGAACGGAAGAAATCCCCCGGAACCGGTTGGCTGTGATCCGGACAATTAGCCACATGTCGTACAGGGTTGAACAAAGATGATCTTGCTGTGGCGACGGCTCGATCCACCCCGGAACGGGCAATTCCTTGCCGGGGTGCCCGGATTCGCGGTGATCCTTCTCGCGCGCCCTCCGTCCGAGTGGCGCGGCTCACCGCGTGAAACTGACGCGATCGGACAGTCCCGCCCCTACTGCCCTGCGGTGCCGATCGACAACGTTCGGTGACTGTCGGGGGTGTGTAGGGTGAAGATCGTCTGTGTCGGAGGAGGGCCCGCGGGGTCGCCCCTGCTGCCGTACGTCCCGCCCCAGCTGTACTACGGCCTCGACAAGGCGGCCGGGCAGCTGGAGCCGCTGCGCAGGTTCAACGCTGGCTCGGGCCGAGGGCCGCACGGGCCCTGCACGCCCGGTCGGCCGCCCACCGCGGCTGACCGGCCCCGCTCCCGCACTGCCCGAAGCCGTTCCTCCGTGCCCGACGGCGCCGCCCCACGGCCGTGCCCGTCTCGTCCGCACGGACCTCGTCCGGCCACAGCCGGCAGCGCGTCTCCTGGCCGGCCCACGCGGCCGACCCGGCCTGCGAGGACCGCGGACGGACCGCTGGGCGCTCAGCCGCGGCCGGCGTCCTTGTGCCGCCCCGCGCTGGCCGGCTCCGGCCGGCCCTTCGTGGTCACCTCGGGCACGGCGATCGCGCCGGCGGGCCGCCTCGTCACCGAGGAGGACGCGCCCGCGGCCGGAACGCACCGGACCGCGTCCGAGGACGCCACGCTCGCGCTGGCCGCACGCGGCGTCCGCACCTCGCTGGTCCGGCTCGCCCCGTCCGTGCACGGCCGCGGCGACCGGGGCTTCGTGCCGCGTCTGGTCCGGATCGCCCGGGAGAAGGGCGTGGCGGCCTACGTCGGCGACGGCACCAACCGCTGGCCCGGTGTCCACCGGTTCGACGCGGCCCGCCTGTACCGGCTGGCCCTGGAGAACGCACCGGCCGGCTCCCGGCTGCACGGCACCGACGAGGAGGGGGTGCCCTTCCGGGACGTCGCCGGGGTCATCGGCCGGCACCTGGGCGTGCCCGTGGCCGGCCTGACCGCCGACGAGGCCGGCGCGCACTTCGGCTTCCTCGGCCGGTTCGCCGGGGTCGACAACCCCACGTCGAGCGCGCTCACGCGCAAGCTGCTCGGCTGGCAGCCGCGCGAGAACGGACTCCTCGCGGACCTCGACGAGGGCCACTACTTCGAGGGGTAGTCCGCGCGGTCAGCGCAGGAGACGGTCGAGGAAGCCGTTGGCGAACACCCGGTGCGGATCCAGACGGTCCAGCGTCTGCACGGCCTGCTCCCACACGCCCGTCTCGAACGAGCCGGGCACGGCCGCCTCCAGCACCTCCGCGTCGCTCCAGACCGCGTCCTCGGTGTACGCCCACCCCTTGGACCACTCCACACGCGCGAGGCCGTACCCGCCGTCGTACGTGCCGAGGAGGAACCGCTCCAGCTCCCGCAGGAACGCCTCCGCGTGCGGCGTCCCGGGCAGGGTCAGCACGTCCAGCCAGACCGCGGTGTCCCATTCGGGGCGGGCTCCGTACGGCCGCAGCGCCGACAGCAGCGGGGCGCGGGCGCCGTCCACGCCGGTGTCGGCCGGGTCGTCGAGGCCGGTCACCCGGATCTCCACCGACCCGTTGACCGGGAACCGGCCGCGGGCCGCGTACGCGGCGAGCCGCTCGCGGTAATGGCTGGTGAACTCGTGCACCACCCGCTGCACCCCGGTCCGCGTGGTGAGTACCGCGTACCCGTTCGCGGTCACCCGCAGCGTGGTGGGCCGCAGGTACAGCAGCGTGTTCTTCGACGGTCCCCACAGATCGGCGGACCGCGTGGCCGCGAGCCCGAGGGTGGCCGCCTCGAGCTGCGCGGCGCCGAGGACCGGCGCCAGATACCAGGCCGCGCCCGACACCAGCCGCCCGACCAGGTCGGCGACCGGAGTCGGCACACGGTCGGAGAAGGGGTAGTTGTACGGCGAGGTGACGTGCCGTGAGCCGGCCGGCCGGACCGGGGCGACGCTCCACTCCTTCAGCCACGGGAACTCGGTGAAGGCGAACCAGATTGCCTCGACGCGGCCCGAGCGCCGCAGGAACGTCTCCAGCGCGCGCCCGCCGGAACCGGGCGGCGCGAACAGCTCGCGCGCCGGGATGTCCGTACGGCTCACACAGCGCAGACCGGTGTCCGGGCCGACCCGGAGCACCACCTCGGTGACGAAGGACCGGCCGAGATGGGTCAGCAGCGCGGCACAGTCCGCCTCCTCGCGGCGGAAGGTCCGCAGCACGTAGGCCCCGCTGCCCGCGTCCCACACCACCGCCGTCAGCTCCAGCACGCGATTGCTCAGCGAGCCGTAGGTGCCGCCGGGCGACGGCCGTTCGCCCTCGGCCGGTACGGCGGTGCCGTGCGCGTCGATCGCCAGGGCGCCGCCCAGGGTCAGATCGCCGGGCGCGGGTGTCGCAGTGAGGCCCAGGCCATGCTCCTCCAGAAAGCCGAGCAGGGCCTCCAGGGTGACGCCGGTACCGGCGCGCACGGTGGAGGCGGACTCCAGCTCCAGCCGGGTCAGATGCGGCGCGGTGTCCACGAGCAGGACCGGCGCGTCGGCGGTCGTCCCCTCGGTGACCGTCAGCGGCGACCAGCCGTGCGAGCAGCCGCGCGGCCGGACCCGCCTGCCGTTGCGCCAGGCCCAGTCGACGACGGCGAGCACCTGCTCCCCTCCGGCCGGGGCGCAGGCCCACAGCCCGTCGGCGGTGATCTCGCCCACCCAGTTGCGGTACGCCGAGCGGTAGAGCGCCACCTCCGCCGGGAATCCCGGGAGTTCGGCCGCGGCCACCGCCGGGTCGGCCGCGATCAGGACCGGGGCGGCGGCCAGGGCGGCGGCGGAACGCAGGAGGCCGCGACGGCTGACAGGGCTCGAAGCAGCGCCTGGGGCGACATGGTTGCTCTCTGGACGATCGATCACGTGGTCACGCTAAAGGCCGGTACACATCACCCCGCGCTCCGTCGGCCCATGTCACTCGTGCGAGTGAAAAACGCACGGGTCGCCCACCGGAGCGGCCCGCTCCGCCGGACGTGCGCCGGGTGACACACTGACGCCATGGACGAACGCGTAATCGACAGGTCGGGTCAGTGGGCATCGGTGGTCGGGCTCGGCACGTGGCAGCTGGGCGCCGACTGGGGCGACGTGGACGACAAGCAGGCCCTGTCCGTCCTGGAGGCCGCGGCCGAGTCGGGGGTCACCTTCTTCGACACGGCCGATGTGTACGGTGACGGGCGCAGCGAGGAGACCATCGCCTCGTTCCTGAGCAGCCGGCCCGATCTGCATGTGCTGGTGGCCACCAAGATGGGGCGCCGGGTCGAGCAGATCCCCGAGAACTACGTCCTGGACAACTTCCGCGCCTGGAACGACCGCTCGCGCCGCAACCTCGGCGTCGACCGCATCGACCTGGTCCAGCTGCACTGCCCGCCCACCCCGGTCTACTCCTCGGACGAGGTGTTCGACGCCCTGGACACCCTGGTGGAGGAGGAGCGTGTCGCGGCGTACGGGGTGAGCGTGGAGACCTGCGCGGAGGCGCTGACGGCGATCGCCCGGCCGAACGTGGCGAGCGTGCAGATCATCCTCAACCCGTTCCGGATGAAGCCCCTGCGCGAGGTGCTGCCCGCCGCGCGCGAGGCCGGCGTCGGCATCATCGCGCGGGTGCCGCTCGCCTCCGGCCTGCTGTCCGGCAAGTACACGAAGGACACCGTGTTCGCGGCCAACGACCACCGCACCTTCAACCGGCACGGCGAGGCCTTCGACCAGGGCGAGACCTTCTCCGGCGTCGACTACGAGACCGGTGTCGAGGCGGCCGCCGAGTTCGCCGCGCTCGCCCCGGAGGGCTGCACACCGGCCCAGCTGGCCCTGCGCTGGATCATCGAGCAGGACGGGGTGACCACGGTGATTCCGGGTGCGCGCACCACGGAGCAGGCCCGCGCGAACGCGGCCGCGGCCAAGCTGCCGCCACTGCCGCCGGAGACGTCCGCCGCGATCCAGGAGCTGTACGACCGCCGGATCAAGGCCCAGGTCGAGCACCGCTGGTGAGGCCCGGGGCGCACACCGTGTGAACCGGCGGTGACCATGAGCACACCCGTTTGAACGAACGGCCGGGCGGTTACACGCAACCGCATGACGGAGGAAGGGCGGCGCAGAGGGCGAAACGAGTCCGAGGAGGAGCGGGCCGACCGGATGTGGGGTGAACTCATCCAGGAGGTCCGCGTGGCGCAGACGGGCGTGCAGATCCTGTTCGGTTTCCTGCTGACGGTGGTCTTCCAGCCGAAGTACTCCGAACTCACCCCCGCGAACCAGGTCATCTACATCGTCACCGTCGTCCTCGGCGCCTGCGCGACCGGCGCCCTCATCGGCCCGGTGTCCCTGCACCGCCTGGTCTCAGGGCGCCGGGTCAAGCCGCAGGCGGTGCGGCTGGCGTCGAGGATGACGTTCGTCGGGCTGGTCCTGCTGCTCGCCACGATGACGTCCTCCCTGCTGCTGATCCTCCGGGTGGCCACCCACGACAGCTATGTGCCGTACCTGGTGGCGGCCGTCGTCGCGTGGTACCTCGTCTGCTGGTACGGCCTGCCCCTGTGGGCCCGCCGCAGGCACACCTCCCGGTCGGACGACTAGTCACCCGCCCGCCCGGGGGCCTCACCGCCGCAGCGTCCGCAGCTGACGGTCGTGGACCCGGCCGAGCAGCAGCAGCGAGAGCACGGCCCCGATCAGGGCGCAGCACATGTCCCACTGGGTGTCCCACACGTCGCCCTGGGTGGCGAGGAACGCGTCCGCGCCGTGCCCGCCGATCTCGGCGGCCAGCCACTCCAGCAGCTCGAAGCAGGCGCTGAACGCGAGGCAGGCGCAGACGGTGAGCGGCGCAAGCCAGCGGCTGCCGCGCAGCGGCGAGGTACGGCTGAGCAGTTCGCGGACCAGGATCGCCGGTACGAATCCCTGCATGAGGTGCCCGAAGCGGTCGTACGGGTTGCGGTCGAGGCCGAACGTGTCGCGCACCCAGTCGCCCGCCGGGACCTGCGCGTAGGTGTAGTGGCCGCCCACCGCGAGGACCAGCGCGTGCGCGGCGAGCAGCCCGCACAGCAGCCCCGTCAGCGGGAAGCGCCGCCACACCAGCACCACCAGGGGCAGGCCCACCAGTGCCCACACGGTCTCCAGGCACCAGGTCGTGCGGTCGCGCACGCCCCACGCCGACACGGCGAGCCCGACGGCCGCCACCCCGGCGAACACGGCGGGCGGCACACGGCGCGGTACGGAAAGCGGGACGGGGTGCACTGCGGTCACGGCCGGGCTCCTTGCCTCGAGGCGTCGTAGGAGCCCCATCGTGGCGCCGGCCGGGGCCGAGGACATGAGTACGGCTACTCAGCCCCGGAGAGGATCTCCGCCAGCAACTCGTCGACGGGCACGTGTTCCTGCCCCGGCGGTACGACCTGGTGGGTGTCGCGCAGGAACGCGGCGATCGCCGGGGCCCAGGCGAACACCACCGCGTGGTGCCGGCTGCCGTCGGGCCGGTGGTCCCCGAGGAACTCCAGGCGCAGCTCATGGCACGACCCGGTGGCGGCGGGCCGCACCCGTACGTCGCCCACGCCGACCGGCCTGTTCATGCCGTCGGAGAGCATCTCCCGGTCCAGCCGCCAGCAGGCCAGCACCCGGCCGTCGTGGCCGAAGACGGCGGTGACGGCGAACGGGTCCTCGGCGTCGTAACTGAGATGGGCGAGCACGGGACACCGCTCGGTGCCTCCCGCGCGGAGCTGTACCACCAGGGTCTTGTGCACGAACGAGTTCACGCGAGGGCCTCCGGGAACGATCGGCGTAGAGCCCTCTAGTACCCCCGTCGTGCCCACAACGCTCACCCGTGCGACTGATTCCCGTGGACTCCCCGCAAGGCGGCCAGGCAGCCGCCGATCGCCTGCTGAAGCTCCTCCAGCCGCTGGACCATGTCGTCCTCGTAGAAGTCCTGGGCGTCGTCGAAGGTCAGCTCCTCGAACGCCCTGGTCGCCTTCTGCAGGCTGCTGTAGAACTTGGTCCGGCGCTCCTGGACGCGCAGTTCGGGATCGGCCTCGACCGCCTCGACGACGAGCGACCTCATGGTGTCGTAGGCCTCGGTGGCCCACTCGCCGGTGTCCTCGTCGTCCTCCAGCTCGTCGATCAGCGACAGATGCCGCTCGGCCTCCTCGCGCAGCTCACCGGGTGCCTGCACGGTCTGCCCGGCGGGGGTCCTGATCTGCCCGGACTCGGCGATCTGGCGGACGTAGCCGATCCGGTCGGCCGCGCGGCTCTCGGTCGCGACGGCCTTCTTCAGGTCGTCGGTGCGTACGACGTCACGGGCCAGCTCGGCCTGCAGGTCGGGGTCCTCCCTGAGCCGGTCCAGCAGGGCGGCGCGGGCCGCGCGGGCGGTGGAGGGGTCGGCGAGGATCGCGGCGCGCAGCGCGGTCGGGTTCTCGGCGACCTCCAGCGCCTTGGTGGGGCGGATGCCCTCGGCCTCGGCGGCCTGGGCGATGGCGGTGCCGCGTTCGGAGGTGGCGCTGTTGCGGGAGACGTAGTAGCCGAGCCACGCGTCGGCGTCCGGGAGGTCGGCCTCCTGGCCCGGCCGGAGGGCCTCGAAGTGCGGGACGAGTCCGTCGTCGGCCGCCCGGTCCCAGGCCTTGTAGTAGCGCATGACCCGTTCCGGGGAGCAGCCGGCCAGCTCGGCGAACTCCTTCGCCGACACCTTCGGCGTCTCACCGGCGGCCTGCCCGCCCGGACGCACACTGCGGGCCACCATCAGCGCGAAGGCCCAGCCTCCGGTGCGCGCGTACACGCCGAACTCGCGGGCGTCGCGCGCCACCAGGTCGGACAGCGGCGGCGCGGCCGGGGCGGACGTCTCGGGCGACGGCTCGATGACCAGGGTCACGGATGACTCTCCTGCGGGCATGATCGGAACCGCACCCGGAGCCGGGTGCAGACAGGAAAGCCTATATGGGCCGATTGGCATGCTTTGGCGGGCCTGCCCTCCGGGCCCTCCCGATCGGCTCACGGGCCATGCCCGGGAGGGCGGGAGGTGTCAGCCGTACGCCTCCCGCAGCGCGGGCAGCAGGGTCTTCGCCGACCAGTCCAGGTACTCCTGCTGTGTGTCACCGCCGATCTGCACGAGGGCTACCTCCCCGAACCCGGCCTCCGCGTAGGGCCGTACGGCCTCCACGAAGGCGTCCGGGTCGTCGCCGCACGGGATGGCGGAGGCGACGTCGTCCTCGGTCACGAACTGCGTCGCGGCCTCGAAGGAGTCCGGATGCGGCAGTTCGGCGTTCACCTTCCAGCCCAGTCCGAACCAGCGGAACTGGGAGTGGGCGCGCTTGATCGCCGTGTCCCGGTCGGTGTCGTAGCACACCGGCAGCTGGCCGACCCGGGGCTTGCCGGTCCCGCCGTGCCGGTCGAAGGCCTCCAGCAGGCCCGCCTCGGGCTCGGTCGCGATGACCAGGTCGGCGAGGTGGCCGGCGAGCTTGCAGGACTGCTCGCCCGAGACGGCGATGCCGATCGGCGGGGCGTCCTGCGGCAGGTCCCACAGGCGGGCCGACTCCACGTCGTAGTGCTGCCCGTGGTGGGTGACATGGCCGCCCTCGAACAGCGCGCGGATGATCTCCACCGCCTCTTCGAGCATCTCGTGGCGTACGTCCACGGGCGGCCAGCCGCCGCCCACGACGTGCTCGTTCAGGTTCTCGCCGGCGCCGAGGCCGAGCCGGAACCTGCCCTGGGACAGCAGCTGCACCGTCGCCGCCTTCTGCGCCACGATCGCCGGGTGGTAGCGCAGGACGGGGCAGGTGACGTAGGTCATCAGGGGGATGCGCGAGGTGGCCTGGGCGGCGGCGCCCAGCACGCTCCACGCGTACGAGGAGTGCCCCTGGGAACGCAGCCACGGGAAGTAGTGGTCCGAGATCACGGAGAAGTCGAACCCGGACTCCTCGGCCCGCACCACGTGGTCCACCAGGTCCCGGGGGCCGGCCTGCTCGGTCATCATCGTGTATCCGATTTGCACCATAAGGGGCGAGTCCCCGGGTCGGCCGGGGGGAAACGGCCGGGCGCGCGGGTCAGTCCTCCGCCGTACGGAACGTCTGCAGGAACGTCTTCAGCGCCCGCCGGTTGGCCGCGTCGTCCCAGGTGGCGGCCTGGGTGGTGAAGCGCAGGGAGAACCCGCGCCGGTCGCCCAGGAGGAATCCCCGCCCGAAGGTGCGCACCCGCGCGTCCCCGGCCCCCGCCAGCCACTCGAGGTCGGCGGCCCTGTGGCCCTGGTAGGTGGCGGCCCGGACCTCGCCGACGCGTTCGTAGCCCGGGAGCTTCTTCAGCTCCGGCTCCACGTCGTCGCGCCAGACGGTGACCGGGTCCGCGTCGACCCGCTCGGTGTACGTGACGGCGAGGGTGGGGGAGTCGCCGCCGCCGAACGTGACGCGGTAGGCGCCGTCGGTCGCGCGGGTGGTGGTCAGCCGTTTCCAGCCGTCGGGGAGCGCCACGGAGAAGCCTTCCGGAGCGGTGTAGCGCCGGTAGCCGGCCGGCAGGACGGAGGTGGGCTTGGTGGTCGTGGCGGTCGGTGCGGGGGTGGCCGCGGGAGTGTCGTCACCGGTGGGCCGGTCGGCGGGGGTGGGCGAGGCGGTGGTCCGGGGCGGTCGCTCCGCCGCCGTGTCGGTGCCGGGCAGCAGGTGGGTCGCCGCCAGGACGGCGGCCGTGACGGTCACCGTGGCCAGCACGGTGCCCGCGATCAGCGCTCTTCTGCCCCGCCCCGGTCCGGCCAGGCGCACGCCCCGGTACGCGCCGCGCACCCGCGGCACGGGGGCCGGCTCCCGGTCCGCGTCCGGGTCCTCGGTCAGGGCCCGGGTGAGGGCCTCGTGGACCACCGGCCGGGTCAGCCGCTCGACCGAGTTCTTGCGCAGCAGCCCCTGGACCGGCTGGGTCAGCGGGCCCGCCCGCAGCGGGGTGCGCAGCGGCAGCCGGTCCACGGCCTTGAGCGTGGCGTCCGGCCGGCCGCGATCACGGAACGGCGGGCGGCCCTCGACCATCGTGTACAGCAGCGCGCCGAGCGCCCACAGGTCGGCGGCCGGGCCGATGCGCTCGTCGCGGGCCTGCTCCGGCGAGGCGTACGACGGCGCCGTGAGCCGGGGGACGAGGGTCGACCCCGCCAGCCCGAACCCGGTGACGACGACAGGGCCGTCCTCCCTTACGAACAGCTGGGCCGGGCTCAGCTCGCCGTGGGTGATGCCCTCGTCGTGGGCGGCCCCGAGCACATCGAGCAGATCCAGGCCGACCCGCGCCGCGCGTACGGCGTTGAAGGAGCCCTCGCGATCGAGGAGTTCGCTCAGGAGCGTGCCGTCGATCCACTCGGTGACCGTCCACAGGGTGCCGGCCTCCACCACGGCGTCGACGACGGTGGCGACCCGGCCGGGGCGCAGCAGCCGCATGGTCTCGGAGGCCCGGATGATCCGGGCCGTCACCCGGCGCGCGGTGTCGTCGGCGGAGGGCTCCGGAAGGGCGGTCTGCGCCACCAGCCGGGGCTGCTGCGCCGTCACGTCCTCGGCGTACCACCACAGGCGGTTCGTCTCGCGGGCGAATACCTCCAGCAGCCGGTACCGCCCGGCCACCAACTCGTGTGCGGAGACGTGCGCCTTGGCCATGGTCATCCCTCGCTGCAACCCCTGCCTGGTATTTCCCAGAGGTACGCGGGGTGCGCGGGGGTGCGTTCAAAGAATCCTCAACCCGGGCCCGTTCTTGCCTTTTATTCAACAGCGGGAAAGGGCTTGCGGGTTTGGGTCGACCTCTCCCGTCGGTTTCTCGACCTGCGGGTAACCGACGGTAGGCGCGGGCGCGCCGCCCCGGCTCACGACAGGTGTCACGTCAGACCGAAGCGGTCGGCCCACCCGGTGAGTTCCCGGGGGGTCGTGTTGCCTCCGCACACCACGAGCCCGAGTCGGGCGCGCCCGCCGACGCGTGCGATCACCTGACGGGCCGCCGGCAGCAGGCAGCCCGCGGCCGGCTCCGCCCACACCTTGGCGTGCTCGGCGAGGTCCAGGCAGCCCTGCACGGCGTCCCGGTCCGGGACCACCAGGACCTCCTCGACCAGCGCGGAGACGTGATCATAGGTCAGCTGCGACACCGAGGGCGCGCTGAGCGTGGTGACCACGGACGACAGCGGCACCGGCAGCGGTGCGCCGGCCGCGAGTGCGGCGGACATGGCCTCGGCGCCCTCGGTCTCCACGCCCCACACGCGCACCCCGGGCCGCTTGGCGCGCAGGGCCGCCGCGATCCCGGCGATCAGGCCCCCGCCACCGATGCTGACGACGACGTCCGTCAGCTCGGGGGCGTCCTGAGCCAACTCCAGGCCCACGGTGCCCTGCCCGGCGATCACGACCGGGTCGTCGAACGGATGGACCAGCGTCAGTCCCTCGTCCCGCAGCCGTGTCACCAGCTGGAACGCGCTGTCCATGCCGTCGGTCAGCCGCACCGACGCCCCGGCCTCCTCCGCGAGCCCGATGGAGCGCGCGGGCGCGGTACGCGGCATCACCACGGTCGCCTTCACATCGAGGGCCGCCGCCATCACCGCGAGCGCGATCCCGTGGTTGCCGCCGCTGACCGCGACCACCCCCGCTGCCCGCTCGGCCTCGCTCAGCGACAGCAGCTTCGCCGTGGCCCCGCGGGCCTTGAACGAGCCGGTGCGCTGGAGCAGTTCGAGCTTGGCGGTGACCGGGACGCCGAGCAGCGCGGTCAGGCCGGGGCTCGCCACGGTCGGCGTCCGCACGACGTGTCCGGCGATCTGCCGGGCCGCGGCTTCGATGTCCGAGATGCCGATCACAGTGCTCCACCCTTCCGGCGCGGGGCTGAGGACCGCGCCTCTCGCACCTTCACCTGCCGGGACGGCCGAGGTCAACGCCGTTTCGGATCATGACTACAGCACGCGGTGCATCAGGAGGTCCAGCAGTCGGCGCAGCTCCTCGGCGGTGCCGGCGGCCAGGGGCGCGTCCGCGAGCAGTGCCCGTGCGGCGGCCGTGTGCGTACGGGCCTCGGCCAGGGCCGCCGTACGGCCGCCCGCCTCCTCGATCAACTCGGCCGCCTCCGCGGCCCGGCCGGGCGAGCCGAGCAGCGCGAGCAGCCGCCGGGCCGCCGGGGAGCCGAGCGCCACCAGCACCGGGAAGGTCTTCTTGCCCTCCCGTATATCCCCGCCCACGGGCTTGCCGGTGACGGCCGGGTCGCCCCAGATGCCCAGCACGTCGTCGACCAGCTGGAAGGCGACACCCAGATGCCGCCCCGCCCGGTCCAGCGCGGTCACCGTGGCCTCGGGCGCCCCGCCGAGCGTGGCACCCAGCGCGGCGGCGCAGCCCAGCAGCGCGCCGGTCTTGCCCTCCGCCATCGCCCGGTACTCCTCGGGCGTCACCCGCTCCGGACCGGTGCACGGCCGGGCGGCGAACAGCAGGTCGTCGGCCTGCCCGTGCACCAGATCGGTGAGCGCCGCCGAGAGCAGCCGCACGGCGCCGGGCCCCTGCGGCACGGCGGCGAGCGTCTCCACCGCCAGCGCGAACAGGGCGTCCCCGGCGAGCACCGCCGGACCGGTGCCGTACGCCTTCCACACGGCGGGCCGGCGTCGCCGGGTCGCGTCGCCGTCCATGATGTCGTCGTGCAGCAGCGAGAAGGCGTGCACCAGCTCCACCGCGACCGCGGCCGGGATGCCGGCCCCCGCGTCGGCGCCCGCCGCCTCGGCGCCGAGCACCGCCAGAGCCTGCCGTACGCCCTTGCCGCCCGGCGCCGCGGCGGGTGCCCCGCCGACGTCGCACCAGCCGAAGGAGTACGCGGCCATCTCGGCGACCCAGGGGTGCAGCCGCCCGACCGCCTCCGTCAGCGTCGGCCGCACCAGCTCCCGGCAACGGGCGAGGGTCTCGGATCCGGCGAGGGGCGCCCGTACCGCCGTGGGGAGCGCGGTCACCGTACGACCTCCGTGCCGAGGCCGAACTCCCGCTGGGCCCGGGTCACCATCTCCCGCGCGTGCTTCAGCCCGCTGCGCTCCAACACCCGGGCCAGATCCGCGAGTTCGGCAGCCGTCTCCGCGCGGTCCCGGCCGAGGCGGGCCAGCGACTTGGCCAGGCCGAGACGGGCCAGCGCCTCGCCCCGGGGCTCGCTCATCGCGCGGAACTCCTCCAGCGCCAGCTCGTACAGGTCGCGGGCCTCGGTGTAACGCCCGGCCCGGTAGAAGACGTTGCCGCGCATCTTGTGGTTGTAGGCGAGCGCGCTGGAGAGGTTCATGGCGCGGCAGGTGGCCTCCGCCTCGGACAGCAGCTCCAGCGCCCGCTCGGTGTCGCCGTCACGGACCGAGAGGACGTCGGCGAGCCCGCGCAGCGCCCAGGCGTGCCCGCGCCGGTCCTCGGCCCGCCCGGCTATCTCCGCGGCTTCCTCGAACAGGGCGTACGCCGTGTCGTGGTCCCCGGTGTTGCGGTGCATCTGCGCGATGCCCTCCAGGGCCCACACCGTGTGCCTGGCCTCTCCGCGCTTGCGGGCCTCGGCCAGCAACTGCTCGTGCAGCCGGCCGACCGCCTCGTAGTCGCCCTGGATACGGCCGGTCTCCGCGAGTCCGGCCAGCGAGTACCCGCGGACCACGACGTCCCCGCCGCGCTCGCCCAGTTCGGCCGCGAGCCCCAGCAGCCGCCAGGCCAGCGGGAACGCCCCGCGCTGCCGGGCCAGGGTGCCGCCGCTCCACAGCGCCCAGGCCATGGCCGCCGTGTCCCCGGCCTCCCGGGCCGCGCGGTAACTCGCCTTCCAGGCCCGGTCCGCGTCACTCACCTGGCCGAGCCGCCGATGGGCCTCGGCGACGGCCAGCCCGCAGCGGGCCGCCTCGCCGTGACGCCCGGACCGCTCGGCCTCGCGCAGCCGCTCGGTGCCCTCGGCCAGCACGTCGACCAGCGAGGAGTTGACGGACAGGGTGGTCAGGGCGCCCTGGTACTCAGGGGCGAAAGCCTTGCCGTACATGCGTACCCTTCTATACACGATGTGTATACATGACGTGTATAGCGTCTCGGAAAACATGCCCCGGCCCGAGGGGCCGGGGCTCGGTCTGTTGTCGATCAAGACGCCGGCACGACGGCGGGGGTTGCCCGCACGGCGCGGCTCACTTGTGAAGGTTCAGTGCTGCTGCGTCTTCTGGGGCGTCAGTTCGCTCGGCCGCACGACGACGTGTCCCTCGCCCTGGAGCATCAGCTGCACGGCCTCGCCGGAGCCGCCGCGCAGCATCGAGCCGATGGACTGCGAGCGGTGCAGCGAGGTCTGCAGATGCGCGGTCCAGCCCACCACGGCGTCCGTGTCGACGTAGACGGGGGCCTGCGCCGAGACCGGTATGACCAGCGGGTTGCCCTCGCAGACCAGGCCGAGCCGGCCCTGCCCGGAGAAGACGCTGTTGAACAGGCCGCCGCCGGCGATGCCGGACCCCTTCACCGTCTTGATCTCGTACGCCAGCGAGGCGTCGAAACACAGCACGTTGCGGCCGTTGACGGTGAACTGGTCGCCGGGTTCGACCTCGACGATGAAACAGTTCTGCGCCTCGTGCGCGAACCAGGCCTCGCCCCGTCCGCGCACCGCCATGAGCGGCAGTCCCTCACCGGTGACCGCACGCTTGAGCATGCCGCCGACGCCCTGCCCCTTGCGCTCGAACTTCAGGTCGCCGCGGTAGGCGACCATCGCGCCCTGGCGGGCGTACATCTCGCCGTTCACCGCGTACTTGATGCACTTGGCGTTCTCGACGGACATGCCCGGCTCCACGGCCGGCTGCACGACGTGCTGACTGGAAAAGAGATCACCCTTCATGCGGGGCATGGTGTCCCGGAGGGGTTCGTTCCGCCAAGATCACGGAATGTGTCGGTTCAGCCACCGAACAGCTGCGTCCAGTACGTGCCCGCCCGGCCGCCGCCCGAGAAGCCGATGCCGATGTGCGTGAAGCCGCGCGTGAGGATGTTGGCCCGGTGGCCGGGGCTGTTCATCCAGCCCTCCACGACCTCGGCGGGAGAGCGCTGACCGCAGGCGATGTTCTCGCCGATCGTGCGCCGGCGACAGCCCGCGGCGGCGGCCCGGTCCCAGGGCCGGCCGCCGTCGGGGGAGGTGTGGGAGTAGAAGTCGCGGGCCACCATGTCCGCGCAGTGCGCCTGCGCGGCGGCCGTCAGCGGCGGATCGACCGCCAGCGGGCGGAGACCGGCCCGGCCGCGCTCGGCGTTGGTCAGTGCGACCACCTCGGCGGCCGCGCGCGACAGTCCGTCCGGGGTGAGGGGAGCGGCCCACAGTGCGGTCCAGTACCGGTCGCCCGCGTCGGCATGGGCCAGTGCGGCATGCCGGAAGGACGGGTCGAGCAGGGTGCGCCGGGCCTGCCCCGATTCCAGGCAGTACGCGACGAACTCGGCCGGTGTGCGCGGGCCGGAGACCAGGTGCTCGCCGACGGTGACGTACGCGTATCCGGCGGCCGTGATCCGCTGGTGCACCGAGACGCCGTCGCGGCCCTCGGTGCCCAGCCGCCCGGCGTCGGCCATGGCCCGCGCGTGGCCCTGCGCGGCAACGAGGAGACTCGGCTCCGGCGTGACGGGTGGAGAACCGGCGCGAGCGCGAGCGGAGTTCACCGGGGTGAGGAAGGCGTCGGTGCGGGCGGCCGGCGGGACGGCCCCGGACCGCCGGCCGGGGTCGGGGACGGCTGCGGAGGCCTGCGCGCCGCCGTCGTCGTCCACGACGTCCACGCCGAAGTCCCGCGCGAGTCCGGCCAGTCCGTCGGCGTACCCCTGCCCGATCGCCCGCAGCTTCCAGCCGGTGCCCGGACGCGGATACAGCTCGGCGAGCAGCAGCACGGTCTCCGGGCCGGGGCGCGGCGGCGTGAACCGGGCCACCGTACGGCCCGCGCGGTCGGTCACGTCGAGCCGGGGAGCGGGCAGCCGGCCGAGCGGCGTGCCGGGCAAGGCCGCGCCGACCGCGACGGTGACCCGGCACGCGCCGGTGCGCAGCCGGGCCGGTTCGACGTCCAGGGTGTCACCGCGCAGCCGGACGCCGGGGGCCGCCGGCTGGTTGTAGAACACGAAGTCGGCGTCCCCGCCGACCTTCCCGTCCGCACCGGTGACGAGGGCACACACATCGAAGGCCCCGGCCACCCGCAACCGCACCGCACCCTCCGGGAGGGTCACGTTCCCCCCGGCGACCAACTCACCCATGACACCACCCGGCAGAGGCCCACCCATGGCTCTGCTCCGTACAACGCCGGGCCCGTGCCGGTTGGTTCCGCCTACTCCTCCGCCTGCTCCTCCACGGCTGCACCGTCCCCGCCGGGCAACGCCTTCGGCTTCCCGCAGAACGCCGGCTCCAGCGCCTTTGCCAGCGTCTTCAGCACCTTCCCGTTGTTCGAGGTGTTCGTGACCGCCGTGAGACTGCGCTTGCCGTCCTTCGTCGCGAAGGCGTACGTGTAGTACCCCTGTACCGCACCCGTGTGGCCGTACACCGAGACCCCGCAGGACAGGGTGCGACGGCGCAGCCCGAGCCCGTAGGCCGTCGTGCTGTCCACCCGCTCGAAGCGCTCCATGTCGGCCAGCCGCGCCGGGGACAGCAGCCTGCCGCCGAGCAGCGCGGAGTAGAACGTGTTCAGGTCCTCGGCGCTGGAGATGATGGCACCGGCGCTCTGCGCCCAGGAGACCGTCTGCGCGGTCGCGTCGACCAGCTCGGCGCCGGCCGTGTCCGGAGTGAGGTAGCCGCGGGCGTACCGGCCGGGGATGGCGGTGTCCGGGTGGACGTAGAACGTGTCGCGCAGCTTCAGCGGTTTGAAGACGCGGTTCTCGTACGCGGTCTTCACGGACTGGCCCGTGAGCTTCTCGATGAGCAGGCCGGCGACGACGAAGTTGGTGTTCGAGTAGGAGTACGCGGCGCCGGGCGCGTTGGTACGGGGCTTCTTCAGGGAGAGCGCGACCAGCTGCCGGTAGGTGAAGACCTTTTTGCGCACCGCCTCGAAGCCGGACACGCTCTGGGCGAACATGTCGTCGGTGTAGTCGTACAGCCCGCTGCGGTGGCCGAGCACGTGCCGGACGGTGATCCGGTCGTCGGGCAGCAGCCCCGGCAGGTAGCGGTCGACCGGCGCGTCGAGCGAGAGCCGGTGTTCGTCGGCGAGTTGCAGCAGGACCACGGCCGAGAAGGTCTTGGTGACGCTGCCGACGCGGAACCGGTCGCCGGCGGAGAGGGAGCGCCGGGTGCCGCGGTCGGCCACGCCCTTGGCCACCCGGTACGTCTCGCCGTGGTCGTCGATCCGGGCGAGCGCTCCTGGTGCGCCCTGGTCCAGGGCCGAGCGCAGCACCGTGGCAAGGCCCGTGGTGTCGGGCGCCGAAAGCGCCGCTGCCGCGGGGGTGTCGGGCTCCGCGGTCGCGGCCCGCGCCGGGACCGCGAGCAGACAGAGCGCGACCGCTCCGAGGACCGCACCCCGGCCCACCGTCGCTGAGACCATCCGGCATCCACTCCCATCCGTACGTGTCGTGATGCGATGTCGGTCACATTCCGGCCTTGGAACCTAGGGGATCGAGACAGCGTCTCCACAGTCGACACACAGTCGGTGGACTCGTGATCACTCTGTGGCGCCCCATTCGTAAAGGATTGCCATAGAAATCCGCGAAATGGATCATTCCGGCTTTACGTGCCCATGACTGATCCGCAAGGGTGATGCCCGGGGCCCGACCAGTCCCCGTGGTGCCGAACTGCGCCACGTCTCAAGGCGGTTGGTGACCCCGGCCGCCTTCGCACGAAGGAACCCTGATCAGATTGCGTAGACCGCACATACGCTCCGTGGCGGTCGCCGTCGCGGTGACGACGGCTGCCACAGGCCTGGCCGGCACGGCCTTCGCGGGTCCCTCCACGACGGGGGTGGAGCGGACCGCCGCGTCCGCCACCACGAACGCCACGACGGTGGTGGAGGCGGCGCGCACCGCGGCCTTCGCCCACGCCTCGGCGACCGGCGTCTCCAAGGGTGACGAACTCCAGGCCCAGGACGTCATGATCGACCCCGAGGGCGCCCGGCACGTCCGTTTCGTCCGGACGCACGGCGACCTCCCGGTGCTCGGCGCCGACCTCATCGTCCACCTCGACCGCAAGCTGGCCTACACGGGCGTGACCCGTGCGGCCGGCCACACCGTCAAGCCGGCCGCCACCGAGGCCAAGCTGACCGCGCAGCAGGCCGCCGCCAAGGCCGCCAAGGCCGCCAAGGGTGACGCGAGCGGTGCGCAGCTGGTCCTCGACGCCCGCGGCGGCGCCAGCGCCCTCGCCTACCAGGTGACGGTGACCGGCCAGGCCGGCTCGCACACCGTCGTCGTCGACGCCGTCACCGGCAAGGTGCGCAGCAACACGCCCGACAGTGACGAGTTCCTGTCCCCGAAGCTCCTCGACACCCTGCGCGAGCGCGGCGAGAGCGCCGCCCCGGAGACCGGTGTCGGCGCTCCCGCCCCGGCGGGTCTGCTCGGCTCGGGCGTCTCCGGCGCCACGCGCTACCCGTCCGCCGCGAAGGGCACCGGCAAGACCCTCTTCGTCGGCAACGTCGGGCTCACCACCACGCAGACCTCGCGCGGCCACTACCAGCTCAAGGACCCGAACCGGTACGGCACCGAGACGCGGGACGCCAAGGGCTCGTACACGGAGAAGTTCAGCGCCGGCACGAAGTTCACCAACACGACCAACGTGTGGGGCAACGGCAAGACCACCAGCCGTGCCAGCGCCGCCGCCGACGCCCAGTACGGCATCACCAAGACGCTCGACTTCTACAAGAGCACCTTCAAGCGCAAGGGCATCGCCAACAACAGCAAGCCCGCGCAGGCGATGGTCCACTGGGGCAAGAAGGTCGCCAACGCCTTCTGGGACCCGACCTGCAACTGCATGCTGTACGGCGACGGCGACGGCCAGATGTTCAAGAAGCCGCTCGTCGTCCTCGACGTCACCGGTCACGAGCTGACCCACGGCGTGGTGGAGGCGACCGCCAACCTGCAGCCGACCTTCGTCGACTCCGACGGCAACCAGTACGGCGAGCCGGGCTCGCTGAACGAGTCGCTCGCGGACATCTTCGGCTCGAACGTCGAGTTCTACGCCAAGAACGCCAAGGACACCCCGGACTACCTGGTCGGCGAGAAGCTGGGCCTGGACCAGAAGTTCCTGCGCCGCCTCGACCACCCGTCGCTGGACAAGCTCGAGGGCACCATCGACTACTGGTCGCCGGACACCTACTACACCGAGGTCCACGCCGGTTCCGGTGTCTCCTCGCACGCCTACTACCTCCTCGCCGAGGGCAGTGGCAAGAAGAAGATCGGCAGCGTCACCTACAACTCGCCGACCTACCGCAACGTCACGGTCAAGGGCATCGGCCGGACCAAGGCCACGGCCATCTACTACCGTGCGCTCACCCGCTACATGGTCTCCACGACCGACTTCCACCAGGCGCGCACCGCGACCCTGAAGGCGGCCAAGGACCTGTACGGCGCGAACAGCACCGAGTACAAGACCGTGGACAAGTCGTGGTCCGCGGTCAACGTCACCGCGGCCAACACGCCCCGCGCGCACTGACGTACGGCGCACACACCCGCACCACCGGATGCCCCGCCCCGCGCGGGGCATCCGCATGTCCGGCCCGCCACCAGGGCTTCCGTCGGGCTTCGTAACAGCGGTTGTTTCTTTTATTGACAGCGGAAAATAAGGGCCCTAGGTTCCCGGCCATGCGCTCGACCCCGCACGCCGAGACGTTCCCGGCACACACGCCGGCCGCCTCGCAGGTGTTCACGACGGTCCTGTCCCACGGCCCCCTGACGCGCCTGGAGGCGGGCCGCCGGGCCGGGCTGTCCCCGGCCGCCGTGACCAAGGCCGTACGCCCCCTGCTGGCCGCCGGATACCTGGCGGAGGACGCCGCCGAGGAGGCCCGGCCCGCCCTCGGCCGGCCCGCCGGCCTGGTCCGGGTCAACGGGGGACGGGCCCTGTTCATCGGCGTGAAGGTGACCGGCGACGAGCTGATCGCCGTTCTGACCGACCTGTGCTGCCGGATCCGGCTCGCCCGCCGCACCCGCCTGCCGGGCCGGGCGCCCGGCCCCGTGCTGACCGCGCTCACGGACGTCGTCCACGAACTCCTCACCCACGCCGCCGAGTCGGCTGCGCCGGTGGCCGGCCTCGGCATCGCCGTCTCCGGCGACGTCGACCGCGCCGAGGGCGTCGTACGCTACTCGCCGTTCCTGGACTGGCGGGACGTGCCGCTCGCCGAACTCGCCGCCACGGCCGGCGGACTGCCGGTGGTCGTCGACAACGACGTGCGCGCGCTGACGGTCGCCGAGCAGTGGTTCGGCGCCGGCGCCGGACTCAGCGACTTCGCCGTGGTGACCGTCGGCGCGGGCATCGGCTGCGGACTCGTGGTGCACGGCCGGGTGATCTCCGGCGCGCACGGCGTGGCCGGCGAGATCGGGCACATCGTCATCGACCCCGCCGGACCCCCGTGCCACTGCGGCAACCGAGGCTGCGTCGAGGCGATCGCCGGAGACGCGGCGATCCTCGCCCGCACACGAGAGGTGACAGGCCGTCAGGTGGCCGACGGCTCGGCGGCGGTGGCCCTCGCGCACCAGGGGGTCCCCGGGGCCCGCGAGGTGTACGCGCGGGCCGGGGAGGCCATCGGCCGCGGCATCGCCACCGTGGCCAACCTGTTCGGCCCCGAACGCGTGATCATCTCCGGTGAAGGGCTCGCCGCCTACGACCTCTTCGCCGAGCAGATCCGGGAGGCGTTCACCGCCGCCGCCTTCGGCTCCGCCGCCCGGTGCGACGTACAGACCCGCCCGCTGCCCTTCGAGGAGTGGGCGCGCGGCGCGGCGGCGACCGCGATCCAGTCCTTCATCACCCAGGCTCCCACCACCGGAACGGGCTGAGCCGCCCGACCCGAACCCACCCAGGAGGTACGGCCCATGCGGTCACCCTCGTACTCCGTCCTGCCCGTACGCGGGCTCAGAGCCGCCGTCGTCCTGGCCCTCACCGCGGGCCTCGCCACGGCCGTCCCGGCCACCGCACAGGCCGACACCGCGCCCGCGGTGGCCGCGAAACCCTTCATGGGCTGGTCCAGCTGGAGCATGCAGTCGTCCAAGTACCCGGGCCTCAACCCGGACGGCGACTACAGCTGGCTGACCGAGGCGAACGTCCTCAAGCAGGCCGACGCCCTGGCCGCCAAGCTCAAGCGCTACGGCTACGAGTACGTCAACATCGACTCCGGCTGGTGGCGGGACAAGAGCTGGCAGCCCGGCTTCGACGCCTACGGACGCCAGCAGGCCGACCCCGTCCGCTTCCCGCGCGGCATGAAGCCGGTCGCCGACCACATCCACGCGCTCGGGCTGAAGGCCGGCATCTACCTGCCCGTCGGCCTGGAGAAGGAGGCGTACGGCGACGGCAAGGTGCCCGTCCGGGACGCCGACGGCTGCACCACGGCCGACATCGTCTACGGCGACCTGCGCACCACCAACGGCTGGGACAGCGCCTACAAACTCGACTTCGGCAAGCCGTGCGCCCAGAAGTACATCGACTCCCAGGCCGAGGCGATCGCCTCCTGGGGCTACGACTTCCTCAAGCTCGACGGCGTCGGGCCCGGCTCCTTCAAGAGCGGCGACAACTACGACAACGTTGCCGACGTCGCCGCCTGGCAGAAGGCGATCGCCGCCACCGGCCGCCCCATTCACCTGGAGCTGTCCTGGTCGCTGGACATCGGGCACGCCGCCGACTGGAAGAAGCACTCCAATGGCTGGCGCGTCGACACCGATGTCGAGTGCTACTGCAACACCCTCGTCAGCTGGGAGAACTCCGTCGACGACCGCTTCGGCGACACCCCCGGCTGGACGAAGCACGCCGGCCCCGGTGGCTGGAACGACCTCGACTCCCTCGACGTAGGCAACGGCGCCATGGACGGCCTGACCAAGGCCGAACGCCAGACCTACGCCACCCTGTGGGCCATCGCCAAGTCACCGCTCTACACCGGCGACGACCTGACCAGGCTCGACGACTACGGCGTGCGGCTCCTCACCAACCGCGAGGTCATCGCCGTCGACCAGGGCGACGCCCCGCCCGCCCGGCCGGTCACCCCCTCCGACCCCCAGCAGGTCTGGGCCGCCAAGAACCCGAACGGCACCTACACCGTCGCCCTGTTCAACCTCGCCGACGCCCCCGCCGCCGTCACGGCCGACTTCTCCTCCCTCGGCTTCACCGGCAAGGCGGCCGTCCGTGACCTGTGGAACCACGAGGACCTCGGCTCGTACCGGAACCGGATCACCGAGGCCCTGCCCGCCCACGGCTCCCGCCTGTTCACCGTCACCCCGCACGGCAGCGCCCTCACCACCACCGGCTACGAGGCCGAGGCCGGCGCCAACACGCTCGGCGGCAACGCCTCCGTCGCCGACTGCTCCGCCTGCTCCGGCGGCAAGAAGGTCGGCAACCTCTACCTCGGCGGCACGCTCCGCTTCGAGGACATCGTCGTGGACCGGCCCGGCACCTATCTGATCAAGGTGGCCTACGTCAGCGGCGACGCCCGCACCGTGAACATCTCCGCCGGCTCCGGCGCCGGCACCCGCCACAGGTTCCCCTCCACCGGCGACTGGGGGACCGCCGAGACGGTCAGTGTCCCCGTCACCCTGAAGGCCGGCACCAACACCGTCACCTTCGACAGCGGTTCGGACTACGCGCCCGACATCGACCGGATCGAAGTCCCGGACTCCCCCCGCTGACGCTCCGCCGGGCACCGTACGGGAACCGCGGGGCCGCTGTGGCCGGCTGCGGTTCCCCGCGCCCCGCGACGGGCGCTGTACGCACCGATCCTCGATGAATCCCGGAGCTTGCCATGGACCCCGTATCCCCCAGCAGACGCGGCTTCCTCGCCCTCGCCGCGGCCACCGGAGCCCTCACCGCACTGCCCGCCTTCACCGCCACCGCCGCCCCGCCGCGGCCCGCCGCGCTTCCCGCCACCGATGCCCGCCACCAGCTGTGGTGGCGGGCACCCGCCGACGAGCACTCGCTGATCCAGCAGGGCCTGCCCGTCGGCAACGGCCGCCTCGGCGCCCTCGCCACCAACGACCCCGGCCGGGAACTCCTCCTCGTCACCGACGCCACGATGTGGACCGGCGGCCTCAACGACACCCTCGACTCCGACGGCCAGTTCCCCTATGGCCGCGGCGACTTCGGCTCGCTCACCCTCCTCGCCCGGCTCACCGTCGACCTCCCCGACCACGCCCTGTCCGCCGTCACCGGCTACCGCCGCACCCTCGACCTGGCGCAGGGCGTGGTGACCACCTCCTACGTCCGCTCCGGCGTCACCTACCGGCGCCGGCTCTTCGCCAGCCGTCCCGACGACGTGATCGTCCTGCACTTCGGCCAGAGCGGCGGCGGCCGGTACACCGGCACCATCACCCTCGAGGGCACGCACGGCGAACACGCGGAAGCGGACTCCTTCGCCGGGTCCTTCCCCGGCGGCCTGCGCTACGGGGCCGCGATCGCCGCACAAGGAAGCGGCGGCAGCGTGCACGTGCGCGGCACGCAGATCGCCTTCTCCGGCTGCCGTGAGCTGACCGTGGTGCTCAGCGGCGGCACCGACTACGCCCCCGACGCCTCCGCCCACTACCGGGACCCCTCCCTCGACCCCCGGGCGCTGGCCCGCACCAAGGTCCGCACCGCCTCCCGGCACTCCGCGGACACCCTGCTGCGCACGCATGTCGCCGACCATCGCGCCCTGTTCGACCGGTTCGGTCTCTGGCTCGGCACCTCGTCCCCCGAGCAGCGCTCCCTGGACACCTGGGAGCGGATCCAGGCCCGCGCCGATGACGGCGCGCCCGACCCCGAACTGGAGGCCGCCTACGTCCAGTTCGGCCGGTACCTGATGATCGCCGGGTCCCGGGGCAGCCTGCCGCTCGGCCTCCAGGGACTCTGGCTCGACGGCAACGATCCCGACTGGATGGGTGACTACCACACCGACATCAACATCCAGATGAACTACTGGATGGCCGACCGGGCGGGCCTCGCGTCCTGCTTCGACGCGTTCACCGACTACTGCGTGGCCCAGCTCCCCTCCTGGACGGACCTCACCAGGAGGCTCTTCGGCGACCCGCGCAACCGCTACCGCAACTCCAGCGGCAAGCAGGCCGGCTGGACGGTCGCCATCTCCACCAACCCCTTCGGCGGCGGGGGCTGGTGGTGGCACCCGGCGGGCAACGCCTGGCTGTGCAACTCCCTGTTCGAACACTACGAGTTCACCGCGTCGCGCGCCCACCTGAAGAAGATCTACCCACTCCTCAAGGGCGCCTGCGAGTTCTGGGAGGCCCGGCTGCTCGCGCACACCCTGCCGGGAACCTCGCGGGAAGTACTGATCGCCGACAGCGACTGGTCGCCGGAGCACGGACCGCTGGACGCCAAGGGCATCACCTACGCGCAGGAACTGGTGTGGGCCCTGTTCGGCAACTACCGCACGGCGGCGGCGGAGCTGGACAGGGACGCCGAGTACGCCGCCACCGTCGGCGCCCTGCGCGAGCGGCTGCACCTCCCTGAGGTGAGCCCGAAGACCGGCTGGCTGGAGGAGTGGATGTCCCCGGACAACCTCGGCGAGACCACCCACCGGCATCTGTCCCCGCTCGTCGGCCTCTTCCCCGGCGACCGCATCCGGCCCGACGGCTCCACCCCCGCCGACATCGTCGCAGGCGCCACCGCCCTGCTCACCGCACGCGGCACGGAAAGCTTCGGCTGGGCCAACGCCTGGCGCGCCCTGTGCTGGGCCCGGCTGAAGAACGCCGGCAAGGCCTACCAGCTCATCGTCAACAACCTGCGCCCCTCCAGCGGCGGCGGCAACGGCACCGCCCCCAACCTCTTCGACATCTACCAGGTCGAGCAGGGCCGGGGCATCTTCCAGATCGACGCCAACTTCGGCACCCCGGCCGCCGTCACCGAGATGCTGCTGTACTCGCGCCCCGGACACCTGGAGCTGCTGCCGGCCCTGCCGGAGGCCTGGGCCGCCTCCGGCACACTGACCGGTGCCGGGGCCCGCGGCGGCTTCCTCGTCGACCTGAGCTGGCGGGACGGAAAGCCGGACGAGGTGCGGATCCGCAGCATCGGCGGGACCATGACCTCCGTGGGGTACGCAGGCTCGTCCCGGACGGTCCGCATACAGCCAGGCGGGTCCGTCACGATCCGGGACTTCGCCCGGTGAGCGGCCGCTTCGGACGCGGCTGCCGCATCCTCGCCGCGCTGCTGACGGCCCTTGCCTGCCAGACCGGGCCCGCACGGGCGGCCGGCCCGCTGCCCGAGTCCGCCACCCGGGCAACCGGTGTCGTCACCTGGGCGGCCAGCGCCGACCGCATGGGCGAGGGCTCGGCCGGCCAGGGCTACCGGCTGATCGTCCGCACCAGCGTCGGCGGCAGCGACCTGCGGGTCCGCTTCACGAACGCCTTCGGTGACCGGCCGCTGACCCTGGACGGTGTCCACGCCGGCCTGCGGGACCAAGGGGCCGCGCTGCGTCCGGGCACCAGCCGGCCGCTGAGCTTCGGCGGAGCGCGCACGGTCAGCGTGCCGGCCGGCGCCGCCGCCTGGAGCGATCCGCTGCCGGGCAGGATCCCCGCCGGGACCGACCTCGTCATCAGCTTCCGCACCCCGGACGCGGCCGGCCCGGCCTCCGGCCACTGGATGGCGATGCAGACCTCGTACACCGGCCAGGGCGACCACACCGCCGAGGAGAGCGGCGCCAACTGGGCACAGACCACCGGCGCCTGGTGGTACCTGGACGCCGTCTCCGTACGACCGTCCGGCGCGGGAGCGGCCGCCGTGGTCGCGCTCGGTGACTCCATCACCGACGGCTGGCAGTCCTCCCTCGATCTCAACCGCCGCTGGCCCGACTACCTCGCCCGGCGCCTCGCCGGCATCGGAACGCCGGTCAAGGGTGTCGGCAACGCGGGTATCTCGGGCAACAAGGTCCTCGCGGACGGAGCCGGGCAGAGCGCCGTGTACCGGCTGGACCGGGACGTCCTCTCCCAGCCCGGCGTACGCACCGTGTTCCTCTTCGAGGGCGTCAACGACATCAAGGCGCACACCGGCGTCACCGCGGCCGACCTGATCGCCGGCTACCGGGACATCGCGCGGCGGGCGCACGCGGCCGGGAAGTGCGTGGTCGCCGCCACCGTCGGGCCGTTCAAGGGCTGGTACGAGTGGGATCCGGCCGCCGAGGCCCTCCGCCAGGAAGTCAACCAGTTCCTGCGCACCAGCGGGGACTTCGACGCCGTCACCGACTTCGACCGCATCCTGCGCAGCCCGTACGACCCCGAGCGGATCCTGCCGTTCTTCGACGGCGGCGACCATCTGCACCCGGGCGACAAGGGCATGCAGGCCATGGCCGACGCCGTCGACCCGGGGAGCCTGGACTGCACGCGCTGAAGGACGCGCCGGCCGGGTCACCCCGACCCGGTCGGCTCCGGCGCCGCCAGACCCTGGCGGTAGGCGATCGCCACCGCTTCCGTACGGCTCGCGGCGCCGAGCTTGGCGAGGATGTTGGACACGTGCACGCTGGCCGTCTTGCCGCTGATGAACAGCTCCTCGCCGATCTGCCGGTTGCTGCGGCCCCGCGCCAGGAGCCGCAGCACGTCCCGCTCGCGTGCGGTGAGCGGTGTCGCACGGCCCGCGGCCTGCGGCGTGGCCGTGAGACCGCCGCGTCCGGTCAGCGTGTCGATCCGCTCCAGCAGCGGCGCCGCGCCCAGCCCGGCCGCCGTCTCGCGGGCCAGCCGCGCCTGCTCCGCCGCCTCCGCGCGCCGCTCGGCCGCCAGCAGCGCCCGCGCGTACCGCAGTCGGCACCGCGCCTGCTCGTACACGTCGCCGTACCCGAACGCCGCGACCGCCTTCTCCCAGGCCGCCGGGTCCGGTCCGGAGGCGACCGTCGCCCACTCCGCCTCCGCGCGGGCCAGCCAGGCCTGCCCCTCCGGGCCCTGCTCACGGCCCTCCTCGTCGGCTCCGGCCGTGCCGCGCGCCAGCTCCACCAGCTCGGCCGCGGTCTCCGTCCAGCGGGCGAGATCCGGGTCGCCGCCGCTGCCGCGCGGCTCGGCGGCCCGGTCCGCCATCGCGCCCAGACACAGCGCGGCGAGCCGGACCGCGACCCCCGGCCGGCGTGTCGTACCGTCCCCCAGGGCCGCGATCGCCGACCGCGTCCGCTCGACGGCCTCCTCCGGGGCGCCCCGCTGCGCGGCGGCGTCGGTGAGGACGATCCCGGCGACGAGCGTGCCCATCCAGTCGAAAGGGCCCGCCAGCAGCGCGCGGGCCCGGTCGGCGGCCGTCTCGTCGCCGCGGGCCAGCGCCACGTACAGGGCGGGGCCCGTCACGCCCCCACCGCTCGCCGCCGGCAGCGCGGCCGCCGCCTGCGACGCGGTGCGCGCACACTCCTCCCAGCTGCCCAGCGTGTACATCACCAGCAGTTGCAGATAGCGCATCTCCATCGGATACGGCGAGGACAGCAGCCCGGCCCGGCGGGCCTGGTCGAGAGCGTCGGCCAGCAGGGGCGGACACTCGGCGAGGGCACCGGCCTCGAACGCGGCCACGGCCAGGTGGTACAGCGCGCGCATCTCCACGGGCCCGTTCCCCGCGGTGCGGGCCAGCTCCCGGGCCCGGCGCAGCCGTTCCCGGCCCGCCCGGGAACTCCGGCCGCCGCCCTCGACGTTGGCCAGAGAGATCAGCAGATCGGCCTGGGCCGCGGACATGCCCAGCTCCTCGGCGACGCGCAGCGCCCGCCGCCCCACCCGCAACGCGGTCTCGTCCTCGCCGACCTGACGGGCCGTCGCCACATGGGTGGCCGCCGCCCACACCCATGTCCGCGACGGCGGCTCGGCGGGGATCATCGCCAGCGCCTCGCTGCTGTAGCGGTGTGCCGCGGTCAGGCTGTCCACGGTCAGCAGGTTCCCGGCGAGCGTGTACCGGACCCGGGCGGCCAGCTCGAAGTCGGTGTCCTGGTCGACCCCGGCGAGCGCCGCGCGGGTCAGCGAGACCGCGCGATGGGACTCCCCGGCGTGCGCGGCCGCGGCCGAGGCGCGCAGGGTCAGGGTCACCCGGTCCAGGTCCCCCTCGACGGCGGGCCGGGCGGACGCCGGCACCGACGGCCACAGGTCCAGGGCGGTCTCCAGGTGCCGCAGCTCCTCGGCGGGGGCGCCGAGCCGCCGGGCGTGGTCGGCCGCCTCCAGACAGGCGGCGAGAGCCTCCGGCAGATCGTGGCTCTCGTGGTAGTGATGGGCGCGCTCGGCGGCGGTCTCCGGGGCCCGGCCCCGGGCGGCGAGCAGCCGGGCGTACGCGCCGTGCAGCCGGGACCGCTCACCGGGCAGCAGATCGGCGTAGACCGCCTCGCGCGTGAGGGCGTGCCGGAAGGCGTAGGTGTCTTTGGCCCCGGGGACGAGCAGCTGGCGTCCGACGGCGTCCCGCAGCGCCCGCTCCAGCTCGTCCTCGGGCAGTCCGGCCGCCTCGCGCAGCAGGTCGTGCTCCACCCGGCGCCCGGCCACGGCGGCGGTCCGCAGCACCTGCTGGGCCGTCTCGGACACCTGCTCGACCCGGATGAGGAGCAGGTCGGCGAGTCCGCTGGGCACTCCGTCGGTGTCCGCGTCGGCCGCCGCGAACAGCTCTTCGGCGTAGAACGCGTTGCCCTCGGCGCGGGCCACGATGCCGTGGACGACCGCCTCGGGCAGCGGGCCCGCCCCGAGGGCCCGCACCAGGCGGGCGACCTCCGGATCGGGCAGCGGCCGCAGCTCCAGCCGCTCCACGGCCGGCAGCCGGACCAGTTCGGCGAGCAGGGGGCGCAGCGGGTGGCGGCGGTGCAGATCGTCGGCGCGGTAGGAGGCGAGCACGGCGAGCCGCCGGTCCGGGGCACCGCCGCCCGGCCGGTGCAGCACACCTCGGCTGAGCAGGAAGCGCAGCAGGTCGCGGGAGGACTGGTCGGCCCAGTGCAGGTCCTCCAGCACGAGCACCAGCGGCGCCACGGCGGCCAGGTCGGCCAGCAGCCCGGCGACGTCCTCGAAGAGCCTGAGCCGCCCGTCCGGGTCCCGGACTGCGTCCGTGCCCGCACCGAGCAGCCGGTCCACCGCCGGATGCGAGCCCAGCACGGCCGTGAACCGCTCGTCGGCGGCGAGCACACCGAGAATCTCGGTGAACGGCAGGTAGGGCAGACCGACGTCCCCGAGGTCCACACAGTGCCCGGTGAGCACGGTCGCCCCCGCCCGCGCCGCACGTCCCGCGACCTCGTCCAGCAGACGCGTCTTGCCGACCCCCGCATCCCCGGCGATCAGCACCGCCCGCGCCTCACCGCCCCGGGCACGCTCCAGCAGGCCCGTCAGCCGGGCCAGTTCCTCGTCCCGGCCGATCAGCGGCGGTGTGGTGAAGGCGATCTGCGACACGCCCCCATCCTGACACGGGCCACCGACAGCGGGCCCGTGACCTGCGGCTCATCCAGGGCCGCCGGGCCCGCTGCCCGGTCCGGCCTCAGCGCAGCGTCTGCGCCCAGTCGGCCGGCACCCGCCCCGCCGGGCCCGGCGCCGGCTGGTCCGCGGGACGGCCCTGCGGGGGAGCGAGTTCGGGTCCGGAGCCGTACAACTCGTCGGTGGCGTAGTTCCAGAACCAGGCCTCGCCCGGCTCGAAGCTCCGGATGACCGGGTGCCCCGTCTCCCGGTAGTGGGCCGTGGCGTGCTTGGCGGGCGAGTCGTCGCAACAGCCGATGTGCCCGCACTGCGCGCAGCGGCGCAGATGGAACCACCAGCCGCCCGCCTCCTCGCACTCCACGCAGCCGGTGCCGCTCGGCGGGACGCTCGGGTCGATTCCGTCGGCGCTCATACGGGTTCCTCCGCGTCCTCGGTGGGCGGCTCGGCGGTCAGGGGAAGCAGCACCTGGAAGCGGGTGTCGCCGGGCACCGACTCGACCCGCAGCGTGCCGTGGTGCTTGTTGACGACGATCCGCCAGGAGATGTCCAGGCCGAGGCCCGTGCCCTCGCCGACCGGCTTGGTGGTGAAGAACGGGTCGAAGATCCGTCCCTTGATCTCGGGCGGGACGCCGGGCCCGGTGTCCCGGAACTCCACCAGCACCTGCTCGTGGTCGAGCGCGGTCCGGACCGTCAGCGTGCCCTCGCCGCCGGCGCTGTGGATGGCGGAGACCGCGTTGTCGACGAGGTTGGTCCACACCTGGTTCAGCTCCGCCGGATAGGCGGGCACCGGCGGGAGGGTGCGGTCGTAGTCCTTGACGACCTTGACGCCGGGGCCTCTCTTGCCCGACAGCATCAGCAGGGTGCTGTCGAGGAGTTCGTGCACGTCCACCACCCGGTAAGGCGCCCGGTCCAGCTGCGAGTACTGCTTGGCCGCGTCGACGAGGTGCGAGATGCGGGTGGTGGAGTCCTCGATCTCGTTCATCAACAGCTCGGTCTCGACGGTGTAGTTGAGCCAGCCGATCGCGCCGGGCAGGATCTCCTCCTCCACGGCCGCGGCGACCTGTTCCAGCCAGTCGACGTCGAGTCCGGCCTGCACGAAGGTGGGGGACAGCTGCCAGCCGTGATCGATGCCGTGGTCCTCCAGCCAGTCGGTGAGCATGTCCTCCCGGTCGGACGCCTCCAGCGGGCTGAGCGCCGGGGCCTTCGCGACCCGCTCGGCGGTGCGCTCCTGGACCTCGACCAGATGCGCCAACGCGTCCCGGGAGAACGGCCCTTCGGCGATCAGACCGAGTTTGCGCCGCATCTTCGCGACCCGTTCCCGCAGGGTGGCGGTGGCCCGGACCGCCGCCGCCGCCGGGTTGTTCAGCTCGTGGGTGAGTCCCGCCGACAACGAGCCCAGTGCCAGCAGCCGTTCCCGCTGCCCGATCATGGCCTGGGTGTTCTTCGACCCGAAGAACAGGCCCTCCAGCAGATGCGCGGCCATCGGGAACCACTCGCGCATGATGTCCGCGAAGAGGTCGGCCGGCAGCACGAAGAAGCGCGTCGGCTCGGTGACCCGCATCGAGTTGGTGTACACCTGCCGCACCCGGTCGCCGAGGTACGCCTGCATCGCGCCCGCGTACACCCCCCGCTGCGAGGTCCGGTTGACCTCCACGTCGTCGCCGCCGACCCGGCGGGACAGCACGACCGTGCCCTCGATCATCACGAAGAAGCAGGTGGCGGGGTCGCCCTCGGTGTACACCGGTCCGGGCTGGAACAGCTCCACCCGTCCCTCGCTGCACAGCCGCCCCAGCTGCTCGGGGCTCAGCTTCTCGAAGAGGAACAGGGAGCTGATCTCCCGTGGGTTGCACGGCATCAGCTGCCCGCTCATGACTGCTCCAGGTACCGGTGGACGAGCATCACGGCCATGGCTCCCTCTCCGACGGCGGACGCGACGCGCTTGGCGGACTCGGCGCGCGCGTCGCCCGCCACGAACACGCCGGGAATGCTGGTCTCCAGGTGGTACGGCGGCCGGTCCAGCTCCCAGCCGGCCGGTGGCCGCCCGTCGGCGGTCAGGTCGGGCCCGGCCAGGATGAACCCGCGCTCGTCGCGCAGCACCGTGTCGCCCAGCCAGTCCGTCAGCGGGGCGGCACCGATGAACACGAACATCCACTGGGCGTCGACCTGTTCGGTCTCCCCGGTCACCGTGTGCCGCAGCGTCAGCCGCTCCAGGTGGTCCGAGCCGTGGGCCGCGTCGACCACCGTGTGGGAGCGCACCGAGATGTTCGGCGCCTCGTTGATCTGCTGGATCAGGTAGTAGGACATCGACGCCGACAGATCCGGGCCGCGCACCAGCAGGGTCACCGACTTCGCGCCCCGGGCCAGGTACATCGCCGCCTGGCCCGCCGAGTTGGCGCCGCCGACGATGTAGATGTCCTGCCCCTGGCAGGCGCTCGCCTCCGTCAGCGCCGAGCCGTAGAACACCCCGCAGCCGGTGAGATCGACGCAGCCCGCCGCCTCCAGCTGCCGGTACTGCACCCCGGTCGCGAGGATCACGCTGTGCGCGGCGATGGACGAGCCGTCCGCGAACCGTACGACGCGGGCGGCGCCGGTCACCTCCAGCCCCGACACCTCGCGCGCGGTGAGGATCTCGGCGCCGAACTTGGCGGCCTGCCGGCGCGCCCGGTCGGTGAGCTGGGCGCCGGAGACGCCGTCGGGGAAGCCGAGGTAGTTCTCGATCCGCGAACTCTGCCCGGCCTGTCCGCCGGTCGCCGACCGCTCCACCAGCACGGTCCGCAGACCCTCCGAGGCCCCGTACACGGCGGCCCCGAGCCCGGCCGGCCCGCCGCCGATGACGACCAGGTCGTAGAAGTCGGCCGTCGGTGTCGTCGCCAGGCCCACCCGCGCCGCCAGCTCCGGCGCCTCGGGCTCGACCAGGGCGGTGCCGTCGGGGGTGACCACCAGCGGCAGCCGCTGCCCGTCCTGCCCGGCGGCCGCCAGCAGCCGCTGTCCCTCCGGCTCCTCCACCGAGTACCAGCGGTAGGGCACCTGGTTGCGGGCCAGGAACTCGCGCACGTCCGAGGAGCGCGCCGACCAGCGGTGCCCGACGACCTTGGTGCTGGGCACGGGCCTGTAGGCGCTGGTGCGCCAGGCCTCCAGGAGGTCGTCCAGCACCGGATAGAGCTTCTCCTCCGGCGGGTCCCAGGGCTTGAGCAGATAGTGGTCCAGATCGACCACGTTGATCGCGTCGATCGCCGCGTTGGTGTCCGCGTACGCGGTCAGCAGCACCCGGCGCGCCCCCGGGTACACGTCCAGGGCCTGCTCCAGGAACTCGATGCCGTTCATCTGCGGCATGCGGTAGTCGGCCAGGATCACCGCCACCAGGTCCCCGCGCAGCTTCAGCTCGCGCAGCGCCTCCAGCGCGGACTCGCCGGACTCCGCGCGCACGATCCGGTACGACTCGCCGTAGCGCCGCCTGAGATCGCGGGCGACGGCACGGGAGACCCCCGGGTCGTCGTCCACGGTCAGGATGACGGTCCGCGCTGTGTCCGCGGCCTGTGCCATACGTCTCCCACCCCGAGCGTCGGATCACACGGGTCGGCGTCGTGGAGACCACCGCACCGGTTCGAAGCCCATCGTATGTTCGATCGTCCGGGTTCGCCCCGGGGTACCGCGCCGCCTCCTCCCGGCCCCCGGTGTCGTGCGGCGGCTCGTGGACGAGATCATCGTGACGGTGCGCTCCGGTGCCCGATAGTGGGCACCGGCAGCACGAGGACGCGACGACGAGGAGGCCCACGCATGGCACGCCCGATCACGGCAGGGGTGGACGGTACGGAGGAGAGTCTGGCCGCACTGGACTGGGCGGCCCGGGAGGCCGTCCGCCGGGGCCTGCCCCTGCGTGTGGTGCACGCGTGGAGCTACGCCGAGGCGCTGGCCACCGCCGACCGGGACACCCAGCACGGGTGGGTGTCGGAAGGGGTGGCGCAGGCCGTGCGCACCGTCTCGGAGCGGCATCCGGAGGTCGAGGTGAGCGTCGACGTCGTCGAGGGCGGGGCCGCGCAGGCGCTGGCCGGTGCGGCGGCGGAGGCCGAGATGCTGGTGCTGGGTTCCCGAGGGCACGGCCCGGTCGTCGGGTTCCTGCTGGGCTCGGTCGGCCAGCAGGTGGTCGCGGAGACGACCCGGCCCGTGGTCCTGGTGCGGGCCGGCGACCGGCCGACGGCGGAGGCCGCCGGCCGGGAGGTCGTGGTCGGCCAGCACGGCGGTCCCGAGGACAGCGCGGCGGCGCTGCGGTTCGCGTTCGAGACGGCGGCGGCCCGGGGCGCGACCGTGCGGGCGGTACGGGCCTGGACCCTGCCGCCCGTGTTCGCGTACAGCCCCGGCTCGCTCAAGCTCCTGGACGACGCGGGCGGTCTCGAGCCGTACGAGAAGCAGGCGCTGGCCGAGGCGCTCCAGCCGTGGCGGGAGCGGTTCCCCGACGTGCCCGTGGCCGAGCACGTCGAGATGGGCAGCGCGGGCCAGGTGCTGCTGTCGGTGTCCGGCGGGGCCCAGCTGATGGTCGTCGGCCGCCGGGCGCGCCGGACGGCGGTCGGCGCCCGGATCGGCTCGGTCGCCCACGGGGTGCTGCACCACGCCGGCTGCCCGGTGGCGGTGGTCCCGCACGAGTGACCCGGCGCTAGTCGGGGGTGGTCGGCTCCAGCGTGGCTCGGGCCCTCGGCAGCACATTCGCGATGTAGTCCGCGACGGCGGTGTCCAGCCCTATGTCGTGCTGGGCGCGCTCGGACAGGTACCAGCGGTGTTCCAGCAGCTCGTGGTAGATCTCGGCGGCGTCCATGGAGCCGCGCAGCTCGAGCGGCACCGCCCGCACGGTCGGCCGGAACACGTCCCGCACCCAGCGGTGGGCGAGCACCTCGGGGCGGGCGGCGAGGGGGTCGCCCGGGGCGTAGTCGTCCTGGGTGGCCATCCAGCTCTCCAGGTCGTTCAGCAGGCGCCGCGCCTGGTTCTCCTCGGTGTCCAGGCCGGTCAGCCGCAGCAGTTGCCGCTGGTGGTGGCCGGCGTCGACGACCTTCGGCACGAAGGTCACGGTGTCACCGTTGGAGGAGTGCTCGATCTGCATCTCGGCCACGTCGAAGCCCATCTCGTTCAGGCGGCGGATGCGGCGCTCGATGTAGTGGTACTTGCCCGCCGGGTACACCGAGGTGCGGGTCAGCTCCTGCCACAGCCCGGAGTAGCGGGTGCAGATCTCATGGCCGAACTCGATCGGGTCGACGGACGGGTGCAGCGCGCCCGAGGCCTCCAGGTCCAGCAGCTCGCCGCTGATGTTCACACGGGCCAGATCCAGGTCGTACTCCCGCTGCCCGGGGCTCAGCCGCGGGTGCAGGTCGCCGGTCTCGGCGTCGACCAGGTAGGCCGCGTAGGCGCCGGCGTCCCGCCGGAAGAGGGTGTTGGACAGCGAGCAGTCGCCCCAGGCGAACCCGGCCAGGTGCAGCCGCACCAGCAGCACGGCGAGGGCGTCCATCAGGCGGTGCATGGTCGCCGGGCGCATGGTCGTCTCGAACATCGACCGGTACGGCATCGAGCCGCGCAGGTGCCGGGTGATCAGCACCGGCTCCAGCGGGGTGCCCGAGCCGTCGGCGCGGCCCGTGACCACGGCGAGCGGGTCGACGGCGGGGATGCCGAGCCGGTCCAGGTCGCGCAGCAGCTCGTACTCGCGCAGCGCGGGCCGTTCGGCCAGCTC
The DNA here is from genome assembly GCF_055569615.1 of Streptomyces sp. NPDC031379. Lineage (NCBI taxonomy): Bacteria > Bacillati > Actinomycetota > Actinomycetes > Kitasatosporales > Streptomycetaceae > Streptomyces > Streptomyces sp. NPDC031379. Next base: position 28,645 of record NZ_JBVIIT010000003.1, on the reverse strand, counting down.
CTTGACGGCGATCACCTCGTCGCCGGCGCGCGCGTAGCGGACGACGTGCCGGGAGATGCCGCGGGGGAGCGGCACGAGGTACTCCTCGGGCCACTCCTCCAGGGGCACGTCCCAGGGCAGGGCGAGCAGGAGTGCGGGATGTTCCGGGTTCGTGGCGTTGATCTGCAAGGCCATGGCCAGAACCTTACGGCCCCGCGCGGGTGTTCTAGGAGGCGCGTTCCCGGGCCAGCTCGGCCGCCGCGCGCACCGGCCCCCGGTGGACCGGCCCGTGTCCGGGCAGCAGGGTGTCGCCGTCGAGCGCGGCGATCAGCTCCAGGGAGGCCAGCGCCCGCCCGCGCTCGTGGTGGAAGAAGTCCAGCAGCAGTTGCGGGCCCTTGGCCCGCGAGGTCGCGTGCCCGCTGACCAGGGCGTCCCCGGAGATCACGATCCCTGCCGCGGGCAGGTGGAAGACGCAGTGGCCGTCCGTGTGGCCGGGCGTGTGCACGGGGACCGGCCGGCCCGGCAGGTCGAGCGGGCCCTCGGCCGGGAACGGCGCGGGCGAGGTCACGGGATGGTTCTCGGTGCCGCCCACCTGGATCACGTGTACCGCCCAGGGCAGCACGCCCGGCCGCCAGGCGTTGCGGACCACGTCGGCGATGGTGGCCTGCTGCAGGAACTCCCGGCGGGCGTGCGGGACTTCCGCGGGGTGCAGATAGACGGGGGTGCCGTGCGTGGCGCGCAGGTACTCGGCGGAGCCCAGGTGGTCGTTGTGCGCGTGCGTGATCAGCACGGCGGCGACCGCCTCGGGCGAACTGCCGACCGCCGCGAGCGATTCCAGCACCCCCTGCCGGTCCCCGGGGTACCCGGTGTCGACCAGTGTGACGGCGTCACCGTCCTTGAGGATGACCCAGTTGGTGTTGTGGCCGTGCACCAGATAGGTGTCGTCGGCGACTTGGCGTACGTCCGCGGTCATGATCTCTCCGGGCCCCTGAACGGCTGATCGTCGAGGACAGCCAACCAGATACGGCGGTCACCCGCGTAAGAGGGCGGCGCGGCGGGTCGGTGCGCGCGCGGACGGACGGGTCAGTGCACCCCGTGCGGCCGGAACTGGATGCTGACGCGGGGGCCCGCGGCGCGGGTGGTCTTGGGGACGCAGTGTTCCCAGGTGCGCTGGCAGGAGCCGCCCATCACGATCAGGTCGCCGTGGCCGAGCGGTCGCCGGACCGTCGTGCCGCCCCCGCCGGCCGGGCGCAGCAGCAGATCTCGGGGGGCGCCGACGGAGAGGATCGCGACCATGGTGTCCTCGCGGGCACCGCGTCCGATCCGGTCCCCGTGCCAGGCCACGCTGTCCCGGCCGTCGCGGTAGAAGCACAGCCCGGCGGTGGTGAACGGCTCGCCCAGCTCCTCGGCGTAGTGCCGGGACAGGGCCGCGCGGGCTTCGTCCAGCACCGGGTCGGGCAGCGGGTCGTGCGCCTTGTAGAAGGCGAGCAGGCGGGGGACGGCCACCACGTTGTCGTACATCTTCCGGCGCTCCGCCCGCCACGGGACCTCCGCCGCGAGCTTCTCGAACAGGGCGTCGGCGCCGGTCAGCCAGCCGGGCAGGACGTCGATCCAGGCGCCGGAGCCCAGCTCGGTGCGGCGCAGGGCGTCCAGCGGGCCGAGCCGCAGCTCGTCGGTCTGGTCGAACAGGGAGCCCTGGAGGTGCGTGGACATGAGTCCAGCGTACTCCCTAATCGAAAATACGTTCCCATGGGTGGCCCGGAAGAGGGCCTCTCGATGCACCGGCGTATCGGCTCTTTCGATACATTGGTGTATCGGATACATTGATGTATCGAAAGAGCGGGAGGACCCACGATGACGGCGGAGGACACCACCCGGCGGGTCACCAGGCGGCGGGCCCGGACCCGGGCCACCCTGCTCGACGCCGCGTTCGCGGTGTTCGCCGCGAAGGGCTTCGGCCGCGTCTCCATCGAGGAGGTCTGCGAGGCCGCCGGCTACAGCCGGGGCGCCTTCTACTCGAACTTCGCCACCCTGGACGAGCTGTTCTTCGCGCTCTACCAGGAGCGCGCCGACCTCATCGCCTCCCAGGTGGCCGACGCCCTCGCCCAGGACGGCCCCGACCTCGACGTGGCCGCCTCCGTGGACCGGGTCACCGAGGTGCTGCTGCTCGACGTGGACTGGCTGCTGGTGAAGACCGACTTCCTGGTGCACGCGGCCCGCGACCCGGACGTCGCCCGGGCCCTCCTCGACCACCGCGCCCGGCTGCGGGAGGCCGTCGCCGACCGGCTCACCCGGGCCCGGGGGCACACCGAACTGCCCGCCGTGCTCGGCGACGTGGACGGCGCCGCGCACGCCGTGGTCGCCGCGTACGACGGGGTCACCACCCAACTGCTGCTGGACAAGGACATCGAGGCCGCCCGGGCCTGGCTCAAGCAGCTGCTCACCGCGCTGCTGACGGACGGCAGCCGCACCCCCGCATGAGCACCGGCGCCGACCGGCTCCGAGCACCCTCAGGAAGGACACAGTCGCCATGGACGCGGACGTCATCGTCGTCGGAGCCGGTCTCGCCGGCCTGGTCGCCGCGCACGAACTCACCAGCCGGGGCCGCCGGGTGGCCCTCGTCGACCAGGAGAACGCCGCCAACCTCGGCGGCCAGGCGTTCTGGTCCTTCGGCGGGCTCTTCCTCGTCGACTCCCCGGAGCAGCGCCGGCTCGGCATCAAGGACTCCTTCGACCTCGCCTGGAACGACTGGCGCGGCAGCGCACAGTTCGACCGGCTCGAGGACGAGGACTCCTGGGCGGTGCGCTGGGCCCGCGCCTACGTCGCGTTCGCGGCCGGGGAGAAGCGGTCCTGGCTCCAGGGGCACGGCATCGAGCTGCTGCCGACGGTCGGCTGGGCCGAGCGCGGCGATCTGAGGGCGGACGGGCACGGCAACTCCGTACCGCGCTTCCACATCGCCTGGGGCACCGGCACCGGAGTCGTCGAACCCTTCGTCCGGTACGCCCGGCAGGCCGCCCGGGACGGACTGCTGACCTTCCACCACCGCCACCGGGTGGACGAGCTGGTCATCGAGGACGGCACGGCACGCGGGGTGCGCGGCACCGTCCTCGCTCCCGACGACTCGGCACGCGGTGTCGCCTCCACGCGCGACCCGATCGGCGCCTTCGAACTCACCGCCCAGGCCGTGATCGTCACGACCGGCGGCATCGGTGCCGACCACGACATCGTCCGCCGCCACTGGCCCGCACGGCTCGGTACGCCCCCCGCGGAGATGGTCACCGGCGTCCCCGCCTACGTCGACGGCCGCATGCTCGACATCAGCGCCGGGGCGGGCGTACGGCTGGTCAACCGCGACCGCATGTGGCACTACACCGAGGGCCTGCAGAACTGGAACTCCGTCTGGCCCGGCCACGGCATCCGCATCCTGCCCGGCCCGTCCTCCGTCTGGCTCGACGCGCTCGGCCGCCGCCTGCCCGACCCCTGCCTGCCCGGCTACGACACGCTGAACACGCTCAAGTACCTGCGCACCACGGAGGACATCGCCGACCACGACCACTCCTGGTTCATCCTCACCCGGAAGATCATCGAGAAGGAGTTCGCGCTCTCCGGCTCCGAGCAGAACCCCGACATCACCGCCAAGGACCGCAAGGCCGTGCTGCGCGACCGGCTGCTCGGCAAGGGCGCCCCCGCGCCCGTGCAGGCCTTCCTCGACAACGGCGCCGACTTCGTCACCGCGAACACCCTGGAGCAGCTGGTCCGGAAGATGAACGACCTGACCGGCAAGCCGCTGCTCGACGAGGCCGTGGTACGCCGTCAGATCGAGGCCCGCGACCTGCAGATCACCAACCCGTACAGCAAGGACTCCCAGGTCCAGGGCATCCGCAACGCCCGCCGTTACATCGGCGACCGCCTCGGCCGGGTGGCCACCCCGCACCGCATCCTGGATCCGGCCGCGGGCCCGCTGATCGGCGTGCGGCTGCGGGTGCTGACCCGCAAGACGCTCGGCGGCATCCAGACCGACCTCGACTCCCGCGCCCTCGGCGCGGACGGCTCGCCGATCGACGGGCTGTACGCGGCCGGCGAGGTGGCCGGCTTCGGCGGTGGCGGGGTCCACGGCTACAACGCCCTCGAGGGCACCTTCCTCGGCGGCTGCCTGTTCTCCGGACGCGCCGCGGGCCGGCACGCGGCCCGCGGGACCAGCTGACCTCAGCCCTTCAGCAGCTCCGCCAGCACTTGAGCGTGGCTCTCCTGCGGCCTCTTGGACGCCGTCAGCAGGGTCACGCTCCTCTTGCGGGCCGCGCTCCTGAGACCGTCGAGCAGCTCGACGGTCTCAGGAGCGTCCAGTTCCGCCTCGTAGCGGCGGCGGAACTCCTCGTAGGAGCCCTCGCCGCCGTGGTACCACTGGCGCAGCTCGGTCGAGGGCGTGAGCCCCTTGGGCCACTCGTCCACGTGCGCCTCGTCCTTGGCGAGGCCGCGCGGCCAGAGCCGGTCCACCAGGACGCGCAGGCCGTCGTCGGGCTCGGGCGGTTCGTAGATCCGGCGCACGCGCACGCTCACGGTCGGGCCCCTCTCGGGTCGCGGACGGATCTACGAGCCTACTGCGGCCGTCCCGGCCCACCGTGCGGCGACGCGGCGTGACTTGACCTGAACAAGGGGGAAGCCGGGCCCTCGCCGCCCCTAGTCTGTCGGCCAGCCGATCACCCGCCACCCCTGAGGAGCGCCTGTGACGCCACCCCGCAGACAGCCCGCACCACGCCGTACCTCCGTCCTCCGCCGCGAGGCGGTCCTCGCCACCGTGCCCGTCGCGCTGGCGGCGCTCCTCGCCGCCGCGGGACCCGCGGCGGCGGGCACCACCGGCGCGTCCGGCGCCGGCGACCCCTACTTCCCGCTCAGCGGCAACGGCGGATACCACGTCGGCCACTACGACCTGACCCTCCGTTACGACACCGCCGGCCGCCACCTCGACGGCAAGGCCGTCCTCACCGCACGCGCCACCCGGAAACTCACCCGCTTCGACCTCGACCTCTCGGGCCTGAAGGTCACCGCGGTCACCGTCGACCGCGGCGCGGCGGCCTTCCGGCGCGCCGGCCAGGAACTCGTCGTCACCCCGCGCCACGCCCTGCGCGCAGGCCAGGAGTTCCGAGTCACCGTCGCCTACCACGGCACCCCGAAGCCGGTCACCGACCCCGACGGCTCGCCGGACGGCTGGATCCCCACCGACGACGGCGCCTTCGTCGCGGGCGAGCCGCAGGGCGCGATGACCTGGTTCCCGGCGAACAGCCACCCCAAGGACAAGTCGTCGTACGACTTCACCCTCACCGTGCCCGAGGGGCACACCGCCGTCGCCAACGGCGTGCTGCTCGGACAGCGCACCGCGCACGGGCGCACCACCTTCCGCTGGCGCGAGACCCGGCCCATGGCCGCCTATCTGGCCACCGCCACCATCGGTGAGTTCGACGTGGAGCGGTACACCACCCGCGACGGCATCCAGGTCTACAACGCCGTCGACGCGCGGGAGGCGCGCGCCGCCGCGCCGGTGCTGAAGAAGCTGCCCTCCGTCCTGGCCTGGGAGAGCAAACTGTTCGGGCCGTACCCGTTCCGGGCCGCCGGCGCGATCGTCGACCACGCCCCCAGCGTCGGCTACGCCCTGGAGACCCAGACCCGGCCGGTCTACGACTCCGCGCCGGACCTGAGCACCCTCGTGCACGAGAGCGCCCACCAGTGGTTCGGCGACTCCGTCTCGCTCACCGCCTGGAAGGACATCTGGCTCAACGAGGGCTTCGCCACCTACGCCGAGTGGCTCTACGCCGAGCAGCACGGCGGCGACAGCGCCCAGAAGAGCTTCGACGCCCTCTACGCCCGCCCCGCGAGCGACGCGTTGTGGGCCTACCCGCCCGGCGACCCGGGCAGCGGCCGGAACCTGTTCGGCGCGCCCGTCTACGCGCGCGGCGCCATGACCCTGCACGAGCTGCGCACCGCCGTCGGCGACAGGACCTTCTTCCGGGTCCTGCGCGCCTGGGCGGACGGCCACCGCGGCGGGCACGGGACGACGGCACAGTTCGTGAGGCTGGCCGAGCAGACGTCGGGCAAACGCCTGGCCGGCCTGTTCCACACCTGGCTGTACACGGCGGGAAAGCCGAACCGCGCCTGAACCCTGACCGGTTCCAAACAACTGTCGGCCAGGGTTCGACCCATGATCCGTCGCAGAACCGCTGTCGCACTCCTCGCCTCCCCGCTGCTGCTCACCGGCTGCGGCGGCGGAGCCGAGGCGACCGAGCGACAGAGGCCCGCCCGCCGGCCGGCGCCCACCGCCGTCCGCACCCCCGAGATCGTGGCGGAGCAGGCACCGCAGGGCATACCCGGTCTCGGGCCGAAGCGGTCGGCGGCGATACCGGAGCGCTGCGAGCAGGCCGTCGTCGTCACCGGACGGGGCGGGAACTCCCCGCTCTGCACGGTGGTCCTGCACGAGCGCACCGCCACCGGCTGGCAGGCGGGCCCCGCCTGGCCCGCCCACAACGCGCTGCGCGGCTGGAGCGCCCACCACCTCTCCGGCGACCTGCGCTCCCCGCTCGGCGTCTACACCCTCTCCGACGCCGGAGGACTGCTCCCGGACCCCGGCAGCAGGCTCCCGTACCACCACTCCCGCGGTTTCCGCTCACCGGGCACCGGCTTCGAGGGCGAACCGCTCGAGGGGTCCTTCGACTACGTCATCGCCATCGACTACAACCGCAGGCCCGGCACCTCGCCCCTCGACTGGACCCGTCCGCTCGGCCTCGGCCGGGGCGGCGGAGTCTGGCTGCACGTCGACCACGGCGGGCCCACGCACGGCTGCGTCAGCGTCGCCAAGGCCCACATGAAGCACCTGCTGCGCACCCTCGAGCCGGACCGGCACCCGGTCGTCGTCATGGGGTTCGCCGACTGGCTCGCCGTCTGAGCGGCCTAGGATCCGAACTCGTGTGCGCACATGTACTGGTCGCCGAGGACGACGAGAAGCAGGCCGAACTGATCCGCCGCTCCCTGCTGGCCGAGGGGCACACCGCCACGGTGGTGCACGACGGCGCGGCGGCGCTCGACGCGGCCCGCCGGCTGCGGCCCGACCTCGTCGTCCTGGACCTGATGCTCCCGGTCGTCGACGGCTTCGGCGTGTGCCGGGTGCTGCGCCGCGGCGAGGACCCCGACATCCCCGTGGTGATGCTCACCGCCCGCTCCGCCGAGGACGACGTGCTGCTCGGCCTCGAACTGGGCGCCGACGACTACATGACCAAGCCGTACAGCCCGCGCGAGCTGATGGCCCGTATCCGCACCGTCCTGCGGCGCAGCGGGCGGGGCGCCGGCGCGCGGGACGACGACCTCGTCGTACAGGCGGCCGGGATCAGCGTCGACTCGGTACGGCACGAGGTGCGCCGCGACGGCGTGCCGGTGGAGTGCACGCCGGCCGAGTTCCAGATCCTGCTGGCCATGGCCGGGGAGCCGGACCGGGTGTTCACCCGGCGGCAGCTGCTCCACTGCACACGCGGCATCGACCGGGCCTCCACCGAGCGGGCCGTCGACGTGCACATCATGAACCTGCGCCGCAAGATCGAGGACGACCCGCGCCGTCCGGCACGGCTGCTGACCGTGTTCGGCGTCGGCTACAAGCTGAGCGGGGCGCGGCCGTGAAGCGCCGGATACCGCTGCGCAAACGGCTTCTCGTCCGCCTGCTGTTCGCCTCCGCCCTGATCGCCGTGTGCTCGGTGGCGGCCACCTCCTGGCTCGCCGTGACCACCACCACCAGCGCGCTGAAGGAGGAGCAGGGCCAGGACCTGGCCGCCGACAACAGCATCCTCGCCCAGCTCAGCGGCTACGCCGCCACCCATGCCGCATGGGCGGACGTCCAGCGGACCGTCCGTGACCTGGCCGCCCGGACCGGGCGGCGCATCGCCCTCACCACCGTCGACCGAGGCCTGATCGCCGACTCCGCGCCGCCCGGCACCCCGCTGCCACCCCGGCCCGCCGCCGCCGTCGACCCCCTGCGCACCGACACCTACACCGAGAGCGGGGCCCAGCTCAGCGGTATCGACCCTCGCGCGGCGGGCCCGTACCGGGTCCCGGCCCAGGAGCGCGCCAAGCTGGACGCACTGGCCGCCAAGCGCAAGCAGTGCTACCAGCGGTTCGGCATCGAGACCACGGTCGTGCGCACCCCGAGCGGACGCCCCGTGCTCAGCGGGTCGGAGGGGGCGGCTCCCTCCTACGGCGCGGAGGAGTGCGCGGACGGGCAGCTCTACACCCCCACTCCGACGGAACAGAAGGCACTGAACCGCCTTTCCGAGCTGGCCCGCCCCTGCCTGGAGCGCGAGGGCCTGAACCGCGGCCGACCGATGCTCGTCCCCTTCGACCCCAGCGGCAAGGATCCCTTCGGCAGCGGCCACCTGGTCCTGAAGTACGCCAAGCTGGGCAAGGACGCGATCGCACGGACGGAACGGTGCGTCCTCGGCGCCCGCCGCACCCAGCTCGAACCGTACGTCGCCCCGGCCGCCGAGCTGTTCCTCGGCATCGGCGACCAGAACCCCTCCCGCTTCGACATGTCCCCGGCCAACAAGGCCAAGGTGGTCGGCACGGCCGGCCTGGTCCTCGCCGTCACCGTCCTCGTGACCGCCGTCTTCGCCATCCGGCTGGTCCGGCCCCTGCGCGCGCTGACCGAGGCCGCGGGCGCCCCGCCCGAGCTGCATGTCCGGGTGCCGGTGACCACCCGGGACGAGACCGGCATCCTCGCCGAGGCCTTCAACGACCTGACCGAGCGCCGCGAGCGCCTGGAGGCCCAGCGCAAGGCGATGGTCAGCGACATCGCGCACGAGCTGCGCAGCCCGCTGACCAACATCCGCGGCTGGCTCGAGGTCGTCCGGGACGGCGTCGTCGACCCCGACCCGGCGCTGCTGGACTCCCTGCACGAGGAGGCGCTCGTCCTCCAGCGCATCATCGACGACCTGCAGGATCTGGCCGCCGTCGACGCGGGCACCCTGCGCCTGCACCGCGAGCCGCTGCGCGCCGGTGACCTGCTGGACCAGGTGGCCGCGGCCCACCGCGTCGCCGCCGACGCCGCCGGGGTCGCCCTCGGCATCGGAACCGACCCCGCCGCCTGGCTGGACGCGGATCCGGTACGGATGCGGCAGGTCCTCGGGAACCTGGTCTCCAACGCGCTGCGGCACACCCCGGCCGACGGCACCGTCACGCTCACCGCCCGCCGGGACGGGGACGACGTGGTCCTCACCGTCACCGACACCGGTGCGGGCATCGCGCCCGAGGACCTGCCGCACGTGTTCGACCGGTTCTGGCGCGCGGAGAAGTCCCGCAGCCGCCGCACCGGGGGCAGCGGCCTCGGTCTGCCGATCGTCCGCCACCTGGTCGCGGCCCACGGCGGTACGGCGGAGGCGGCGAGCGAGCCCGGCGCGGGCGCCGTCTTCACCCTGCGGCTGCCGGCCGGCCGACAGCCGCGCGACGCGTCCTGAGGCGGTACGGCACCGGGGCCGGTTCCGGGTGTGCGCCGGGGGTACTCCGGTGGCGCGGCACCGTCGAGGGAGGCCATGCCATGAGCACAGCGGAGGACCTGCCGGTCGTGTCCACCCTCGCCGAGCTGGCCGGCCTGGTGGCACGGCACCCGGATCTGTACGTGCGCTGGTCCGCGGGACCCGGCACCGACCTCGACGACGTGTCCAGCACCGACGAACTCACCGGCGTGCCCATGCCGGGCCTGTCGGCCAACCCGCTCGGCGTCGAGGACTGGTGGGAGGACCGGTCCTTGGAACTGTGGGTGGCGCGCCGTCTGCACGACTACGCGCATCTGCCGCACGACAAGGGCCCCGGCGTGCGCCCCTGGGTCCTCGAGGGCCGGGAGACGGGCCGGGGCCCCGACAACGAGCCACTGGTGGCCGACGTGGAGCCGTTGTGCTGGATCGCCGACGGCGTGATCGACGCGGCGAGGACGGAGGTGGCCCGGCAGGAGCGGGCGTGGGGGACCCTGCGCCGAGGTGGCCGCTGAGCCCCCTTCCCGCCGCCGGATCAGCCCGAGCGCGGCCGGGAGCGCGCGCGGCGCCGCAGCGCGCGGCGTTCCGGCTCGGTCGTGCCGCCCCAGATGCCGATGCTCTGGCCCGTGTCCAGTGCCCAGTCGAGGCACTGCTCCCGGACGGGGCAGCGCCCGCACACCGCCTTCGCCTGCTGGGCCTGCACCTGCGAGGGTCCGGTGGTGCCGATGGGGAAGAACAGATCGGGGTCCTCGTGGCGGCACGCGGCGTGGTCGCGCCAGTTGTCCATGGAAGTCTCCCGGAGTCGGATCGAAGTCGTCCGTGTCCTGTCGATTGCGTGCTCCGGCATCGGGTGACCGGTCGGGACGGTGTGAAACGACGCAACCGCAGGGGATCGGGCGACGGCCGTGTTCCGGTCACGCGTGCGCGCAGGCTCCGCGGGAGCCGTACGTGGTGGGCGGTCGGTGGTCGGTGGTCGGTTCGGTGGTGGGTGGTCGGTGGTGGGCGGTCAGCGGCGCAGCGCCTGCGCCGCCGTCGCCGTCACCGCGTCGGCCAGTGCCGCGAGCGCGGGGGAGTCGAGCTTCCACTGCTGCCAGTGCAGCGTGACGTCCACCCACTCGCCGGGGGCGAGCAGGGTCAGCCGTCCCGCGTCGAGCAGCGGACGGGCCTGGGCCTCCGGGACCATGCCCCAGCCGAGCCCCGCGGCGACCGCGTCCACGAAACCCTCCGAGGTGGGCACGTAGTGCCGCAGCGGGCCGGCGGGTCCGCGGCCCAGCCGGCGGACGAAGCCGTCCTGGAAGTCGTCCTTGCGGTCGAAGAGCACGACGGGCGCCCGGGAGAGCACCTCCGCCACGGGCCGCCCGTCCAGATGGATCCGGGTGAACTCCGGTGCGGCGACCGGCAGATAGCGCATCCGGCCGAGCGGCCGGACCGTGCAGCCGGGCACCGGGTCCGCCGAGGAGGTCACGGCCGCCATCACCAGTCCCTCGCGCAACAGGGCCGCCGTGTGGTCCTCGTCCTCCCGGTGCAACTCGAAGCAGAGCCCCGCCACCCGGGTCAGGGCCGGCAGGAACCAGGTCGCCAGCGAGTCGGCGTTCACCGCGACCGACACGCGCGTCGGCTCACCGGCGCCGCTCAGCCCCAGCTCGCCCCACGCGTCCCGCTCGAGCCGGGCGAGTTGCCGGGCGAACCGCACCAGCACCGCGCCGGACTCCGTGGGCCGCACCGGCTTGGTGCGCTGCAGCAGCACGCGGCCGGTGCGCTGCTCGAGGGCCTTGACCCGCTGACTGACCGCCGACGGCGTCACGTGCAGGGCCGCGGCCGCCGCGTCGAAGGTGCCTTCGTCGACCACGGCGAGCAGGGTGCGCACCTGTTCCAGGGGAAGCTCCGTCATCACGAAAGCTAATGCTACGTAAATATCTTTAGCTGTACTTGACTCGGTCCGCTGTCTAGCGTCGAACGCATGAACCACGCCCTGACCGCCGCGGTCGCCGGATTCGGCACCGGCCTCTCCCTGATCGTCGCCATCGGCGCCCAGAACGCCTTCGTCCTGCGGCAGGGGGTGCGCAGGGACTCCGTGCTCGCCGTGGTCGGCATCTGCGCCCTGTCCGACGCGCTGCTCATCACGCTCGGCGTGGGCGGGGTGGGGGCGGTCGTGGTGGCCTGGCCGGGCGCGCTCCGGGCGGTCGGGATCGTCGGCGGCGCCTTCCTCCTCTGCTACGGCGCCCTCGCCGCCCGCCGTGTCCTCAGGCCGGGCACCGGGCTGCGCGCGGAGGGGGAGGCCGCCGGTTCCCGCAGACGGGCGGTGCTCACCTGCCTGGCGATGACCTGGCTCAACCCGCACGTCTATCTGGACACCGTGTTCCTGCTCGGCTCCCTCGCCGCCGACCGGGGGCCGCTGCGCTGGACCTTCGGGCTCGGCGCCGCGCTCGCCAGTCTGTGCTGGTTCGCAGCGCTCGGCTTCGGCGCCCGGCTGCTCGGCCGGTTCCTGGCCCGGCCCGCCGCCTGGCGGTTCCTGGACGGCCTGGTCGCCCTCACCATGCTGGCGCTCGGAGGCATGCTCGTCGCCGGATCCTGAGGCGGACCCGTCCGGTGCGCACAGGCGGTCCTGGAATGGTTAGGCTCTCGAAGAGAAAAGATGTAACGAGCAACCAGGACACCCGTGGACACGAGCGAGAGCAGCACCGACACCGGCACCGGCGCGCCGGCGGCCGAGGCCCCGCCCCGGCGCGGCTGGCGCCACTGGGCGATGGACACCCGCCCCCTGCGCATCCCGGCCTACCGGCGCCTGTGGTCGTCGACCATCGTCACCGCCGTCGGCAGCCAGCTCACCGCCGTCGCCGTACCCAAACAGATCTTCGACATCACGCACTCGTCGGCCTGGGTCGGCTACGCGAGCCTGGCGGGACTCGTGCCCATGGTGGCGTTCGCGCTGTGGGGCGGGGCGGTCGCCGACACCGTGGACCGCCGCAAGCTGCTGCTGGTCACCAACAGCGGTATCGCGGCGACCTCGCTGCTGTTCTGGGCGCAGGCGGTCACCGGCCTCGGCTCCGTCGTCGTCCTGATGGTCCTGCTCGCTCTGCAGCAGGCGTTCTTCGGCCTCAACTCCCCGGCCCGCAACGCCTCCATCGCCCGTCTGGTCCCCGCCGGCCAGCTGGCCGCCGCCAACGCGCTCGGCTCCACGGTGACGCAGATGGGCCTGGTGGCGGGCCCGCTCCTGGCCGGGGCGCTCATCCCGGTCATCGGGCTGCCCGAGCTGTACCTCGTCGACGCCGTGGCGCTGTGCGCGACCGTGTGGGCCGTCTTCCGGCTGCCCGCGCTGCCGCCGCTCGGCGGGGCGGCGACCCGCCGGGCCGGGATACGCGAGATCGCGGCCGGCTTCCGCTACATCTCCCGGCACAAGGTCCTGCTGCTGTCCTTCCTCGCCGACATCGTCGCCATGGTGCTCGGCATGCCCCGCGCCCTGTTCCCGCAGCTCGCCGCTCAGACGTACGACTCCTACGGCGAAGGCCTCGCGCTCGGCGTGCTGTTCGCCGGCATCCCGGTCGGCGCGGTGCTCGGCGGCCTGTTCTCCGGCGTGTTCTCGCGGGCCCGCCGGCACGGATGGATGGTTGTCTGGGCGGTCGTCGGCTGGGGCGTGGCCATCGCCGGGTTCGGGCTGAGCGGCAGCCTCTGGATCGCGATGGCCTTCCTCGCCGCGGCCGGTGTCGCGGACATGGTCTCGATGGTGTTCCGGGGCGCGATCCTGCTGTCGGCCGCGACCGACGAGATGCGCGGACGGATGCAGGGCGTGTTCACCGTCGTCGTCGCGGGCGGCCCGCGCCTGGCCGACGTGCTGCACGGCACCGCCGGCTCGGCCTTCGGCCCCCGGGCCGCCGTGGCGGGCGGCGGCGCCCTGGTCGTCGTGGTGATGCTGACCCTGGCCTTCGCAGTCCCGGCGCTGCGCCGCTACCGGATCTGACGGCCGGGGCCGCGCGCCGTCGGCATGCACCGGACGGCAGGCCCATGCCCTGTTCCTCGCGGGGCCGCCCTCCGCGCGGCCGCCTCCGCGGGGCGACGACGGGAAGCTGAACGAGGGGCCCCTAGAACGGGCCGCCGCGCCGCCGGATCGCGTACTGGTCCATCAGCTTGCCGCGGGTCGCCTCCAGCCGGCCCGCCAGGACCTCGGCCACCGTCCGGACCAGGGAGAGGCCGAGCAGCGGGTCCTCCACGCACAACGCGAGCACCGCGGGTCCGTCGAACTCGTAGGCCCGTACGTTGCTGAAGGCCACGGCGCCGAAGTCCCACTCGTACGGCGGGAACAGCCACGACCAGCCCAGCAGGTCGCCCGCGCCGAGCGTGGCCACGGTCACCCGCTGCCGGGAGGTGACCTGCTGGTCCAGATGGACCGCGCCCGAGCGGATCACCCAGAACCGGTCGGCCGTGCCGCCCGCCTCGAAGATGCGGCTGTCCTCGGGGAAGGAGATCTCCTTGGCCAGCTCCATCAGGCGCTCGCGCTGTGCCTGGGGCAGAGCGGTGAGAAGTTTGATCGCTTTGGTCATGGCGCGGGCTCCTCGGCGGCGGTGCGGTCCGGGTGCTGTGCTCAACCCCATTTCAGCCGCTGCTGCCGCCCCGAGCACCTCGAAGAGCCCGGACTTCGGTGTTCCGGCCGCTTGCGGGCAGCAAAAAGCCCTGGCTGGACGGGGGAGACCAGCCAGGGCCGTATGCGGTGACGCGGGGAGGGGGGAAGGACGGTTCCGCTCCACTCCGGCATCACGTATGTATGAACGATAAACCATCTCGTGCACGTACGTGTAATCGGAAGCTGCTTCAGGTGACCCGTTTCACTCCCTCCGCCGTCACCGGTGACCCGCCCGGGCTCACGATCTCCTCCAGCACGCGCAGCACCGCCTCGTACGCCCGTGCCCGCCCCGCCGCCTCCCGCGCGCCCTCCGGATCGGTCGCCGTCAGGTGCTGCGCGCGCTCCCGCCAGGCCCGCTCCTCCGCGGCCGCGCGCTCCCTGCCCCGCCGGATCCGCCGCAACAACTCGTCCGCGTCCACGACATCGGTCATACCGGCCGGGTACCCGGCCGGCCCGTCGTGATGGCATCCGTGCCGAGGGCGTTTGACGGCGCGTCCAGGGGTCAGCCGAAAAGGGAAACCCTGTCAATCCGGGCAGCGCACAGGGAGGAAGGATGCTCGACAAGCACCGGACCAGCTCCTCCGCGACCCTGCGGGACCCATGCCGCCGACCGCCGTGCCGGCCCGCCGACGCCCGCAGAACGGTGCAGCGCGTGGTGGCCGAGCGGTGCCGGGCCCGCGCCCTGTCGTGCGCGCCCGAGGCCATGGAGGACGCCCTGCTGGTCACCTCGGAACTCGCCACCAACGCCATCCTGCACGGCGGCGGGATCACCGGCTTCGACGTCGACGTCGACTCCGGCGGCGTCCAGGTGTCGGTGAGCGACCGCAGCGACGACGTGCCGGTGGCCGTCGCGCCCGTGGACGAGCGCGGCCGCTTCCGGCCGGGCGGCCGCGGCTGGCCCATCGTCTGCCGGCTGGCGCGGGACGTCACGGTGGCGGAGCTGCCATGCGGCGGCAAGCGCATCACCGCCGTCGTCCCGCTGAACTGAAGCGGTTGCCGAAGTTCCGCCCACGGGTGTTTGCCCCCGGGGCCCGGGGGCAGACGGAATCTCGTGCTTCGGACCGGAGGCGCGCGCCCAGCGGGGAGCAGTACCGCTGCCAGGGCCCCCTACCGGCGGCCGGGCGGTGCACCCGCGGCGAACCCTGACACCACCGTTCGGGCCAGGACCCGGAACCCATGTTCCGGCTCTGCCCGGAAACCACGTTCAGGAGCGATTCCGCATGCTGACCGACATGTCGACAGGCCGCCCCGGCGCGCCCGCCACCACCGCCGCGGGCGGGGCGCCCGCCCGGCGCAGTCACGACGACGCCCCCGACACCATGGAGCTGTTCACCCGGCTCGCGGAACTGGAGGACGGTCCCGAGCGGGACGCCGTACGCGACGAACTCGTGAGCGCCTGGCTGCCCATGGCCCACCGGATCGCCGGCCGCTTCCGCGACCGCGGCGAGTCCGTCGAGGACCTGCGCCAGGTGGCCGCGCTCGGGCTGGTGAAGGCGATCGACCGGTTCGACCCGTCGCGCGGGGCCTTCGAGAGCTACGCCGTGCCGACCATCACCGGAGAGGTCAAGCGGCACTTCCGCGACCGGATGTGGGCGCTGAGGGTGCCGCGGAGGGTGCAGGAGCTGCGCAACCGGGTCCGGGTGGCCCGCCGGGAACTCACCCAGAACCCCGGCAGCCCCGAGCCCACCGTCGCCGGCATCGCCGCGCACACCGGGCTCAGCGAGGAGGAGGTGTCCGCGGGCATGGAGGCGCTGGAGAGCTTCAGCACCCTGTCGCTGGACGCCGAACTCTCCGCCGGCGGCGACGACGGCTACAGCCTCGCCGACACGCTCGGCGCGACGGACGCCTCCTACGACGTCGTCGTCGACCGCGAGGCCGCCAAGGAAGGGCTGCGCCGCCTGCCCGAACGCGAGCGGGCGATCCTGTACATGCGCTTCTTCGAGGACATGACGCAGAGCCGTATCGCCGACCGGCTCGGCATCTCCCAGATGCACGTCTCCCGCCTGATCAGCCGCAGTTGCGCCCGGGTCCGCGACGAGGCGCTGGGCGGCCGCCCGGGCGGCACCGGACCGGAGTGAGGGCCGGCCTCGCGGGGTGTCACTTCTTCGGCTCGGCCGCGCCGGTGGGGACGTCCAGCGGCCGGGCCAGTCCGGAGACCGCCTCGTCCAGCCGTTGCAGATGGCGCAGCACCCGGTCGGTGACCCGGCCGTAGCGCGGGGTGCGCAGGGTTCCCGGCTCCAGCATCGAGGCGATGCTGGGGCCGCTCTCGATTCCGGCCGGGGAGCGCGGATCGGTGACGTGCGCGGCGATCGCCTCGATGTTGTGCACGATCCGGCCGCACGCCCCGCGCAGCCGGGGGTCCGCCGCGATCGCCGGGTGCGTCGGCAGCAGCTCGGCCGTCGCCGCGAGCGACCGCGCGTGGTAGGCACAGGTCTCCAGCAGCGCCACCACGTACCGGGCGGTGTCCCGGCGGGAGCGCAGCGGGGTGATCGGGTGGGTCAGCGGCTGGGTGGCCCCGCGCAGATCGGCCAGCGCCTGGTCCAGGTCGCGCGCCTGCTCCACCAGGTCCGCACCGGCGCCACCGCTCAACTGGTCGACGGCGGCCCGGGTGACGGCGGCGAGCCGGTCCAGGACCTCGACGAGGAGTTCGTTGGTGCGGCGGTCGGTGTGGATCGGCAGCACCAGGGCCGCCGCGATCACCCCGCAGGCCGCGCCCAGCGCCGTCTCCTCCACCCGCAGCACCAGCACCGCCATGCTGTAGGTGTTGAGCAGCGTGTACAGCAGCCCGAGCGCGGCCGTGACGAAGAACGACATCAGCGTGTACGACAGGGGCGCCGTGTAGAACATGGCGAACACGAACACCAGCACCAGCGCGAACGCCGTCCAGGTGTGGTGCCCGACCAGCCCGGCGAGCACGATGCCCGCCACCACACCGAGCATCGTGCCGACCAGCCGCCGGTAGCCCTTCACCAGGATCTCCCCGGTGGACGCGGTGTTGATGAAGACGATCCAGCAGGTCAGCACCGCCCAGTACCAGCGCTGGCTGGACAGCAGCTCGCCCCCGGCGATGGCGAGGAGGGAACCGACCGCGACCTGGACGGCCGCCCGGGTGGTGGGCCGCTTCAGGCCGGCCGGTTTCCCTTCCTCCGGCTCGCTCTCCTCGCTGATCTCGATCGCGGCGTCCTCCGCGTCCAGCTCCTCGCGCGAGCGGGCGGTCGCGGGGCTGTCGTCCGACTCGTCCTGCGGCCCGTCGAGGGCGAGCCGCAGCCCCAGCGCGGCCCGGGCCGCCTCGCCCAGGCCCCGGAAGACGTCCTGTACCGCCGGGGCGGCCGCGGGCAGGTTCTCCTCCTCGCGGTAGCCGAGCAGCCGGTTGCGGACCTGCGCGAGCGCCGTCCCGGAGGCCTCACCGACCGGCCGCAGCATCAGCAGCCGCAGCGCCTGCAGGTCCCGGCGCAGCGTGTCCTTCGCCTCGTCCCGCACCGGCGCCCCACCCCCCGAGGGCAGGGGTGCGCCCGGCAGATGCAGGGTCAGGGTGTGGGTGCGCTCGGCGCTGCGCGCGGTGAGCAACAGCAGTCCGAGCCGCTCCGCGGCGATCTCGGCGTCCGCGATCCGGCGCTGCAGCAGCCGGGCCACCGAGGGGTCCGAGGTGCCGTCCTCCAGTCGCCCCTGGATCATCAGCGCCGTCTCGTGCAGCCGCGCGGTCCCGGTGCGCAGGTCCGCCAGCACCTTCTCCACCTCGTCGGGACCGGCGTCCAGCAGCTGGACCTGGCTGGCGATCAACTGGGCGAGCCGGGCGCGGAAGGCCCGCCGCAGCCGGTCCAGGGTGCCCGCCGGCGTCTGCGGCAGCAGCACGAAGCGGGCAGCGGCACTGCACACGAACGCCACGCAGACGACGCCGTAGAGCGCGGGCAGCGCGGAGGTGGTCGCGTGCACGAACAGCGAGAGGAAGTAGATCTGAAAGCCGATCAGCCCCAGCGCCGTGCCGCGGTCGCCGAACCGGCGGCCGTAGACGGCGCTGAAGATGAGGACGACGAAGAACACGTCCCCGACGAGGAGGCGTTGGCCCAGCAGCGCGCCCAGCGAGACCGAGGCCAGCGCCACCGGCAGGCCGAGGGCGAGCGTGACGGCCTGCTGGGCGCGCTGCTTCTCCCGGACGGCGAAGGTGGAGACCATCGCCGCCATGGCGCCGGCGACCAGGTGGGGCACCGGGACCCGGGCTACGCCGAGGACTGCGAGGGTGAGGGCGATGGCGGTGACCGTGCGCAGCCCCGCGGTGAGCCGGAGCAGCCCGGGGTCGGACGCCGCGAGCCGGTCCCACATCCGTACCCGTCCCGACCGTCCCGCTGACCTCACGCCGCCGTGCTCTCTCCCGTGCCGGAAATCGATCTCCGACCCAGCATCGCACGAGGGCCGGCCCTACCTCCCTTCGGCCGGCGTCGCGGCCACCAGGGCGTTGGCGTGTCCGTGCCCGAGACCGTGCTCGGACTTCAGCCAGCGCACCAGCTCCATGTGCTTCGTCAGCGGCGAGGAACGGATCAGCTCCTGCCACTCGCCGATCGGGCGGCCGTACTTCTGCTCGATCGAGGGGAAGTAGCTCGCGGGGCCCTTCACGGTCTTCTCGGTCATGCCGGTGTGTCCCATCCGTGTGACGTTCTCCGATCACCGGGTGAGACCGCCGATCGGGTGGGAAATGATCGACGGTCCCTCGGTGATCCGCGTCACATCAGGGGCTGTCGACGGCCTTGCCCTCGACCCGGGCCCGCACCTGTTCCGGCGTCAGGTACGAGTCGGTGAACTCGAAGTCCTTCAGCCGGGCGGGCTTGCGGGCCTGGAAGCCGGTGCGGACGAAGTCGTCGCCCGCGACCGCGTTCAGCAGCCAGTTGGTCATCACCCGGGTCTTGGCGACGTTGGTGCGCAGCGCCGACCAGTGGTAGCCGCGGGCCACCGCCTGGGCGGGCACCCCGCGCAGCTCGATGCCCAGCGGCTTGGACACGGCGTCCTTGCCACCGAGGTCGACCACGAGACCCAGGTCCTTGTGCACGTACGGCCTCATCGGCTGGTTGCGCAGGGTCGCGATGACGTTGTCGGCGACCTTCCTGCCCTGGCGCATGGCGTGCTGCGCGGTGGGCGGGCAGACCGCGCCCTCCTGGTGCTTGGCCACGTCGGGCACGGCGGCCGCGTCCCCGAGCGCGAACACACCGTCGTGGCCCGGCAGGCACATCTCCGCGGTGACCGCCAGCCGGCCGCGGACCGTCTCCGCTCCGAGCGTGGCGATCAGCGGGCTGGCGACCACGCCCGCCGTCCAGATGAGGGTGTGCGTCGGCACCACCCGGCCGTCGGTGAAGGTGACCTCCTCCGCGGCGGCCTTGTCGATGGACACACCCAGCGAGACGTCGATGCCCCGCCGCTTGAGGATCTCCTGCGCGCTGCGCCCGAGCTTGTCGCCCAGCTCGGGCATCAGCTTGGGCGCGATGTCGATCAGGTGCCACTTGATCAGGCCCGGATCCAGGCGCGGATAGCGCTGTACGGCGGCGTGCGTGAGCCGTTGCAGACAGGCCGCGGTCTCGGTGCCGGCGTACCCTCCGCCGACGACCACGAACTGCAGCCGCGCGGCCCGTTCGGCCGGGTCGTCGCTGGCGTCCGCGAGGTCCAGCTGCGAGATGACGTGGTCACGGATGTAGGCGGCTTCGGCGAGCGTCTTCATCCCGAAGGCGTGCTCGGTCAGCCCCGGGATGTCGAAGGTGCGCGTCACGCTGCCCGGTGCCAGCACGATGTAGTCGTAGGGCTCGTTGACGATCTTGTCGGTGATGGTGCGCACGACGCACACCTTGGCCTTGAGGTCCACGCCGATCGCGCCGCCGGGGATGATCCGGGTGCGGTACTTCTTGCTGCGGCGCAGCGAGAGGGCGATCGACTGCGGCGTGAGCACGCCGGAGGCGACCTGGGGCAGCAGAGGCAGATACAGCTGGTAGGCGTATGGCGTCACCAGGGTGACGTCGGCCTCGTCGGGGGCGAGTTTCCGCTCCAGGCGGCGGACGCAATCCACTCCGGCGAAGCCGGCGCCCACCACCAGGATCCTGGGTCGTGTCACGGTGTTCATCCCTTTCTGCGGCTCCAGGCGGTCCGACTCGACGCCGTTCGCATGCCCTGGATCGCTGTACGCCAACTTCGATCCCACCGTGGCCCGAGCCGTTCCGCCGGCTGGGTGCGGCAGGCAGACGAACGCGTGGGCACCAGCATGCCCCCGCTCCCGGTGGAGTAACCGGTCGGCGCACGGATACACGTCGCACACGTGACGGGCCCGCCCGATCCGAGCGCCGTCACCAGGGCAGGAACACGTGAATGTCCTTGCCGCGGTCGTGGACGACCACGCTGACCTGGGTGCACAGCGTGTGCACCAGATGCCAGCCGATCCCGCCACCGCCCGTCCGCGGATGGAAGGGCCGCGGCTCCGGTTTGGTCGTGCTCGTGTCGCGCATCGTCACGTGCACGCCGTCGAAGGTGCGGCGCATCCGCAGGTCGAACGGCCCGGGCGCGTACTGGATCACGTTGGCGGCCAGCTCGGTCACCACCAGCAGAATGTCGTCCCAGTACTCGTGCGCGCCCGGCGGCGCGTCCCTCGACAGCACGCACAGGAAGTCCTCCGCGGCGAGCCGCGCCTCCGTGACGTTGCGCAGCTCACCGGCGAAGGAGACCGTACGTTCGTACCTCTCCTCCGAGGGTGGTGTGTCGTCCCAACGCGGCTCCGTCGCCATCTCGCATTCCCCGGTCCCGGCGGGGAGGGATTCCCGAACCCCTTCTACCAGGACGGTCGTAGTTGCTGATCTCTCTCTGCGTGGCGGGTTCCCACAGCCCGGCAGGCTATCCGTCCGCCGCGGGACGTCGCTTCGCGCGGGTGCGCCTCCTCAGCGGAAGACATCGTCCGGTTCGTCCCAGTCGGCAGGTTCCTGCGGTCCCCGCCGGGACGAGGAGCGTGCCTCGTACATCGCCTCGATCTCGGCGGCGTAGTGCCGCACGACGGCCCCCCGGCGCAGCTTCATGGAGGGGGTGAGCAGCCCGTTGTCCGCGGCGAACGGCTCCTGGAGCACCCGGTAGACCCTGATGGACTCCGAGCGGGAGACGGCGCTGTTCGCCGAGGCCACGGCCCGCGCGATCTCCTCCCGCAGCGCGTTCTCCTCGCGGGCCTCCCGGCCCGCGAGGTCGCCCTGCAGGGCCAGCGCTGCCCGCCAGTGTCCGAGGAACTCCGGATCCAGGGTGATCAGGGCGCCGACGCAGGGCCGGTCGTCGCCGATCACCACCGCCTGATGGACCAGCGGGTGCATCCGCAACCGCTGCTCCAGCGGGGCCGGGGCGACGCTCTTGCCGCCGCTGGTGACGATGATCTCCTTCTTGCGTCCGGTGATCGTCAGATAGCCCTCGGCGTCCAGCCGCCCGATGTCCCCGGTGGCCAGCCAGCCGCCGCGCAGCGCGGCCCGCGTCGCCGCCTCGTCGCCGGCGTAGCCCTGGAACACCGACGGCCCGCGCACCAGGATCTCCCCGTCGTCGGCCACCTGGACCTCGGTGCCCGGCAGCGGCCGGCCCACGGTCCCGGACTTCTCCCGGCCGAGCGGCTGCATGGTGATCCCGCCGGAGGACTCGGTGAGCCCGTACCCGTCATGGACGTACACGCCGATGCCCTCGTAGAACAGGGACAGTTCGCGGCTGAGCGAGGAACCGCCGGAGGTGCCGCGCAGGACGCGGCCGCCGAGCGCCGCGCGCAATCTGCGGTACACCGTCCGCTCGTACAGGGCGTGTTGCAGTCTGAGATCGAGCCCGGGGCCCGCACCACCGCCCAGCCGGCGGCGTTCCTCGGCCGCGGCGAAGTCCCGCGCGGTCTGCGCGGCCCGCTCGAACAGCGCCCCCCGGCCCGCCCGGTCCGCGGCACGCCAGAAATTCTTGTACAGCTTCTCGAACACCGACGGCACGCCGTACAGATACGTCGGCCGGAACGTGGTCAGAGCCGACGCCAGCGCCGCCTCGGACAGCTCCGGCTCGTGTGCCATCAGCACACCGCCGCGCACGCACGTCAGCATGATCATGATGCCGTAGACGTGGGAGAACGGCAGGAAGGCCAGGACGGAGGGCTGTACGCCCGGTGGTGCCGCGGTGTGGGCCCAGCCGGCCAGCAGGGTGTCGCAGGGGTAGGCGAGGCCGCGGTGGCTGAGCGCGCACCCCAGGGGACGCCCCGAGGTGCCGGAGGTGTAGACGATGGCCGCCGTGGAGTCCGGCAGCACGATCCGGCGCAGCGACTCCACGGTGGTGTACGGCACCACCGCGCCCCGTTCGACGAGTTCGTGCAGCGCGTCCGCGTCGAGCTGCCAGACGTGCCGCAGCCGCGGCAGCCTGGTGCACACGGTGCCGACGGTCATCACGCCCTGCTCGTCCTCGACGACCACGGCCACGCAGCCGGCGTCCCGCAGGATCCACTCGACCTGGTCGCGCGAGGAGGCCGGATGGATCGGCACGACCTCGGCGCCGACGGCCCACAGCGCGTGGCTGAACACCGTCCACTCGTAGCGGGTACGGGTCATCAGCGCCACCCGGTGACCGGGCGAGATGCCGGTGGCGATCAGCCCCTTGGCCAGGTCGATCACCTCGTCCCGTACCTCGAGGGCCGTCACCTCCTCCCACACGGAGGCAGCGGGGTCCGCGCGGCGCGCGAGGAGGGGCAGGGTCGGATTCCGGTCCGCCGTGTCGAAGAGGCTGTCGGCCAGGCCGCCGGTGAGCGGCGGGGTAACGGCTGGAGCGAGGGCGACGTCCCGCATGCGCTGCTCCCGTGGTGTACGGAGGGTCACTCCGCCGATCGGCTCGGTGTCGGCGGTGCTCGAATGTAGCCCAGGTGAGCGCGTTCGGTGCCGGGAACGGGGAAGTCGTGATCAGCTGATGATGTGGGCGTGTCCTGGGGACTCGGAGGACATGAGCCATGTGAACCCCGATCCGGAGCCCGAGCGCACCACCGGGCTGGAGCCCGGAGGCGGCGTCCCGCCCGGCGAGACCCCGCCCGCCGAGAGCAGCCTGCCCGGGGCAGGGCCCCAGGAGACGCACAATCCGCCCAAAGGCTGGGCCAAGGCGCCGCTGACGCTGATCCTCGTCCTCGTCGCCCTGATCGCGGCCTTCTTCCTGGTGTACGCCCTGGTGCTGATCCTCTGACCGGGTCACTCAGTCCTGGGTGTGCCGTACGCACGCGGTGACCACGTCCCGCAGGCTGTCGTGGCGTTCCAGCAGCCCGCGCTGTCGGCGTGCGCCGTTGCCCGTCCGCAGCAGCTTCTCGACGGCCTGCTCGGCGCGGGCGGCGTCGCCGCTGGCGTCGAGCGCGGCCCCCGTGTGCTCCAGCACGGAGTGCAACACCTCCGGGGCCGGGCGGGGCCGCAGGGTCACCGGGTCGAGCAGTTCACCCTCCAAGCCTTCGCGGGCGGCCTGCCAGGCGGCCATCCTGAGCAGGCTCACGCTGTGGTCGAGCGGCGGCCGGCCGGCCCGCCAGTCCCGCGCGGCCGTCTCCACCAGCGCACGGGCCAGCGTGGCGACGAGCACGGCGGTCTCCGCGCACAGGCACACGTCCGCCACCCGGATCTCCACCGTCGGGTACTGGGCGGACAGACGGGCGTCGAAGTAGACCATCGCCTCGTCCAGGATGACGCCGGTGGCCACCATGTCCGCCACGCGCCGGTGGTACCGCTCGGGTGAGCCGAACAGCTCGGTCGGCCCGGCCGACGGCCAGCGCCCCCACACCCGGCTGCGGTAACTGGCGTAACCGGTGTCCCCGCCCTGCCAGAACGGGGAGTTGGCGCTGATCGCGATCAGCACCGGCAGCCACGGACGGATCCGGTCGAGGACCGCGACCCCCTCCTCGTCCGAGTCCACAGAAACATGTACATGACAGCCACAGACCAGTTGGTCCCGGGTGCCGACCCCGTAGCGCTCGGCCAGCCACTCGTAGCGCTCGTTGACAGTGAGGGAGGGACTGACCGGCAGCGGAGAGGTGGCGAGCGCGGCGACCGCGCAGCCGATCTCCCCGGCGTGCCGGGCCGCCTCCTTGCGGCAGCGCACGATCTCCGCCCCCAGGGCCGCCATGTCCGACTGCGGATGCGTGGCGAACTCCAGCATCTGCCCGAACAGCTCCTTCTCGAACACGTCGTGGCCGGGATCGTCGTGTGCGGCACGGGCGAGCACGGCCGCCGCCAGCGCTTTCGGGTCGCCGCTGTAGGGATCGACCAGAAGGAGTTCCTCCTCCACTCCGACGGTGCGCACGTGGTGCCGCCCTTCTGTACGTGCCCCGAGAGGCAGTCGCGGGTCCGTAGCCCCCGACTGCCCCTGGGACCGCCGCCGACACCTGCGGCTTTCAGCGCTCCGGCGTCAGCCAGACCGTGGCGAGCGGCGGGAGCGTGAGGTTCAGGAAACCGTCCGACGGTTTCAGCGGCCCCTCCGTGCCGACCCCGCTGCCGCCGTAGCGGACGTCGTCCGTGTTCAGCTCCTGCTGCCAGGCCGGCACCTCGCCCGGCACCCACAGCCGGTAGTCGTGCCGGACGACGGGGGAGAAGTTCGACACCGCCAGCAGCGGGGACCCCTGCGCGCCGAAGCGCAGGAACGCGAAGACGTTGTCGTCCGCCGCGTCGCACAGCACCCACCGGAAGCCGCCCGGGTCGGTGTCCCGCTGCCACAGCGCGGGCGTCGCCCGGTACCGCTCGTTCAGGTCCCGCACCAGCCGCTGGACCCCCCGGTGATCGCCGGCGGAGTGGTAGTCGTCGCCGAGCAGCCACCACTCCGGACCGTGCGCCTCGGACCACTCGGCGCCCTGGGCGAACTCCTGCCCCATGAAGAGGAGCTGCTTGCCCGGGTGGGCCCACATGAAGCCGAGGTAGGCACGGTGGTTGGCGCGCCGCTGCCACCAGTCGCCCGGCATCTTCGACACCAGTGCCTGCTTGCCGTGCACTACCTCGTCGTGCGAGATGGGCAGCACGTAGTTCTCGCTGTAGGCGTACACCATCGCGAAGGTCATCTCGTTGTGGTGGTACTTGCGGTGCACCGGCTCCTTCTGGACGTACTCCAGCGAGTCGTGCATCCAGCCCATGTTCCACTTCAGCCCGAAGCCGAGCCCGCCGCTGTCCGTCGGCCGGGTCACCCCGTCCCACGCGGTGGACTCCTCGGCGATGGTGACCACGCCGGGGCAGCGCCGGTAGACGGTGGCGTTCATCTCCTGCAGGAAGGCCACCGCGTCCAGGTCCTCCCGCCCCCCGAAGACGTTCGGCTCCCACTGGCCGGAGTCCCGCGAGTAGTCGAGGTAGAGCATGGAGGCGACGGCGTCCACGCGCAGCCCGTCGATGTGGAACTCCTGGCACCAGTACACCGCGTTGGCGACGAGGAAGTTGCGCACCTCGGTCCGCCCGTAGTCGAACTCGTACGTCCCCCAGTCCGGATGCTCGGCCCGCCGCCAGTCCCCGGGCTCGTACAGCGGATCCCCGTCGAACCGGGCCAGCGCCCAGTCGTCCTTCGGGAAGTGCGCCGGCACCCAGTCCATGATCACGCCGATGCCGGCCCGGTGCAGCGCGTCCACCAGGTACCGGAAGTCGTCCGGCGAGCCGAGCCGGGGCGTCGGCGCGTAGTAGGACGTGACCTGGTAGCCCCAGGAGCCGCTGAACGGATGCCCGGCGACCGGCATCAGCTCGACGTGCGTGAAGCCCATCTCCTTGACGTACGCGGGCAGTTCGTCGGCCAGCCGACGGTACGTCGAGCCGGGCCGCCAGGACGGCAGATGCACCTCGTACACCGAGAACGGCGCCTCGTGCACGGGCGTGTCACCGCGGTGCGCCATCCACTCCGCGTCACCCCACTCGTACCGCGAGGCCGTCACGATCGACGCCGTGTCCGGCGGCACCTCGGTGCTCCGCGCCATCGGGTCGGCCTTGAGGAAACGATGGCCGTAGCGGGAGGTGATCTCGAACTTGTACCGGGCGCCCTCGCCGATCCCGGGCAGGAACAGCTCCCACACCCCGGATGCGCCGAGCGAGCGCATCGGGTACTGGGTGCCGTCCCAGTACGTGAACTCCCCGGCGACCCGGACCCCCTGGGCGTTGGGCGCCCACACGGTGAAGCGGGTGCCGGTCACACCCTGATGGGTCATCGGCTCCGCGCCGAGCGCCTGCCACAGCTGCTCGTGCCGGCCCTCCCGGATCAGATGCAGGTCCAGCTCGCCGAGGGAGGGCAGGAACCGGTACGGATCGTGCACCTCCTGCTCGCCGTCGTCGTACGCCACCAGCAGCGTGTACGACGGGATCTGCGAGCAGGGGAGGACGGCCGCGAAGAGACCGTCGCCCTCCGACTCGAGCCGGTGCCGCGTGCCGTCGGTCACGACGCTCACCGCGCGGGCGTTCGGGCGCAGCGCCCGGAACAGGGTGCCGCCCTCGACCGGGTGGGCGCCCAGCAGGGCGTGCGGATCGTGGTGCGCGCCGCCCAGCAGCCGGCCGCGGTCGGCTGGGTCGAGCACGGCGAGAGGGGGATTCCCCGGGACGGAGTCCGGGGGAGGGGCGGCGGGTGCCTTGGGCCCCGCGGCCTCGGGGCGCGTGGTGTCGCGCAGTGCCATGACTCAGCCTCCCCACACGGCGAGTCGCTTGATCGCCGCCATCGGTACCGGCAGCCAGTCCGGTCGGTGTCTCGCCTCGTACAGCACCTCGTAGACCGCCCTGTCCGTCTCGTGCGCGCGCAGCAGCGCGTGCTTCTTGCGTGGATCCCAACCGGCGCGGGCCGCGTAGCCCGCGCAGAACGCCTCCCGGCAGCGGCGCGCCCACTCGGGTCGCCAGGGGCGGCGCTGCCGGGCCGCGTAGTCGAAGGAGCGCAGCATCCCGGCCACGTCGCGCACCGGGGACTGCGGGGCCCGCCGCTCGGCGAGCGGCCGGGACGGTTCCCCCTCGAAGTCGATGACGAACCAGTCACGGCCGGCCCGCAGCACCTGCCCGAGGTGCAGATCGCCGTGGATGCGCTGGGCGGGCGGCCCGGTGTCGCACGTGGCGAGCGCTCCGAACGCGGCCCGCAGCCCGGGCACGAAGGGCCGCAGCCCGGGTACGGCGTGCGCGGCGGCGTCCAGCCGCGCGCACATCGCCTCGGCCGTGCGGCCGTTCTCGCCCGGCCCGGCCGGCGCGAACGCCTCGGCCAGGGAGAGGTGCACCTCGGCCATGGCCCGTCCCAGCTCGTGGGCCTCGACGGTGAAGTCGTCACCGGCGGCGAGCGCCCCGAGCGCCAGCGTCCAGCCGTCGGTGGCGTCCGGCAGGAACGGCTGGAGCACGCCGAGCGTGGCGGGCTGCGGCGCGGTCGTCCCGAACCAGGCCACCGGCGCGGGCACCCGGGTGCAGCCCTGCGCCGCCAGCGCGGCCGACACCTCCAGGTCCGGGTTGACGCCCGGCTGGATGCGGCGGAAGACCTTCAGGATGTACGCGTCCCCGTACACGATCGACGAGTTGGACTGCTCGGCGTCCAGCAGGCGCGGCGGCAGCCCCCCTGGCAGGTGTGCGGCCGGATCCGCCTCGAAGCGCAGCGGCCCCGCCGCGCCGGGCTGCCGCAGCCGCTCCAGCAGCAGATGGGCCGAGCGCGGGTCGTGCAGCGCGTCGTAGACCGCGAGCCCGGCCAGCGGGCCCTCGCTCGCCCGCCCGATGAACGCCCGCTCGAGCCGCGGCGCCAGGTGCTCGCGCAGCCCCAGCAGCAGCTGGTAGCAGTCCCCGGGCGGGGGAGTGCCGCCGGGCGTGGGCACGGGCGCGTGCGAGGCGTGCACCAGCAGGTGCATACATCCCGGGAACAGCTCGGTCACGGACAGCACCGACAGATCGGTGACGGGCCGGTCCTTGCCGGCGAACCAGCGTTGCCGCGGCAACCACTCACGCAACAGCGCGCCGAGCGAGGCCAGGGGGCCGTCGACGCCGACGGCGGCTCTCGGTCGGGGAGTGATGGTCTTCGGCATGGTGACGCGTCCTTTCCTCGGCGCCGGGAGGTCAGCGGCGGCGGCCGATGCGGGATGCGACTCGGGCGAGCCGGAACCAGTAGAAGCCGTGGCCTTGCAGGGTGAGCAGGTAGGGAAGTTCACCGATGGCGGGGAAGCGGACACCGCCGATCAGCTCGACCGGATGCCGTCCGTCATAGGCCCGCAGGTCGAGTTCGGTGGGCTGCGCGAAGCGGGAGAAGTTGTTCACGCACAGCACCAGGTCGTCGCCGTACTCGCGCAGGAACGCCAGGACCGCCGGGTTGGAGGACTGCAGTTCCGTGTACGAGCCGAGCCCGAAGGCGGGATTCTGCTTGCGGATCTCGATCATGCGGCGTGTCCAGTGCAGCAGGCTGGACGGGGAGGACATGGAGGCCTCCACGTTGGTGACCTGGTAGCCGTAGACCGGGTCCATGATCGTGGGCAGGGACAGGCGTCCCGGATCGCACGTCGAGAAGCCCGCGTTGCGGTCGGGGGTCCACTGCATCGGGGTGCGTACGGCGTCGCGGTCGCCGAGCCAGATGTTGTCGCCCATGCCGATCTCGT